>JAFDHB010000213.1 GCA_019308985.1 Deltaproteobacteria bacterium | reverse complement strand
GACGACAGAAGATCGTAACGCTTTCGGATTGCTTCCAATGGTATGGGCATGCCAACATGCATACCATACCTTCTAGGAAAAAACAACCTATTTGTTATAGTTATTTTTTAACGACTCCTAACGGCGCCGAAAACGACAGACCACCGATCCCTTCCCCTTGTAAAACCCGTATCGGTTTAAGCTTCGGGGTCCTTTTCCACAAAGGTGAGGTCAAGAAAACCTAGTTTTCGAGGACAAAGTCGGGGCAATTCGTACAGAGCCTATTGAGCTCCTCCAGAATATTGCCGCTGGGTTCTTCAACAGGTTCTCCCTCATTGATATAGGTTGCCTTCATCAAGGGGGAGTTCCTGTGGGGACAATTCATGGTATCCCAATTACCGCAGTCCAGGTATTTGAGATCTTCAGCCAAGTCCTACCTCCTCTTGGTTTTTGAAGAATCCTATGCAAGGCATGTGCCTGAAAGAGGTTTATTAGGGATAAAATTTCTTATTGATTTCCATATATTGGCTAGTCGGCCAATGAGATTACCCCGTGGAGTGGATCTTTCTATCCTTTCTTTGCAATAGGTTTCCAATTCTTGGCAAAGATTTACATATTTTTGCCCAATACATCAGAGTAGAGGTATCTCTACCTTCCTGAAGTTCTCCCTCTGCGTATTGGTGATGACCGACAGGCTGTTGCCCAAGTCCTTTTGTTTCCTTAAACCCCGAATAGGGAATATCAGAGCGGTCTGGAGCCTGTTCACTGCTCATCCAAGTCCGGATCCACATGGATGATGACGCTGTTGATCTCCGGGATTTCATCCAACAATCTTCTCTCAACGGTATTTGCAATCCTGTGTCCTTCTACCACGGTCAGGGTCCCGTCGATAACGATATGGGCCTCCATCTGGTGCATCCCGCCCGAGGTGCGGACCCTCACATCATGGAGTCCCTGAACCCCATCAACGTCTTTGATACATGCGCACATCCTCTCCAGGGTCTCGGGGTCCGGGGCCTTGTCCGTGAATTCGTTCATAGCGTTTTTGAATATATCAATGCCCACCTTGATGATAAGCAAAGACACCAAAAGGGCGGCATAGGCATCAAGGATGTGCCACGAAGGCCTTATCTGTGCCCCCAGGACCCCGAGAAGTACGGCAACTGAGGACAAGGCGTCCGACCTGTGGTGCCAGGCATTTGCTATGATTGAAGGACTGTTGATGCGCCTGCCGGTACGTATCGTGTAGTGGTAGAGGCCTTCCTTTGCCCCGATGGAAACAAGAGCAGCAAAAATGGCGATGATCTTTGGGTGGTATTCCACATGAAGGTAGATATTCCAGAGGGCTTTTATGCCCAGATAAACCGCTGTGCCGATCAGTGCAATTCCTATGACAGCGTAGGCAAGGGTCTCGATTCGTGCGTGGCCGAAGTGATGGGTCTCGTCGGGATCTTTCCTGCCGATCTTCAGGCCAATGAGGACAATGGCGTCCGTAAACAGGTCGGACACTGAATGAACGGCATCGGCTATCAGAGCCTGGCTGCTGCCAAAAATCCCTGCAGCGAGCTTGAGGGCGATGAGAAAAACATTCACAAACAGCCCTACAAGGGTGACTCTCTTTCCTTGCTCTACAGGATCCTCTTTTCGGCTCGCCATCAACCGACCCCTGCCGGAATAGGGCTCAGAGAGCCAGCCACGACCCCAATCCCTTTTCCAAGGCCCGCTCGTACACCAAGGAGGCCACGGCCATGTCTTCCAAAGCCAGTCCCAGATTGACTGTCATGTTTCGCTCGTCCCTTGCCTCACGCCCCCTCTTTTTGCCCGCCACAATCTCCCCAAGGTCTGCATAAATGGGAGGTATATCCTGCAAGTAACCCCTTTGTTGATAAAGGCGCAACTGGGGAATGTCATCGGTGCAAAACTTCGAGGCCTCCCACATGGCATCCGGGTGCCAGTAGGTGTCATAATCCACCAGGGAGGCAAAGGCTCCCGGATCCAGCCACCCGGCCTGTATGGTTCGGTGAGGTTTCTTCATTATTGGACCGGCAGTGACAACAATATCACAACCCTTAACAGCCTTTTTCGGATCCCCTACAATGACTACGTCCAAATCAAACCGGGTATGAATTTCCTCTGCAAACTGACCCGCCGCCCCTGGATCTACATCGTATGCCATCACCCTGCTCAGGGGAAAAATGACCCTCAAGGCTTCCACATTACTGCGCCCATCCCAAAACGCCCACCACTGAGGCATCCGGCCTCGCCAGGTACCTTGCGGCAAGAGCCGTTGCCGCGCCGGTTCGCTTTGCGGTTATCCAAACACAATCCATGACGGAAATGGCCAGGCCGGTTTCCGGATCATTTAGTATGAGAAGGCCGTTAATGTAAGGCAATCCCCTCTTATTGTTTTCGGGAAAGGCGCTCACCCACTTGATGCCAGCGGATTGGAGTTCAGGGATGTGGGCCGGCATCGCGTGGATAAAGCTATCCCCTCCTCCCGGGTAAATTCCAATCTTGGGGGGCATCTCGGTGCGTCCCTCACCCTTCTCCCGAAACACACGTTCCAAGATATCTATAATTTCCCCCATGGTCAAGCCCGCCGCCACGACGTCCGATTGGGATAGATAGAGAAGCTCTTTGTGTTCCCTCATGTCAAAGACTCCTGTGTCCTTTGTATTTACCTGGTTAATTGGCTGATCACTGCCTGGAAATCGGTGAGTCAAAGATGTGTCACAGTATCTTTACAATCTCATCCCTGGGAAAAAAGGGGGCCTCTCTACGGCCATTCTCAGTGATCATCATGACCGAAGGGTGACCCGAGGCCACTACTTTCCCGATGATAGTGAAATCCATGTGCTCCCTCTCCCCCTCACTCAATATTCTGTTTGCAACCTCTCGGGGGGCCGTGACGATTAAAGATCCCGAGCCTATCAGGCCCAAGGGGTCCAGATGGTAGAAATCGCATAGTTCAGCGGTCTCCGGATATATGGGGACTCGATTCATTTCCAGCTCCAGGGAGACGTTTGCTGCTATAGCTATTTCATGGAGACCGTTCGCAAGTCCCCCTTCGGTGATGTCATGCATGGAATTCACTTCTCCGGTCCCCTTTGCCAGGAGCGCCTCTTTTACGATGCTGATTCCGGGATCAAAGAGAAAATTCTCTGCCCTTTCCAGAACTTCTCTCGAAAACCCCTCAGACAAGAGCTCCTCCCTCTTCTCCCTGGCTATAAGGGATGTGCCCTCGACACTTATGCCCTTGCTCAGCAGAATCAGGTCACCTGGTCTCGCCCCGGATGTCCTGACGAGCCCTTCCTTTTCCGTCACCCCCATCATCTGCCCGATCACGATGGGACGATCCAGGCCATAGGTTATCTCTGTATGGCCTCCGATGAGGGAGACACCCAGGGCCTCGCATGCCTTTTGGATCTGTTCGAAGATCTTCCCCAGAAGTTCATCATTGCCCTCCCTTTCCGGCAGGAGGATGACAACACTATACCACCGAGGCTCGGCCCCGGCAGTTGCCACGTCGTTTGCGTTGACGATAACACTATAGTAACCTATCTCACTGGTCGCAAAGGTAATGGGATCGGTGGCAACCACGAGCACACTATCACCCGTGTCTATTGCCGCCGCATCTTCCCCTATGCCCGGCCCCAAGATCACCCTTTCGTCGTGAGCGGAAAACCTCCCCAAGAGCCTGCTCAGGAGTCTATGATCACACTTCCCTGTTGGCAGTATTGTGCGACCCACCGACCACACTCCTATAAGATATGCCCAAGAATCTCGGTCACATTTCCCAACACAAAGTCAGCTCCTGCATCCAAGAACTCCTGGGCGCCCGTTTTTCCCGTAAGTACACCGGCCGTTTTGATTGAAAGGCATCTCCCTGCTTCAATATCCATAACATGGTCCCCTATCATGAGACACCTGTCCCGGTCCCTCACCTTCAATCTTTCCAATGCGAGCCCCAGGTGCCCCGGATGGGGTTTCACCCTTTCCACCTGATCTCTGGAAATAAAGACATCGCAAAAGGCTTCAATATCAGGGAAGACCTCCCGAACCGCCAGATCGCAATTCCTTGTGATAATACCTCTCTTGATCCCTATGTCCCCCAACCTTGCCAGCATCTCCGGGACGCCCTCGATAATCTCCCCTGCCCTCGCTGCCCTGATCTCGTATCCTCTGACAACATCGCGGGCCTCTGCGTAGAGGGATGCGGCCATGGAGGGGAAGCGCACCAGGGTGGAATCCCGTGCCCTGTCGATCATCTCCAGGATATAGAAATCTCTAAGGGACTGAACTTCAACGTCATATTTGCAGAGGACCTTCTCCACGCCCTTGCGCATCCCTTTGAAATCGATATTCAAATGAACGAGGGTACCGTCGTAGTCAAAGATAATCGCCTCTGGTTTCATTCTCCCCGTGATCCTGGTTTATTAGGGGCAAAGCATACAAGGATTATGAAAAATCGTCAATTCCCGCAAGACCCAAGGGAAAATACTTCTGCCTTTTTCCTTGACTTGGGGCATCAGATATCGTTTTATAGGAGTGAGTTTTCCTTTTTAGCCGCCAGGCCTCCAGCAGGAAACTGCCGCGCAGGGGAAGATGTCCAATTCAATGGACGTGTTCTTGCTTTTTGTATCGCTCTGTTGAATTACCTCGCTTTGACACATCAAACAGAACGAAGTGTTTTAACGTAGATTCTAAGAACCGACGGAGGACGCTCTTGAAAATACTGCTGGTCTACCCTGAGTACCCGGATACCTTCTGGAGTTTCAAACATGCCCTCAAGTTCATCCGTAAGAAGGCCGCCTATCCGCCCTTAGGCCTTCTGACGGTCGCTGCCCTATTGCCCTCCCATTGGGACAAGCGACTGGTTGATGCCAACACAAAAGGACTTACGGACAAAGACCTGGAGTGGGCCGACATGGTCTTTATCGGCGCAATGGCGGTCCAGAGGGACTCCGCGATAGAAATCATTTCCAGGTGCAAGGGATTCGGGCTGCCCGTTGTCGCAGGAGGACCGCTTTTCACGAGCGAATACGATCAGTTCGAAGAGGTCGACCACTTTGTCCTCAATGAGGCAGAACTCACCCTCCCCCCCTTCTTGAGGGACTTGGAGCAGGGATCTCCCCGGCGAATCTACCAGACCCCCCAGTTTGCCGACATAAAAGAGACACCGATCCCCATGTGGGAATTGGCGGACATGAAGAGCTACGCCTCAATGTGTGTCCAGTTCTCCAGGGGGTGTCCGTTCCACTGCGAGTTTTGCAACGTGACCGCCCTTTTCGGCCACAGGCCAAGGCTAAAGACATCCGAACAAGTGATTAATGAGCTGGAACACCTCAACAGGATGGGGTGGCGAGGGCAGGTCTTCTTCGTGGATGATAACTTCATCTGCAACAAGAGATACCTGAAGACCAAACTCCTGCCGGCGCTCATCGAGTGGCAAAAGGGAAGAAAGGGCCTGCCTTTACACACCGAAGCTTCCATCAACCTCGCCGATGACCAGCAACTCATGGATCTCATGGTTGAAGCAGGCTTTGACGCGGTATTTATCGGCATCGAAACCCCTGATGAGGGAAGTTTGGAGGAGTGCAACAAGAAACAAAACAAGAACCGAGATCTTGTGGAAAGTATCAGGAAGATCCAAAGGGCAGGATTGCAAGTTCAGGGGGGTTTCATAGTCGGCTTTGACAATGACTCTCCTTCCATATTCAAGCGTCAGATCGAGTTCATTCAGAGAAGCGGAATAGTGACGGCCATGGTTGGGCTCTTACAGGCCCCTGCCGGAACAAGACTTTTCGACCGTCTGAAGAAGGAAGGTCGCCTCCTGGGAAGCATGTCAGGGAACACGGACGGTACTACCAACATCGTTCCGCGCATGGATATTCATACCCTCCGGGAAGGCTACAGGGACATATTGAATAAGATCTATTCCCCCCAATACTATTACAATCGGGTAAAGGCCTTCTTGAGGGAGTACAAGGCGCCAAAGTTCAAGACACCCCTCGACTTCCAGCACCTGTTGGCCTTTTTCCGGACGAGCATACGGTTGGGCGTCTTTGGAAGGGAGCGATTTCAATACTGGAAGATCCTGCTATGGACCCTCCTTCATCGGCCTAGATTGCTGGCGTGGTCGGTCACCTTTGCCATCTACGGCCACCATTTCCGCAAGATAAGTGAAAAATACACTGAGAAAGGAGAAAATAATGAATATCTATGTGGGCAAGCTTCCTTTCAGCGTTACTGAAAACGATCTGAGGACCATGTTTGAAGAATACGGTGAGATAGAGAGCGTCAAGATAATAAGGGACAGGCATTCCGGGCAATCAAAGGGCTTCGGTTTTGTGGAGATGCCGAGTAACTCCGAGGCGGATCAAGCGATCAAGGCACTGAACAGAAAATCCATTGATGGGCGAACCATCAAGGTCAACCCCGCAGACCCGGGCGGAAAGCGCTCCAAGCGATCTGCCCGCAAGAGGAGATTCTACTAAAAAACTCGAACCCGCATCGTTACAGCAACCCGCCGGCCTCAAATCTTGGAGACCTTCGAAGCCGGCGGTATGAAGCGTTCTCCCGTCTTACGCTGAAGTTTCCCTGGCCCTCTCTTCCTGTGACATCCCTGCCAGGCGCTCCACTTCCTTGGAGTCAAGCCCCAGCCCCTTGGCGACTCGTAGGCCGTAATCAGGATCAGCCTTGTAAAACAGGGCTGTTTGGCGCAATTGAATGCGTTTCAGGGCCTTGCCCAAGTGATCGACTATATTGCCTATGAGGTTATCCCGGTCACTATCGGTCATTACGTGACGGTACAGGTTCCCGGGCTGCACGAAATCATCATTGGGATGGGTATAGGGGTAACGCGCTGCATCACCTGAGACCTCAAAGGGGGGCTCCAGGGAGTCGGCATCCGGTTCAGGTCCTCCGAAGCTGTTTGGCCAGTAATTCGGCCCCCCTCCGCCATTGGCGTCGACCCTCATGAAACCGTCACGCTGGTAACTCTTCTCCGGGGCGTTCTTCGGGGCATTGACGGGAATGAGATGATAATTCGGCCCTAAGCGATGGACGTGAGTGTCGTGGTAAGAGAACACCCGGGCCTGGAGCATCTTATCGGGTGAAATGGCTATCCCCGGCACCACGTTCCCCGGGCAGAAAGCTGACTGTTCGACCTCCGAGAAATAGTTTTCAGGGTTCCGGTTGAGGACAAGCTTTCCTACCTTGATGGGCGGAACCTCTTTGTGAGGCCATACCTTTGTTATGTCAAAGATGTCCCAGGGGAAGTCCTTGGCCTTTTCCGGGGTAAGTATCTGCATTTCCAGGGTCCAGGAACGATAATCCCCCTGTTCAATAGCTTCATGGAGGTCCCTGGTGGCATGATCAGGATCTTCTCCCGCGATCCTCCTGGCCTCTCCCCTCGTGAGATTCTTGATCCCCTGGTCGGTCTTGAAATGATACTGGACCCAGAAGTATTCGCCTTTGTCGTTATACCACTTGTAGGTGTGACTGCTATATCCGTTCATATTCCGATACGTGGCAGGCGTACCCCTGTCGGAGAACAGGATGGTCACCTGATGGATAGACTCGGGGGTCAAGGACAGGAAATCCCAGAACATATTAGGATCGGGGAGGTTTGTGGCCGGGTTGCGTTTCTGTGTATGTATGAAGTCAGGAAACTTCAGGGGATCGCGTATGAAAAACACCGGGGTATTGTTCCCCACGAAATCATAGTT
>JAFDHB010000212.1 GCA_019308985.1 Deltaproteobacteria bacterium | reverse complement strand
CGCCTCCCGGACATCCTTTCGTTTCCATGCATTGATATGGTCAATCATTCTCTCCATCGCATAATTGAAGGATCCGGTGACAGTGCCGTCAAAATAGCCGGTAGCTAAGTTTTCATGGAAATATCTTGCGGATGCACGCAAAATGGCTACGTGTCTTTCGAGGCTCCGAAGAGCTTTTGCGACAATGATGCCGCCGCGGTAACTGTATGTCATTTTCCAGCCCACGATGTTCGAGATTTGATTGCACATGGCCAAGACTGTTTCTACAGGCAGACCTATACCATACAGAGGAGTAGGCGACCCTGTTGGATGCACGATAGCTGGTAGATCAACCGCATCCACTTCCGCTTTCGCCATATCTACAAAGACTTCAGGATACTTTGCTGCATCCCACGATATGGTAACGTCCATAGCCCCTAACGGAGGTATCAAAAAGATACCGTCCACTCCAATCTCCTTTGCATCAATTGCAACCTTCACGGCATCTTCAGTGCGGAGATCGGATACACCGGCGAATACAGGAACTTTTTCCCCGCATTCCTCCATGGCGATTTCAACATTTCGTCTTTTTTCTTCTCGCGTTAGATAAAATATCTCACCAGCTTCGGGATTGATAATGACAGCCCCCCCTGCTTCTACGAAACGATCTTGCATAAAATATTGGAGAAATTTCCGCAAAGCTCTCTCATCAACTTCATAGGATTCGTTATATGGGGTGACTACTGCTACGAATAACCTATCATAATCTCCTTTCACACCTTCAGGCATTTCTATTATACCTCCTTGTAATTCTTGATTTTGAATCCTGTCATGAGGAAATTCAGACGGCTAACAGTCTTTGCTATTCCGAGTAAGCAAAGCCAAAGTTCCTAGTGACCCTCTCCCGGCAGGAGCCGGGGGCATCTTTCGGTTACAATTTCTTGGGCCCTTTGGGCTGCCGCTCCATCTCCAGAGAGGAGTCTGGAGTTTTATGCGGCTGAATAAGGTATCTGAAGTGAGAAGGACAATGATGGTTCCCGGGGTCAAATGACTGGATTGGCCAAGAGGTTGGAAAAAGAGGGGTTCTTGATAAGAAAGTCAGACCCGCATGAGAACGCGTTACCCTCCTTGAAATCACTACAAAGGGCAAAGGGGCCCTTAAGAACATAGAACCTGAAAAGGGAAAAAGTGCCGGGCTAATGCTGAAAGCCTTTCCTGAAAAAGATAAAGTCGAGCTTTTGGACAAGGTTGTTTCGGGTAATCAATAATAATCAAGAGGAACCCTTTCGGCCCATTGTTGTTGGAGGTCGTAAGATATCATTGAGCCCTGATGGCAGATTCCGGCTTGTTAGTGAAAGATTAAGGTCATGCTCCCGAGCAATTCGGGTTTCCATTTCCATACTGTTGCAAGGCATGAATTTGCCGGGGTATCTACGGCATACATCGACAATTTTGTCTTGGATATAGTCATTGTTGCTGCTATAGCAAAGAAGGGTTTTCGCTTTCAGATTTGAAGCTAAGGGAGGCCTTTATAGGTGAAAATTGATGGCGATGTCAGGTTGCGTGTCCATAGTCTCTCGCTCTCTTTCGGCGGGGTTACAGCGCTCAATGAGATAAGCGTTGATGTGAGAGGAAAGGAAATCCTGGCCATTATTGGTCCGAATGGTGCCGGCAAGACCGCGCTCCTTAACTGCATAAACGGCTTCTATAAACCCCAAAGGGGCGAGATTTATTTCGACCGAAAAAGAATTGCCCGCATGCGTCCTGATAAGCTGGCAAGGATGGGGATTGCACGAACTTTCCAAAACATAGAGCTTTATACAGGCCTGAGCACTCAAGATAATCTAATGGCTGCAAGACATGTGCTCATGAAACAGAACTTTGTCACAGGCGCACTGTATTTTGGTTGGGCTCTGAGAGAGGAAATCATGCATAGACGCGTGATAGAAGAAATTATCGACTTTCTGGAGATCGCACCAATCAGAAAAAAGACGGTAGGGGTTCTGCCCTATGGTTTGCAAAAGAGGGTTGAGCTGGGCAGGGCCTTGGCCCTGGAGCCGAAAGTCCTTCTCCTTGACGAGCCAATGGCCGGGATGAACATGGAAGAAAAAGAGGATATGGCCCGATTCATTATTGATATATTTGAGGGACAGGGAGAAACCTATCCTGACACTCCTGTCTTAAGGGACGGTGTGGGATGCATAATCCTTGTCGAGCATGATATGGGGGTAGTGATGGATATCGCCGACAGAATCATTGTCCTTGACTTTGGCCGCAAAATCGCAGAAGGCAGCCCTGCCGAAATTAAGAACAACCCCAAGGTCATTAATGCTTACCTCGGCCAAGAAATAGGGCTATGAAGTCGGGTAAAAACATTGCAGAGAGAGCGAGAGTCCGGGACAAAGAGGGAAGGAGATGTTACAGGTAAAGAATATAGAAGTAGTCTATATGAAGGTTATCGAGGTGTTGCGAGGGGTCTCACTGGAGGTAAACGAGGGACAAATCGTAGCCTTGCTCGGGGCAAACGGAGGGGGGAAGACGACTGTTTTGAAGGCCATATCCGGTCTGCTGAGAACAGAAGAGGGGGAAATTACCGAAGGCAGTATTCATTTCGATGGCAGGAGGATAGACAGGTTTGGACCCGAACAGATCGCAGCCATGGGCATTAGCCAGGTAATGGAAGGTCGAAGGGTTCTTGAACGCTTAAGTGTCGAGGAAAACTTGCTTGTGGGTGCTTACTTGAGGAATGATAAAGCAGAGGTCAAGAAGGATATGGATATGGTCTTCAACTATTTCCCAAGCATCCGAAAACTCAGGCGGCAGACAAGCGGATATCTGTCCGGCGGCGAACAGCAGATGCTGGTGATCGGCCGGGCCCTTATGGCACGACCCAGACTCATGCTTTTGGATGAGCCTTCACTCGGCCTTGCTCCCCTTGTGGTTCAAGAAATCTATAAGATAGTGAGAGGGATCAACGTGGAGCAAAGAGTGGCCATACTCCTTGTGGAGCAAAATGCAAGGGCTGCTCTTGGGATTGCAGATTACGGCCACGTTATGGAAAACGGCAGAGTGGTTATGGCCGGATCAGCGGCAGAGTTGAGGGATAACGATGACATCAGGGAGTTCTATATGGGATTGTCGGCTGTCGGCTCAAAGAAGAGTTATCGTGAGGTTAAACACTATCACAGAAGGAAGAGGTGGATTGCTTGATAGAAAAAACGCACAAAGATATGATTCTTACCAGGGAGCAAATCTATCGAGAAAAAGGCGATACTTGGCCTAAGATACTAAAGTATAATTTTGAAAAATACGGCGATACTCGGAAGGCCATGCGCTACAAGCACTATGGTATCTGGCAGCCCTGTACCTGGAAGGACTATTACACGTGCACCAAATACCTGGCACTTGGCTTGATTTCACTTGGTTTTGAACCGGGAGACAGATTGATCATTATCGGTGATAATGCCCCGGAATGGTACTATTTTGAGCTTGCTGCGCAGGCCAATCATGGGGCTTCAGTAGGCCTGTATTCTGAATCGACCCCATCGGAGATCAAATACGTCGCAGAGAACTCAGAGGCCAGGTTCGCTGTGGTCCAAGATCAGGAACAGGTTGACAAGTTTCTGGAGATCAAGGATCAGCTTCCCTTTCTCAAGACAATCATATATTGGAACTACAAGGGGTTGGCTCACTACGAGGATCCCATTTTGATGGGACACAGGCAAGTTATCGAAATAGGGAAAGAATATGAAATAGAGCACCCGGGACTATTTGAGCAAAATGTCCAACGGGGCAAGGCCGATGACGTTTGTGCAATCGTTTACACCTCCGGTACAACAGGGGACGTACCCAAGGGTGCAATCCACACTTATGGAACGTTGATGTCCGGTGCACTTTACTGCTTGATTCTCGACCCTTGGTCCGAAAAGGACAGTCTCGTACCACACTTGCCCCCAGCCTGGATAACAGAGCAATGGTTCCTGGTCGGGTGCCACCTGCTGTCAGCCAACACATTGAACTTTGCCGAAGCCCCGGAGACCCATCAACGGGACACGAATGAGACAGGCCCGAGTATCGTGATCTGCGGGGCCCGGATCTGGGAGAGTAAGGCAGCAATGGTCCATGCGCGAATTCTTAATGCTGATACCATTAAGAAACTTGCTTTTCGCCTTCTGATGCCGGTCGGTTACAGGCTCGTTGATAAAGGGTTTCAAAAAATTAGGGTGGGTGTTTTTCTGAAGATGCTCTATGCCTTTGCTTCCGCAGTCTTATTCAGGCCCATAAAAAAGAGTCTTGGTCTGTTGAATGCCAGGATTTGTTATACAACCGGTGGTGTTCTCAGCCCGGACGTCCTCAGGTTTTACCATGCCATAGGTGTCCCCTTAAAAAACACTTACATGACCACAGAGGGCGGGGCATTAACAGGTGCAAAGGAGGATGATATCCGTTTGGACACCGTAGGACCCGTCCATGATGGAGCTGAGGTAAAGATAGCGGATAACGGAGAAATACTTTACAGGCAGCCCGGTATCTTTGTAGGCTATTGCAAGGACCCTGATGGGACTTCCGAAGCCTTGGAAGGGGGGTGGTTTCATAGTGGTGACAGCGGCTTCATCAAAGAGGACGGCCACCTCGTGATCGTAGACAGGGTAAATGATATTATCGAGATGGCGACCGGAGATAAAGTATCTCCACAGTTGATTGAGAGCCGATTGAGGTTTAGCCCTTTTATCAAGGACGTCTGGGTCTTTGCGAGCCATGAACGCGATTATGTCTCGGCAATCGTGATAATTGACCATGGTACGGTACAAAAATGGGCCGGGAAAAGAAAGATTGCTTCTCCTACATTTGCCTCGCTGTCACAGCACCCGGAAGTTTTGGACTTGATAAGAAAGGAGATAGACACGATAAACCAAACTCTGCCCTCGGGCGCGAGGATAAAGAGATATGTAAACCTGCACAAGGAATTCAGCCCTGATGACGGTGAGCTGACCAGGACAAGGAAGCTGAGGAGAAAATTTTTGGAGAAACATTACAAAGAGATTATCCGTGCCATATATGATGAACGGGAAGAGGTTGGCATAGAGGCCAAGTTCAGGCACCGGGACGGAAGGACGGAAGTTAGAAAGGCCATGCTAAAAATCAGTTCCGCTGGAGAGGTCACACAATGACTTTTTTCTTGCAGTTGGTGGTAACCGGGTTTTCCCTGGGCATAGTTTATGCCCTCGTCGCAATTGGTTTCATCATAATCCTTAAATGCTCTGAAGTATTCAATATTGCCCAGGGCCACTTTGTGTTGATTGGCGGTTATCTGGGGTATACTTTCTTGGTGACCTTCCACCTTCCGGTATGGGTCAGTATCCTGCTGGCAATATTTGCTGCTGCAATAATGGGCCTGTTGATTGAAAGGCTTACTCTCCGCCCCCTTGTGGGTCAACCGGTGCTGGCAGTAATAATGATGACCATAGCCCTGGCAAGCATATTAGAAGGGCTGGTAACCCTGCTTTGGGGGGGGGAGTACAAGAATTATCATGGCATGCTCCCGACCCTGTCTCTAGAGGTGGGTGAGATATCCATGCCCTCGGAATCATTGATAGGA
>JAFDHB010000211.1 GCA_019308985.1 Deltaproteobacteria bacterium | reverse complement strand
ATCGGCTCCATTGATCACTTGCATACGCTGCTCCTGGAAAAATACACCGGGATAAAGACCAAGACTGTACCTTACGGTGGCGGTGGTCCTGCAACTGCAGCCGTTATCAAGGGTGAGGTAGAGTGCTTTGTTGGGCTCGGCACCACCAGTGTGCGATTCGGTAGGGCTGAGAAGTTACGGGTCCTCGCTAGCCTGGGCCCGAAGCGAATGGAATCGCTGCCAGGAGTTCCTACAATTTATGAACTGGGTTACAAGGATTATCCCCATATCTCCTTCATCCGTGGCGTGCTGGCACCCCCGGAGACTTCCAAGAATGTGGTAAGAACACTGGAGGATGCATTCAGGAAGGCCGTTGATGATCCTGGGTTCAGAGCGATCATGAAAAAGCAGGGGAGGCCAGTCAAACCCTTCTCCAGCGAAGAAATGAAAAAGGCCGCCCTGGAGGTCTATGAACTGGCCCAAAAATACGTACCCTTTATGAAAAAAGCTGCACAGAAGTAGCAAGTTATTCCCGAATCCTTTGAACACCAAAAGGGGAGGTATTTGCAACAGCAAATGAGCAACAAGTCCTGGATGTCCATTGAGTTCTTGACCAATGTAGGGATTGTAATGCTTAGTGCATTCTTGCTTTTCGAAGTCTCGGATTATCCGGACATGGCCCGCACCTTCCCCCGGCTGGTACTGATAATGATAATTTTCGTTGCCCTGCTGGATTCCCTGCTCAACGTATTGAGCCGGCAGGGCCCCCATTCCCTTGAATCAAAGAGTCCTGTTGAGGAAGGGCCCAAGACACTGACCTTCAAGGTCTATTATACCCTGTTTCTGATGGTCCTGTTCCTGGCATGCCTGCTTTTTTTTGGTTTGATAGCAGGGGTGGCGGTATTCGTGTTTTTTTCCGCCCGGACACTGGGGTACAAGAGGCCCAGGATATTATTGCCTTCATCGATCCTAATATCCGGATTTGTATACGTCATTTTTTCTGTGATCATGAAGTCCCTTCTGCCTAAAGGGATCATTATCGAGCTCCTGTTTGGGTGACAACATGTATGCCTTGGATACATGGCTTGCCGCGGCACATATTGTTTTCCAATGGCAGAATATCCTCTTGATCATCGGGATATCCCTGTTCGGGCTTGTAGTGGGGTTTTTGCCCGGTATAGGCCCGCTCACGGCGATGCCGCTTTTCCTCCCCGTTACCTATGGCATGTCTCCGGGTCCGGCCCTTATACTCCTGGCAGTTCTTTACATGAGCACCACATATGGCGGGTCCATTTCCGCCATATTGCTCAACACTCCGGGGACTGCCGCTTCCGCAGCCACCTGCCTGGACGGGTATCCCATGGCAAAGAAAGGTAAAGGCGGTACTGCCATAGGTATATCCATGATGAGTTCTTTTATCGGGGGGTTTGTCGGATTGGCAGGGCTGATTTTCCTTTCTCCGTTAATATCAGAGTTTTCCATGAGATTTCAACCTGCCGAATACTTCATGCTGGCTGTCCTGGGGCTCATTCTCATATCTGCTTCAACAAGAGGGGCCTTGCTCAAGGCACTCATTGCAGGCGGCCTCGGGGTCATCACAAGCTCCGTGGGCATGGATATCATGACGGGATACACGCGGTTTAACTTCGGGAGCGGATACCTTCGGGGGGGCATACCCTTTGTGCCTTTGATAATCGGCCTATTCGCCTTTTCCGAGATCCTGGCACTCATTGAAAGGGGCGAAAGGACCATTGCGGAAAAGGGTGAGCTGTCCGGAAGTATTTTCAAGGGCCTGAAGGAGCCCTTTAGATATACAAAAACTCTTATCCGTTCATCGCTCATAGGGCTCGGCATAGGCACAATTCCCGGAGAAGGTGCTGCTGTGGCTAATTTCACCGCCTACCTTGCTGAAGCCAGGTCCTCAAAAAACACAAAGGAATTCGGCACGGGGATACCCCAGGGGGTCATCGCCCCGGAGGCATCCAATAACGCTTGCGTAGCAGGGGCATTGATTCCAACCTTGACCCTGGGTATCCCAGGAGGAGGTGTGGCAGCTATTTTTCTGGGCGGTGTCATGGTCCATGGCCTCAATCCTGGTTTCGAACTCTTTACCAGGCACCAAGACATTCTTTGCACCCTGTTCTTCGGTTTGGTGGTAGCAAATTTCCTTATTCTCCTATGCGGCACCCTGCTGTGTAAGTTTGCGGCCAAGGTAACCGTCTTGCCCGTTAAAATCCTGGCACCCACGATTATTGTCTTGGGCGTCATCTCCACGTATGTCATGAGGAGCCAGGTCCTTGACGTGATAGTTGCCATAATTGCGGGATTGGTGGGGTTCTACATGAAAAAGTACGGGTACAGCCCCATATCATTCCTCGTGGCCTTTATACTTTCACCCATAGCCGAGAAAAGCTTTTACCAGGCCTTGCTCCTTTCAGATGATTCCTATTTGACTTTCATAACCCGTCCCATTTCAGGGGCTTTTTTCCTTATCATTCTGCTGGTGCTGTTCTGGTCCCCTATAGGGAAATGGTTAAACCAGAGGAAAACAGATGCTAAAGACAAGGAGTAACAGGTGAAAGTTCAGATGAAGGCGTTGGCGAAAATAGGTTTTTGAGAAAACGGACGCTCAAACAAGAGGAGAAGTTGCATGGAATACGTATCATTGGAAATTGACCTTTCAACCAGAACTTTTGAGGAACAAGAGATCCCTGGTGAAACCATCAAGAAATACATCGGCGGTCGAGGGCTTGGGTCATACCTTATTTACAGGCACGTGAGGGCCGGGATAGACCCCCTTGGTGAAGAGAACTGCCTGATTTTTACGGCTGGTCCGGCAAGCGGCACGGGTCTCTTTTACAGCCCCAAGGCGAATGTAAGTACCAAATCTCCACTCACGGGGATATACCTCTATTCCATATCCAGCGGTATCCTTGCTGAGCAAATGCGGAGGGCGGGCTATTGGGCAATAATCATCAAGGGCATCGCCGATTCTCCGACCTACGTTCAAATAAACAACAGGAGTGTCTCCTTTGAAAATGCATCCGACATCTGGGGCGCTGAAACTGCCGCGGCCCAAAGGGCAATGCTCAAGGGGGCTGATCCTAAAAAGGTCGCCACGGTTGGTATCGGCCCTGCAGGAGAGCAAAAAATCCCATCAGCAGCCATCTTTACCGACGGTTCACTTTACCGCTGTTTCGGTCGGGGTGGCGCAGGGGCCGTCATGGGCTCCAAGAATCTCAAGGGACTGGCGGTAGCCGGTGACGGAAAAGTCAATGTAGCCGATCCCGATGGGTTTTCCTCCCTGAGAAAACGAATGACACGACTCCTGAAGACGGACCTGAAAGGGTGGGCGGATTGGTGGCGTGCCTATGAAACTGCATCTGATCTTGAAAAGATGAACGAGCTTGGAATTCTTCCAACCAGAAACTGGCAGGGAGGACAGTTTGAAGGTTGGAGAGGGATTGACAAGTCAACCACACCCATGGGCTGGCCCGAGACCGGCAGGGCATGCGGCCCTCACTGTCCCACGCCCGGATGCCGGGAGGTGGAGGTCAAACAGGGACCATACAGGGGCGCCCGCAGCGATTTTGAATGGGAGACCATCTATGCCTTTGGATCGACATGCGGGGTTGACAAAATGGAGCCTATCGTGGCAGCCAGCCAGATATGCGATGAAGCCGGTGTGGATACCATGACGGCAGGAATTACCATCGGGTTTGCCATGGAGTGTTTTGAAAAGGGGCTGATCAGCCTGAGGGATACGGACGGCATTGAACTTCGCTTCGGTAATGACGAGGCTATGATTGCCGCATTGAAAAAACTCGTCAACCAAGAAGGGTTTGGCAATCGTTTGGCCAGGGGTACCAGGCATCTTTCCTCCGAGATAGGTGGGTCAGAGGTCTTTGCCATGCAGGTCAAGGGTATGGAGCTGGGTGGATATGAATGCAGGGGGCTCAATGGACAGGCGCTTCAATTTGCAATAGACAACCGCGGGGGCTGCCATCATGGATACGGTCTGCCCGCCCGGACAGAGATTTTTGACAATACGCGCCTCGACCTCGAGGGAAAGGGGGACTATGTGAAGAAAGCGGCTATCAGCCGTATCCTTCGAGACTCGATGATCGTATGCACATTTACTCCCCTGTACAGGGAGGAGATGGTGGCAGAGGTCTTGACTGCCCTTTTCGGCCGGCAATGGACCTTCGAGGCCATGGAGGAGGTGGGCATGAGGATCATGTGCCAGGAAAGGCTCTTTAACATGAGGGAAGGAATCACGGAGAAGGATGATACCCTGCCGGACAGGTTATTGAAGGAGCCTAAACCGGACGGACCTACCAACGGCGCGGTCGTTCCTTTGAGGGAATTGAAGGAAGATTACTATAGGGCCCTCGGGTATGATCTCTCCACGGGCAATCCGCCGGATGGCCTGTTACGGAAACTGGGGATAGAGAAGTGAGGAGGAGGGAAACATGGAAGATGTATCGGCGCTGAAGTAAAAGCTGCTCTCCGCCTGCCGCATCCTTGATACCCAAGGGGTGATGGATGAGCTTGGGCACCTCAGCGTAAGATGCCCTGAAAAAGGAGGGGTTTACATCAACGGCAAGGTTAGTCCGGGCCAGGCTCGGGAGGAAGATATCATCCTTCTTGACCTTGAGGGCAACAAGCTTGAGGGGGACCTGGAACCAGCCTCTGAAAGCCCTTTGCATCTGGCCGTGTACCAAAAAAGGCCGGATGTGATGTCAATAGCCCATACCCACTCACCAATGATCGTCACTTTGAGCATAGCAGGTGTCCCGCTGCGCACCGTTGAAAACCAGGGTGCCTGTGTTATAGGCGAAGAAGCGCCTGTCTTTGAAAAGTACGGGCTTGTGGATAGCTTTGAACTGGGCTACCAAGTAGCCGAAAAGCTGGGCGACAAGAAGATCTGTGTCCTTAAATCCCACGGGAATATCGTTGTTGGAGACAGCATAGAAGAAACATGCGTCTTCGCCCTATGGGCCGAGAAGAGCGCACGGTATCAGTACCAGGCCCTGCTCCTGGGAGAACCCCACTGGTATCCCCTGAGTGAACTGGAAAAGATGATGCAACAGATGGTCAAGGGAAAGGGGTATGTTCGAACATGGAATTACTACAAGTGGAAAATAGAAAACAAACCGTGATCCAGCTTAAGGCCTGAGGTCTTGCATGTGGGTTTTGGGATGCGCACCGACCTTGTGGGCTCTTTTGGACCGAGGCAACCATGTTGCTTGTCCTGGAGTGAGATAACCACATCGCTGTAACTGTCTATTTTCAGCTCCCGGGCGACGTGCAATGTTGGGCAATATCCTGATTGTCCTGGGAAGGCATTGGCTGACCCATTAGAACCCGGCCACTTATTTCCTGTTCAAGGAGGTTGAAATGACCCTGACACTTTCTTTTGCCTGCCCAACCTATGACCGTATCTTACCGCTTACTGACGGCCGAATCTCTCCAGACGGGATACGCCTGAACTACCTGCCCCTGGAAGTGGAAGAAATATTCTGGAGACAACTTCGCAACAGCGAGTTTGATATCTCAGAATCATCTCTATCTTCCTATACCATGCTTCGCTCGAGGGCAGACGATCGATTCATAGCCATA
>JAFDHB010000210.1 GCA_019308985.1 Deltaproteobacteria bacterium | reverse complement strand
TTAAGTAATATATGAACCCAGAGGCAGGGCCAAAGAATTCGCACCGCTGGCAGCAAGCTTTTACTATGGCTGCCCCCACTGGTGCCTGTATTGCTTCGGTCCTGACGTGGTCAGGGAGAAGAGAGCGGTTTTCCATAACTGCCCAAAACCCAGGAGAGATGTCCTGAAGTATTTCGAGCGAGATGCAAGAAAATTCAGGGGTGACGACAGGGAGATACTGATGTCCTTCCCCACAGACCCTTATCAGCCCATGGAGATGGAGTTGGGTATCACCCGCAGGGCGATTGAGATTTCTATTGAGAACGGGTTGCGGTTCTCCATTCTCACCAAAGGCGGCAGTAGGGCCATCAGGGATTTTGATCTTCTGAAAAACTATGACAGGTGCAGGTTCGCTCAGACAATTATCTTTACTGAACAGGCTGATGCCGACAGATGGGAACTTCATGCCCCGCCCCTTGCGGACAGGATTGCCGCACTGCAAGAAGCGCATCGGAGAGGCATCAAGACGTGGGTGAGCCTCGAACCTGTGATTATCCCGGAACAGGCCCTGGAACTCATAAAGGTGCTCCATCCGATTGTCGGCCAATGGAAGGTCGGGAAACTGAACTATCACCGCCCGCCGAAGCCTGTGGATTGGACAAGGTTCAGGGAAGAGGCGAAAGAGCTGCTGGATTCCCTGGGAGCGGACTATTATATCAAAAGGAGTCTTACAGAGCTTAGGAGATGAGGCATGTTTATCAAACCAAAGATGAGCGGCAATAATGTATCGCTTGTCTACGATTCCTTTTTTTGATATTTCTAACTTGGGCTGGGCAAAGCAGACGTATACCACAAAATTTAACAAGTAATATTAGGGGCATGCCATGAACTCGAATAATTTCAAGCGTGCTGTCAACTATGCCACCATCCTAGGGCTTGTAAATTATTCAAAGAAGGCTCTCCGTTCCCTATCGCAGTTGGATGAGTTGGTTGAAACTGAGGAACCAGGAGATCTGTTTAACTCTTTGGCCAAGCTGTTTTCAACATCAAAACACAGCATTTCTAGAATCTATAACCGGTGCTTAAAGTCTTTCCAGGACTACACTGAGGATTACCACATCATATACAGGAAAGACCCTCTCTATCCTGAACTCTTGGAGAAAACGGATGATGCTCCCTTGTTCCTGTTCTGTGAGGGCGAAATTGATCTGTTCAATAAAAAGGGTATTTCAGTTGTCGGGACACGTAATCCGTCCGACCTTGGAGTAAGGAGGGCCCGAAAGCTTGCAATGCTTCTGGCAGCGGATGGCTATGTGGTCGTCTCGGGTTTGGCAAAAGGGATCGACACGGCCGCTCACACAGGAGCCATAAAGGCAGGGGGGCGGACAATCGCGGTTATCGGCACGCCCTTGGACAGGTCCTATCCGAAAGAGAACAGCGCACTCCAGAAAGTCATCGCCCAGGGGCACCTGCTCGTTTCGCAATTTCCTTTCACGCATCCGGTGACAAAGTTTAATTTCCCCGCCCGGAATTACACTATGAGCGGTATCAGCCGTGCCACGGTAGTAATCGAGGCAAGCGAAAGCAGCGGTGCGCTGATTCAGGCAAGACAATGCATGGCCCAGGGACGTCACCTGTTCATTCTAAGGAACCTGCTCGACAGGGATGATTTGAAATGGCCCGGGCAGTACAGGGAGAAGGGCGCGTTCGTGATAAGTGACATCGAGGATGTCCCCAATGCGCTGAAGGAATTGCCGAGCTACAAACTGGGGCCGGATGAGCAGACCTATTCCATGTTTAGCTAACGGGCCCGGGATGTTTGTTGAAACCAACGACATAAAATCCGTTATAGTCAACATCGACGGACTTATAAAGATTGACGGCCAGCGTCAAATCTGCCCCCAATCTCTAATAAGAAACTCAGGGGTGGACATTTCCCAAGTAGGGTTTGAGAGCGAAGTCAGCGAGGCCCTCAAATACCTTGCTGACCGATACAATGTCAGAGTAGTCTCATCCTTCTCCGAGTCAGAGCTGCGAGACATCCTTGCCTTCTGTTTTGACCCTCCCCTAGTAGTTGAAAGGTTCCCTGCACTCAACTCCCTTGAGAAGACGGTTCTTACATGGCCAATCTCCAGGGCGGTGGTCTCCTGCGGGACGAAGCCCTGCGAGTCCGTATTCCTGTGCGGTGATATTACAACAATCAGCCAGGCTCAAAGCCTGCGGCTCGGGACGATATTCTGGGAACCCGAATCCATGGAGGAGTCTGACAGGATCAGTCTATTAAAAAAGGGTCCAGACTTCATAGTCGAGAATGGCCAGCAAATGGTAGATGTGTTTGAAGGGCAGTATCTCGGTTACCTCGCGGAGGTGGCTTCATCCCCAAGATGGTTTTTTGGGAAGCCTCGAAAGGGACAGTACGTCAACATAATAAGCTTTCCGAATAGCGAGTCTCCGCAACATGCGATACATGTGGGTGGGCGGTACTTCAAGAAGGACGACCCTAGAAACAGGAAGCATGCCCTTTCACTGAGGATATTGGATTCGAAGAAAAGGATGCACAGGCACAAAGGACAGTTCGCGAGAATTATCGGGGAGATGGTACTTCACCTAGTTGGTGACGAATTCGATTGTGTGACCCGGGCGCCGCCGAAACCTAATGAGGCGGAAGACCGGATGAGGGAACAGATAGAATACATTCCCAGACTAGAACTTCATGGTAAGAAAATAGGCGCAGAAAGGATAAGGCCTGGGTTGTTAAAGTGCCTCCGAGAGTATATTCCTCAAAAGGAAATCGGCAGTTATGAGGCCAGACGAGACAATGTTAGAGGTGCCTTCGGTGTCGATGGAGATGTTCGGGGGAAGGCTGTGGTTGTGGTCGATGATATTACCACATCAGGTTCGACTCTGATGGAAATTAGCGGCCTTTTGTTTCAGGAGGGGGCCAAGCGGGTAATCCCAATGGCGCTCTCCTATCATCCGGAGAATCTGACACCATCCGAGGAGATTCTTCAATGCCCGTCCTGCGGCAGCGTCCTTGTTCCGAGACATAATAATAAAGACGGAAGCCCTTTTTACGGGTGCAGGGAATATTTTGAGACAAAGTGCAACGGGTCGATGAAATTTGTCGATGGAGTCAGAGAATTGAACAATAAGATTGAGTTGGAGGAGTGGGAAGAGTTCGAAGATATAGAGTTCTAATTGAATGGTGTGTTGTAAGGGGTAGATCATCTCATCGAAGAGTATAACTCACGGACAATAAGAGGGCTTGAGGAAGTTACCAAAATGAAATAGCCCTCTCTACTCGAATATGTCAGCAAAAAATTTCCTGCCCTGTAAATATATCTGGTTTATCCTGTACTGCAGGAACGTCATGTACTGGTCGATTGACCATAGGTTTTTGTCTGAAGGGATGAAGTGCTTTATTGCTGATTCCAGATAATCGCCCATGTACTTATCGGGAGGCGTATCTTCTATTTCCGAGTTTATGTCCTTGTGGATAAAGGTAATATTGGCCAGATTGTTGATATGCTGTTCCATAGTCTCGGGCTCTTCAAGCTCCAGGTTCTCACCCAAGTAATCTTTGGGAAATATGTGGTGCCTGGCTAGGTCCGAGAAATTGGCTTGACCCACCAGCTTTCCATTCCAGTCGTCGGCCTGGCTCTTCACGAGCAGAATGTAAAGCATGAACAGGTGGGCTCTTCCCTGCACCCGGAGGACGTTCAGGCTCAGGCCTCTCCTGATATCCTCGAGCGCTATTTTAACCTTTGCCTTCCTTTGTTTCATATTTGAGAGCAGGTCCTCCCATGGGAAATGGGAATTCCCTATGACCTCCAAATCCTTGTCCAGTTTGGTATCGGTCTGGGAGCTGTAGTATCCGTTGAAGCTCGTAAGAAGGAACCAGTTTATGATGTTTTTGGTATCAGCCTCCCGTAGTTCGTTTATAGTATCGATGCCCTTGAGATAGAAATATTTGGCAATCGGTATGAGGGCAATTTGTGAGGGGAGAAGGCGGGAGGTGGTTATCCCCAGCTCGCTCCTCAACAGGTCCATGGTCAGATTGAGCGCCCTGTCATTTCCCTTAAAGATTCCCGAAACATCGGCCTGCTCATACTGTGATACCTTGTCAATGTTCCGTTTAAACTGCTCCACTCTGGATATCTGTGTCTGCTTCAAGCCGAAATTCGAGAAAGCGAACCTTATTACAGGCTGCAGATCTATCTCGAATCTACCGTACAGGCGTTCATAGAGCCCCCTTATCCTCTCTTTCAGGTCCCCCCTGACCGCGCCCGCCAGAAATGAAAGCATCAGCTCGAGATTACCGATTCTGATCCCGTACTTGTTAACCCTTATGAAGGCCTCGGCCATGGCGCGGAAAGTCTTTTCGTCCTCCCGCTCCGTCTCCAGGATGCACAGGGAGATAGGATACTTGTTAAGGACCCCCTTGATCATATTTTCCATCTCTTTATAGGCATCTTGGGAAGTGGTCCTCTTAAGCTCGGATATGGCCGTATCGTCGTATTCATAAAACGCTTTAATCAGTTTCGACAAGTCCACGCCCCTTCTTGTGCTTTTGTAGAACTTCTTGTTGGACGGATTGTAAGAAATCGGCTCTCTTGCTATCTCCTCCCCGCCCCTTCTGATGTTCCAGTTGTTCAACAAGAGCAACAGGGAGGTCAGCCGTTGCTGGCCATCAATCACATAGAATATCTCCTTGCCATCGGATTTCCCGACATCTAGCAAGGGTCTTGAGAAGGGATCTATTTCCGTTATTGAGGATGTTGAGGGCTTCCACAGGATCACTGTGCCGATGGGGTAATTTTTGGTCAGGGAATCGATCAAGTCCTTTATATCATCCTCGTCCCACACGTACTGTCTCTGAAAGGTGGGGAGATAGTACTTGCCGGAATTAAGATCGTCCACAAGCATCTGGACGGGTTCCCTCTTGACGTCAATTTTGACTCTCGTGCTCATTTTTCGAGTCCCCAAGTCTTCTAAAATATACTTGCAGCCAAACTTTATATTTCTTGGACGGTTTCCGCCAGCAATGTGTGGCGGCCTCACTCCTCTTGGACTCGTTCCCAACTCACAGAGATTAAACGCTTTCAATAATCAATTACTTATAGCCGGACTTTTTGTTGAATTCAAGAACAAACCCTGAAATCCATCAGTATCATTGTAAAGTATGCCCCGATAAAATGTCCTCTCTGAAATTCAGAGGACGAAGCTCTGCCCCGGAACCGGAATGGTAATGGGTTTATAAGGCGCCGCATTGTGAAAGTCATCCAAGTTTTTGATATTATAAGAGGATTGGCGTTGATTTTCTGCAAGTTGTCCTATATAAATCTGTTTCAACCATTGGAAATAGAAGGGAAGTCAGAAAGGAGCGTCCAGTCTTTTGCTCCCAGTGGCGGGATTTTGACTGCCCTCATTGAAAGTGGTGGTGTTGGTGAAGGTGTGAGACATGGAATCCTTCAATATTGAAGGGCATGCACAGGACCTGGCAAATCACTGCTGTCGGGTACTTGACCTGGGAACGGCCAGGCTGAGTGACGAGTACTTCTATCAAAGCCTTCCTCTCTGCGTAATCGACGCAGTTTTTTCGATAGGAGTAAACTACGAGGGAACGAAAAGCAC
>JAFDHB010000209.1 GCA_019308985.1 Deltaproteobacteria bacterium | reverse complement strand
CAGGTCTGTAAGGGTCTTCCTGATCTCCTGGAAGTTATACACCTCGCCGTTGTAGACAATGCGCACGGTTCCATCGTCGGTGACCATGGGTTGTCGTCCCGCCTCAGACAGGTCGATAATGGACAGCCTCCTGTGGGCCAAGCCTACCCCGGCCTCCCGGTCAAAGAAGAGCCCCTCGTCGTCCGGACCCCGGTGTGCCAGGACTGAAGCCGCATCAGGGAGCGACTCCCACAGGCGACCCACACATCTATTCGATCTGAAACCCGCTATTCCACACATCCCGATACGCTCTCGGTTACCCTCTGTTTTCCTGCGAAGAATCCCTGCCCACGTACATTTTCAAATGGGCCTCAATCATCTCTTCTACCGTGAACATCCATCTTGTCCTGTCCCTTCCAGGTCACGGTTTCCCACTCCGGCCGGATCCACCGGCACGTGACCATGGAGACCGGATTAGATTGTTGACTGGATTGCCATCCTTGTGTAGCATCCTCAAGATAAGGCCCTCGAGTACGGAATAACCGGCCTTGGTAGGAGCAGCATACCACCCTCGGGTTTCCGAAAATGGAATACGATGTCATCACCATCTGCCTTAACTCTGAAACGACTCTCCAGCGATCCATTGATTCCGTGCTAAAGCAAAGAGCAACACCTGCACGCTACATATTCGTTGACGGCGGCTCCACCGACCGTACTCTGAGTATAATTCGATCCTCGATGTCAGAAAATCCCCGGATAGACTGGGTGCTCCTGCGTCAAGGTGGGCGCGGCATACCCAACGCGTGGAATATGGGTTTGAAACATGCCAGGAGCGATCTGGTCTGCATCCTGAACAGTGACGACTGGTATCCGGAGGATACCATTTACAGGGTGATGGGGCTCTTCGGGAACAACCCCCATGCCCAGATAGTAGCCGGAGCCATCCGCCTCTTCCCCCGGCAAAGCATGTCCCCAACCAGGATCATCGGTTTGCGTCCCCTGAAGTTAATCCCCTTTCTTATGCCGATCATGCATCCCGCCTGCTTTGTCAGACGCCCCGTTTATGAAAGGATCGGGGCATTTGACGAGCGATATCTCATTTCTGCGGACTACGATTTTATTTACAGATGTTACCGTTCCGGCATCTCCTTCCTGACCTGTAAGATACCGCTTACAAACATGCAGGCTGGCGGCCTTGCCCTCGGCAACAGAAAGAAGGCGAGGCTGGAGACCCTGCAAATTGGACGGCGGCACTGCCCCATTGGGGTTCTTCCCTACCTGGCATACCTGGTTCGACTTGCCTTAAACCTATGACAAGCCCATGACGCGGCAGCATTCAGAGGTTCTCCGGCCATCACCCAACCCCATCAACGAGGTCCTCATAAAGAGAGATATGCCTGTCGGCACATGTCTCGATCCCGAATTCCATCTCAGCTTTTCTGCGGGCATATATCGAAAGCATCCCTCTGAATTTTTCATCGGCAAAAATCGAGGCGATCCCCTTGGCCAGATCCCCGGGATCAAAGGGTCTTGCAAGGTAGCCGTTTTTCTCGTGCTCAACCATATCGGGCAGCCCCCCCACATTGAAGGCCACACAGGGTGTACCGCAGGCCATGGCCTCCAGCACGGTATTAGGGAGATTATCCTCCCGGGACGGAGCCACGAACAGATCCACGGCCGCATAGTACTCCGCCATACTGCTCTCTCCGTGGATCCTCCCGGCACAAACGGTCTTTACTCCGAACCGCTGAGGGCTGTCCAAACTTCCTGTGCCGACCACAACAAGTTCCACGTCCGTTCCATAACCGGAATTCTTGAGCTTACGCAAGGCCTCGGCCAAGATACCTATCCCCTTGCGGTCGCCCCGGTCATCATCGGCGTGGGTTGTGAGTATCAACTTCTTGCGGCCCGATAGGTTCAGATTCTTTCTCAACGCCTCCTTTTCCCGTGGTCTGAACCTGGCCAAGTCCACCCCGTTGGGAATGACCTCTATCCTCTTCTCTTTGAAAAGACTGCTTTTCCTGGCCTCATTCCCGATCCATCTGCTGGGAGCTATCAGGACAAGATTCAAACCCTGCCAGGCCCTTGATTTTCGCCTCCAGGTCTTAGCCGAGAGATCATCCATGAAGCGGGATCCCAACATCGGACATCTGCCGCACTGTCCGGTATACCTCGTGCATTCCCCTGGATAATGGCATCCACCGCTGAACGGCCAGAGATCGTGAAGTGTCCATACTACAGGCCCCCTGAATCGGGACAGGGTCTCAATGCGGACAAAAGCCCCGTTAATCCAGTGGAGATGTATCAGATTATGTTCCGGCGCCGCCTTAAGGGCCTGGGGAAGGTTATCGGGCAGGGCATTTACGGAAAACATCCCCTTTCGATTGATAAGCCGATGCTGAAAAACAAGCCGCTCCAGGGTAGGGCCGGCCAGGGCTCTGAATCTGCCCCAGATATTCCCCGGCCCCAACACTCCCTCAAGAGATGAACGCTTGCGGGACACGACCATGGACACGCCAACTCCTCTCTGTCGGAGGGCCCTGTAGAGACGCAGACAGGCCTTGGCCGCCCCGCCCTGGTTATCGGCGAAGTTGATCATCAAGGGCCTGATCATCTTCCAGTATCTCTTTTCCAGCCGAAGATATTCAGCTGCATATCAAAACGGCCCCATTTCAGCCTCTGCATAAACGGATTCCTGCTGGTGCGTAAAGCGTGAATATGCAGCCGAAACCCTGAGTCCGAGAGCACCTTCATCACCTCTCCCAGGCCCTGGGGCGTGGCCACTTCTGAATGATACTCTACAAAGATGTACGATACCCTATTCAGCGCACCCTTACAGTGTGGGATCACCGCCTTTTCAGCGCCTTCGATATCCATCTTTACAAAGTCGTACGATTCCCTTTCCAACAGTTCAGCCACATCTATGGCCCTTGTTTCAATCACCCCGTCTGCCCCCTCCTCGCAGATGTGGCCCGCATCAGCCCCCTCCGCCTCGAACTTCAGCATGGTCTCCTTTATCCAGGCGGCACGGTTCATGAGGATCACATCATCAAAACCGTTTCCATGTACATTCTGAACCAGATGTTCAAATATTTTGGGATCAGCCTCAACAGCCGTAATCGTGGCATCGGGAAACAGACGCTTGAAAAAGAGTACACTCAGCCCCATATTGGCGCCCAGATCCAGTATCTTAGGCATTTTCCCGCCGGGAAATTCATAAATACGGTCAACGAAGATCTCCTCGTATGAAAAGATGAAGGAGGTCTTGTCAGGAACGGACAGGTTCCAGCCATGAAGCCCGATATTGAACGACTCATAGCGAGGCTGATGCCTGAGTCTGAAAGCCAGCCGGCACAGGGTTCGAAAGTCTGGCTCTCTTATAAGCCTGAGGCAGTGCCTGGCAGTACTGCTCAGGACGGGTCTCAAAAATCCGGGCATGGCTAAAGGATCTCCTCATAAAAAATTGCGATCATCTCCTCCATCCGTTCCCTGTAGGTATGCTCGCGCAGGGTACGCCGCTGGCCGGCCTTTGCAATGGCTTCTGCCTCAGCGGGGTGTTCAAAATAGTAAGCCATCAGTTCTATGCACTCCCGGGGAGACCTGTAGGCCACAACTTCCTTTCCCGTCTCGAACATGCTGCCCAGATTTTCTTTCCAGTCGGTAACCAGCAGGGTACCGACTCCCGTTGCCTCGTAGAGTCTCATGTTGTTTGCGTACCTTCCCGAGATTCCTATATGGTGATTCAAGACCATTCGGCTCCGGGCAAGAACTTGAAACATCTCCCTGCCCCAGGCCTCCCCTTGAATCAGGGGGGCAAGCGTTGAGCTCCTTTTCGTGGTCTTGGCGCCGGTCCAGATCTTCAGTTTCATATGTTTGCCTATCTTCTCAAGGAGCTGGATACGATCGCCGTGATGGCTGGACAGACTCCCAACGAATGAAACATACTCACCCTTCCCTTCAAAGGAGAGTTGCTCAAGGACTGACGGTTCAAATGCGAGGCGGAACAACCGGGATTTAAGGCCAGAGTCCCGGAAGAACTCCACCTGATTCGGCAAAGAAGACAGTACCAGGTCGTAGCAGGTGTAGTTCTCTCCAGCCGGTATGGGAGCGGCGTGCTGTCCCACCAAGAGCCGTATCTGTGCCCGTGCCTCCTGAAAAAACCTGCTGGACAGGCCGTCCATCGAGAGGTTCAGCACAAGATCAGGCTTGTAAAAGTCTATCTGTGTGGCGAGGATACTGTACAGACCAGAGTTACGCTTCTCCAGCCGGTATAGGAGGGGGGAGTAGATCCGGCGGATCTTATTTACAACCGTGCCTGCGATCCTTCCCCTGATCTTCTGGATCAGGTGCAGGGCGTTTTTCCGTATTGCGCCTGACTCAACGGGTGATTTTCCATGCTCCCTTGCCCACGCGGCCTGCATCGGTCCGTTGTTGGCATGGATCACCGTTGCCTCATGTCCCAGCTCTCTGAGATGGCGTGCGTAGAAGGAGGCCACTCCAAAAAGGCTTTCATCCCGCACCTGGAGCTGTCGGGAATACCGCTCCCTGTCAAGCCCGGGATGTTTGCCGTAGAGATAATCCAGAAAGTCCGGATAATCTGTATTCAAGATTAAGACCTTCATTTATGAAACACCTCTCCCAGCAGCAGACCCTTTGAGACGGGCTTTATCCCGAAGACCCTCAGGTATGGCAGCCTATCCCACATTAGGGATGTCTTAAGCTCGCTGTCTCGCAGGGCGTCATCAAGGACAAACCGCGCGCCCGTTGGCACAAAATCCTTTACCAGGGGCAAGGTACCGAACCGAACCCCGTCCTCTCCGGCAGGACCGTCAACAAGCAGGAGGCCGGGCATGGAACCTCCAAGAAAACCGCTGAGGAAATCATGGGGAAGATCGTAGCATTCCGTTTCAACGCCTTCAATGCACTGTGGAATCAGTGGTCTGTGCGCAAGCCTGGCAAGATTTTCAAATCCACACTCGGCCAGCCTCACCCTCGATCCGGTCAAATATCGACTCTCCTGATCTATGGAAAAGACCCGGGGGCTTCCGGTATCGCCGTGCAGGTCAAACATGTACTGGCACAGGCAAAGGGTGCTCAGCCCGCTTCCAAATTCAAGAACCGCCTCTGGTCTGAGGGCCTGGATCAGTCTTTCCAGATAGTTCAGGGTGTCCACACCGAGGGTCCACATACCCGTCTCCATGTAGGCCAAACGCCGTGATAAGGCCCGATTGTTCAACAGAAGCCCTGAGCCCACATAAACGGAGGGGTGCGGTTCAAAGACATTCGAACCCCTGAACATTGTTCTGAGTCGTGCAACCTGATGAAGGGGAATCTGACCTTTTCTGAACCTCAATCTCAACAGGGTGATGAGCAGGCGCGCCAGCATCTGCCTCCTCAGAAAGTAGGAAGCGATCCGTCTCGGCAGGGTCACGCACCTCTTCATTAGGTTATCCATCGATTCGACCTGCATATAAGCCCCTGCTCGCGAGCTTGCCGATAACCCTGACAAGATCAAATGAGGCCAGGATGGCAAGGCTGCTCCTCCTCGTTTTCTCAAAAAACAGAGGGAATACAACTACCGTGGCACACTGTGAAATCACCGTTGCCAGAGCTGCGCCTAAGAGGCCCATTAAAGGTATCAACACCAGGTTCA
>JAFDHB010000040.1 GCA_019308985.1 Deltaproteobacteria bacterium | reverse complement strand
AAAACGAGCAATTAAAGGTACAGATCGCGGAGTTGAAAAAGCAAGCAGAGGTGGACGAGGAGAAGTTACAGTGGGTTGAAAAGGCCCAAGACAAAATGAGAGAGGCCTTCAGTGCGCTGGCGGGTCAGGCTTTGAATACTACCACTACCCAGTTCTTACAGCAGGCCAGGGAACAGGTTGAAAACCTGGTTGCCCAGTTTCGTGGAGACTGGAAGGCCCATAGGGCGGAGATCGAGAAGCTGGTAGAGCCCCTTAGAGAGAACTTGAACTCGATTGATGGGCATGTGAGAGAGCTGGAGCAGAAACGGGAGGGTGCGTACCAGTCATTGCAGGAGCAGCTCCGTCAACTTGCTATCTCCCATTCGGAGTTGCAAAAGACAGCCGTGAGCCTGACTCAGGCCCTCAAGTCCCCGACCGTCAAGGGCCAATGGGGGGAAATGCAGCTTCGCCGCGTGGTAGAAATGGCGGGGATGACAAGACACGTTGCGTATGCTGAGCAGGTTACCACGGATAGGGGTCGGCCGGACATGGTAATACACCTGCCGAATGAGGGGATACTCCCGGTTGATGCCAAGGTTCCGCTGGAGTCCTATCTCGAGGCAATGGAGGAGAGAGATGAAGGGGTTCAGAAGTTGAAACTTGATCGTCATGCCAAGGCAATGCAGGATAGGGTACAAGAGCTGGGTCAGAAAAAGTACTGGGAGCAGTTTGAAAGGACCCCTGATTTTGTTGTAATGTTTGTGCCAAATGAGGCTTGTTTGGGGGCTGCGTTTGAACGCAACCCATCGCTTTTGGAGAATGCCATAGAAAGGCGCGTCCTGATAACGACTCCGGTCACTCTATTGGCCCTCTTGAAAGCGGTTGCCTATGGTTGGCAGCAGCAACAAGTTACTGAAAATGCTCGCAAAATTGCGGAACAGGGCAAGCTGTTCTATAGACGTCTCGAGACCTTTGTGAGTCACTTGGCTGAACTGCGCAAGGATTTGAACAGGACCGTGGAGGACTACAACAGGGCCATAGGATCTTTGGAGAGACGACTATTACCCGTGGCAAAAAAGTTCGAAGAAATGGGTGTTGCAACCTCTGAGGTGGAGGCTCCCGAACCCATAGAGTCCCATGCAAAACTTCCCTCCGGGGTGTAGCATTTTGTATCTTGCCCTAAGAATGCAGATGGGAGGAGCAGGAGGAGAAGAGAGAACCCCTTTGCAACCAGCCTGAAGGGCGGCACCAGATGGGGCTGATCCCGATGGCAAAGGAGGACGCATGTAGTCTTGTCTTTCTAAATTTCAGGAAACCCGAGAGGAGGGGGAAAATGGATGATTATCTTGTCGTGGTATCAAGTGGTGGGCATTCACGTTTCTTTACCCTGGAATCAGCGGAGTTCCCTGAACTTGAATCAAGTCCGAGACTGGTTGAGTGCGGAAAGATTCTCAATCCTGAAAAGGATGTGCCAGGCAAGGAATTGTACTCGGACTCAAAGACCGGCAGAGGAAAGGCGCCGGGAGGAGGTCCTTCTCACGGCTATGATGATCATCGCTCACAACACGAAGATGAGTTCGACAGGCGCTTCGCAAAGCGAATCATAGACGAGACCAAGAGATTGGCAAAACAGAAGAAATCACGCCATATTATCATGGTCGCCCCGGCACAAATGCTGGGCCTTTTGCGGCAAAACATGGATGCCATCCAGAGGCCGGACCTCAAGGTGGAGGAATTGGCCAAGGACATGAGCAAATTTACACCTGAACAGATTCATAATCACCTGGCAAAGGAGGGGATAATTCCGCCCAGAAGGAGACCCGGAACCTAGGACCTCAAATTGGGCGTTATTGGTTATGCGTTGCTGATCGCCCTTGGTTGCCATTCTCATATCTCTACCAGGTGTGCAAGCGCTATCTCAGGTACGCGGCCTTTGAAACGTATAACCAATAACGATTAACAAATAATGCTTGAGCGAGTTTTCGGGGAAGAGGAGGAGTCTGATGGATGAAAAAACGCCGAGTCGAGAAGAGGCTTACGATCTCTTAAGGGAATACAACTCGAGCGAGAGCCTGATAAAGCACGCCCTTGCCGTGGAGGGGGTCATGCGGTATTTTGCCAGGAACAGGGGTGAAGATGAGGAAAAATGGGGGGTCATCGGTCTCGTTCATGATCTTGACTATGAAAGGTTCCCGGAAGAGCACTGCAAGAAGAGCCCGGAGATCCTGAGAGAGCAGGGTTGGCCCGAAGAATACATAAGGGCTGTAGTGAGTCACGGGTGGGGAATCTGCTCAGGGGTTGAACCTAAGTCAGATCTTGAGAAGGTCCTCTACGCAATAGATGAGTTGACAGGACTGATAGTTACCACTGCGCTGGTTCGTCCTTCCAAGAGCGTCCTTGACTTGACAGCGAAATCCGTGAAAAAGAAATGGAAAGACAAGCGATTCGCGGCCGGTGTAGACAGGTCCATTATCGAGAAGGGGGCCGAGATGTTAGGGATGGAACTCACAGAGCTTATTACAGATACAATTATGGGCATGCGGGAGGTGGCTGACGAAATAGGCCTTGGAAACCGCAAATAGGACTGCCGGGAGGCGCTTTATCGGGCCTTGTGCACAGTTCGCAGGAAGAGAAAGTTGGATCTCGTAGATGGTTCATACTCTTGCCCCGAGGATAAGAAGATTCGAGCCGGAAGACCTCGAGGAGATTCTTGAGATAGAAAAGCATGCCTTTCCAAAGACCCCTTACCCGGGAGAAGTCTTCAAGTATTATGCAAGAAGGCCTGAAACCATTTTCATTGTTGCGGAAATAGATTGTTCGGTGGTGGGTTATCTGATCATGGAAAAGGACGGACACATAATCTCTACCGCGGTCAGTCCTGGGCACAGGAGGAAAGGAATCGGGAAAAGCCTTTACCGGTATGCCGCCGGGGGGGCTGGACAAAAATTGTGGCTTGAGGTAAGATCCAAAAATACAGGAGCGATTTCCTTTTACAGGGCGATGGGCATGAAAATTACAGGGGTGTCGGAGAATTACTATGGCGACGATGACGCGCTTATTATGAGCGCAGAAGACTAAGCCCTTCGATTCATAAATGCCCTAACGTCTTTATTTACTCAGGACTTAGTGCTGAGTGAGCATTAATAAGGATTCTCATCCGAAAGATACGCCACCGTAATTGCGAATCGAAGCACTAAGACAATGTTTCTTGCTTTTCCGGTTTTAGGGGTACAGGGCTTGCAATGAACCAAGAAACCGGCACCAAGCCAGAAGGCAGAACAAAAGGGAGAAGGAAATTCTTGAGCACCGACCCTTGGGCTACGGGTGTCATTGTGGCTGCTCTCGTAGCACTCATCCTATTTGGTTATCTTGGATTGAGATCCCTCAAGACCGGCCTGCCCGGTGTACCTGATATGACCATAACCGAGTTGATAAAGACCATTGAGAAGTATCCCCGCAGATTTATGGAGGAGGCCTTCAGAGGTGTAAGGCCCTATTCCAAGAGTGTGAAAGAGGCCAAGATTTATGTCCGGAGGGGTTATGTACTTCACCGCAAATCCAGGTACCAGGAAGCCTTGGTGGAATATGGAAAGGCGGTCAAACTTGATCCAAAGAATCATGAAGCATATTTTTTCAGGGGGCTGACGCTCATAAAACTAAGGGAATACGAAAAGGCCACTCAAGATTTCAAGACGGTCATCCAACTGCGTTCCGACTTTGCGGAAGCCTATGATAACCTTGCATGGTTACATGTCCGCCGAGGTGACTGGGACACTGGGATCCTTTACCTGACAAAGTCATTGGAATTGAAGCCCAGGAACGGGTGGGCCTATTACAACCGCGGTCGCTGTTACTTGGAGAAAGAGGAAATAGGTAAGGCCTTGGAGGACCTAAGAAGGTCCTGTGACCTGGGCTATGATGATGGGTGCAAGCTGTACAAGAAATATGTAAACATGCAGAAATCTTGAACCCGGCTGCGGGCTTTTCCGGAAACCTCAGGGTTCTTGCCAAAGAGAGAAAACCTTCCTACTCCCTTGTGCTTTGCGCCGGAGGGCTTGTACAATCCGCCGGATGCTCGTTCAAGAGGGCCTAGACTCCAATCCATTTGGCGTGGGCCACAAGACTTTTGCTTTGGCCTCCCAAGATGATGCAAATCGGCACAAGGATTCGGATCAACTGGGGAGATCGGGGTGGTATTTGGCGGGGTAAAAAGACGTTTCTTGAGAAAGGGGTTGGCGTGAAAGGGCTCGTACCCATTTTAGCCGGAATTGTGCTCGCGTTCATCTCCAGTGCCGGATATGGCGCTGAAACCAGTGACGATACGGAAACTTGCCTGGAATGTCACTCAGTGCTCACCCCGGGGATCGTGGAAGCGTGGAAAAGGAGCAGGCATGCGGCCGTATCACCAGAGGAGGGGTTGCGGAAGCAGGCGCTTGAAAGGAGGATTTCCACGGAGGAAATACCACAAAGACTCCTTCCCGTTACCGTTGGTTGTGTGGAATGCCATACCTTGAACTCGGAAAGTCATGGAGATACCTTTGAGCATAATGATTACCAGGTTCATATAGTAGTGTCTCCCTCTGACTGCGCTGTTTGCCATGTAAAAGAAGAGCGCCAGTTTGCCCGGAACATCATGTCAACGGCCCACGGAAACCTTGTGGGCAATTCATTGTACATGGATCTCGTAAAGCAAATCAACGGGGTGCAGGTCTTTGATGGGAATGAGGTGGATGTCAGGCCTCCCGTGCCTGAGACCAACGCAGACTCCTGCCTTTACTGTCACGGCACGGTGGTCAAGGTCACAGGGATGATGAAGAGGGAGACAGACCTGGCTGATGTGGAAATACCGCTCCTTTCAGGCTGGCCAAACCAGGGGGTGGGCCGCATCAACCCTGACGGCACCCGGGGTTCCTGCTCCTCCTGTCACACCAGGCACGAGTTTTCCATAAAGATGGCGAGGAGTCCCCAGACCTGCTCTGAATGTCACAAGGGGCCTGATGTCCCGGCTTATCCGGTTTACCTTGTAAGTAAGCACGGTAATATATACGGTGCAACGGGGAGTGGATGGGATTTTGACTCTGTGCCCTGGCGGCCTGGGAAAGATTTCTCCGCCCCCACGTGTGCAACATGTCATGTGAGTCTGTTGGTAAATGGGGAGGGTGAGGTCATCTCCGAGAGGACCCACCAAATGAACGACCGGCTTCCCTGGAGGCTCTTTGGAGTTGTTTACGCCCATGCCCATCCAAAATCGCCTGATATATCTATTATCAGAAATAAGTCAGGCTTCCCTCTTGCCACGGAGCTGACCGGGGAACCTGCGACGGGGTACTTGATTGGGCCCGGGGAACAGGAAAAAAGGCTGGACACCATGAAGGCAGTGTGCCTCTCCTGCCATGGGACAGGATGGGTGCAGGGGCACTTCAACAGGCTGGGCAACACCATACTGACCAGTAATGAGATGACCCTTACGGCGACAAGGCTGGTGATGGAGGCCTGGAAGAGGGGGGCTGCCAAAGGAATGGACAAGGGCGAGAGTATCTTCAACGAGGCGATCGAGAGAAAATGGGTAAGGCAGTGGTTGTTCTATGCCAACTCGGTTCGCCTGGCATCCGCCATGGCCGGTGCTGACTACGGGACCTTTGCCAACGGGCGATGGTACATGGCCGAGAACATCCGGGAGATGATAGACTGGCTGGAGTTCAAGGGGAAGGCAAAGGAATGATCCCCGCTATTTCCTTTTCAAAATGTTCGGCCATTTTCTCCCAGGAATAGTTCTCCTCCACAAATCTTCGGCACGCAATGGGATCAAAGGAGTATTGTTCTCTTTCTTCAATAACTAGCTCAATTTTTCTCGCTAGATCCTGCCAACCGGGGCTATCGAAGAGCAACCTTTTGTCAAAGGCGCCGATTATCTCAGGTATGGCGCCCACCGGGGTACCAAGGACCGGTGTCCCGCATGCCATTGCTTCCAGGATTACCAGGCCGAAGCCCTCCAACCGCCTCGTGGGAAGGATAAAAAAGTCGGCCCACTGATAGGTCTGGGCCAGTCTATCTTCGGGCACGTGTCCCAAGAAACGAATGATGCCATCCAGGTCAAAGTCCTTTACCATCTGTTTTAAAGCCCCTTCAAGGGCTCCGCTGCCGCCGATGAAAAGCAGCCCTTTTTCCCTTATTATGGCGCTGCTGTGAAAGGCACGGATGAGGGAGTCCAGTCCCATGCGGGGCACCAGATTCCTGATTGTCAAAAAGACAACCCTGTCCGATGGAATCCCTGCTCTCTCTTTTGCCGAGGCCTTGTCACCGGAAGGCAGATCAAAACGACTCAGGTCGATGCCACAGGGGAGCTTTCTTATCCTGCCTTCAGGGAATCCATGCTCCCTGGAGACCTTATCCCCCATGAAGTTACTGAGGACAGTCACCAGTGATGCACGGGATATGAGCCGCCTTTCAATCCTTTTTAGGAGCGGCGCTCCCAGCCGGTACCTGATTTTCGTCCCGGCAGGATCCTTGGTGAGGAATTCTTCGTGCCAGGGGGAATGAAAGAAGTAGACCAAGGGGAGATCTTTAAGGCACCGTGAAAACAAGAGGGGTCCGACCGCCGCAAAGGCTTGATGGATGCAAACGAGGTCGAACGTGGTTCTTCTTGCGAGATCTCTGCCCAATGAGAGGCTGTTCTTAAGCTCATTGACAAGCATGGAACAGGGCTTGCTCTGGTCAACGAAGAAGCGATGAACAAGAAAACCGGGCTTGATGACTTCATAAGAAGGTAAACAGCCGCAAGGATTTCTGGTTAATACATGAACCTCATGACCTCTTTCGGAGAGTTCTGCACAGAGATTGTGGAGTACCCTGCCGGCACCACCAGTGGTATCCGGGAAGAAGACATCTGCCAGCATCAAGATATTCATATAGTCCAGCCTCGATCCAACACGCTTGCCCAAGGCGGGCACCTAGGGCTCGACGGCCCTCTCTGGATCACGCGGAGGAGTGGGATAGACTTCTCTGGGAATCCGTCATTTTTTCGAATACCACTCCAGGTCGCTGTCCACCATCTCCGTTACCATCTCATCAAAGGAAATCAAGGGGTGCCAGTTGAGTTTCCTGCGTGCCTTTGAGGCGTCTCCCTGGAGGACATTGACCTCGGACGGCCTAAAGAGTTGATCGTCTATCACCAGATATTCCTCGTAATCCAGCCCAAGATAGTCAAAAGCGGTCTCAAGGAAATCCCTTACAGAACGGGCCTTGCCCGACGCTATAACGTAGTCCTCCGGCTCGTCCTGTTGGAGCATGAGCCACATGGCCCTGACGTAATCACGGGAATGGCCCCAGTCCCGCTTAGCATCCAGGTTGCCCAAGCGTATTTCATTTTCCAGCCCCAACTTTATCTTGGCGGCGGAAGAGGTTATCTTTCTCGTGACAAATTCGGCGCCTCTGCGGGGTGACTCGTGATTGAAGAGGATCCCTGAAAGGGCAAAGAGACCGTAAGCCTCCCGATAGTTTCTCGTCAGCTCGAAGCCGGCGAGCTTGGAGATACCATAGGGAGAGCGGGGATGGAAGGGGGTGTTTTCGTTCTGGGGGCTCTCCCTTGCATTGCCGAACATCTCGCTGGAGGCAGCGAAGTAGAATTTGCAACCAGGGGCCTGCCGCTTTACGGCGGAAAGGATATAGTGTGTGCCGTTCAGATTGGTGTTTATGGTGGAGAATTCATCCTCAAAGGAGTAGGAAACATAGCTTTGGGCCGCCAGGTGATAGCATTCGTCGGGTTTGACCTTGGATACTATCTCAAATATTGATGCATAGCTTTCCATGGATGCGCTGTGGATCTTTATCCTGTCCAAGAGGTGCCTTATGCGCCACATCCTGGCCTGGGGCTGCTCAATCGCGACCCGCCTTACAATGCCGTGGACCTCGTATCCTTTTTCCAAGAGCAATTCCGCCAGATAGCTTCCATCCTGCCCGGTAATTCCGGTAATAAGTGCCTTCTTCATAATATCTCTCTACCTATCAAAAAATTCTACACAATCTATGGAATACTACCAAGACTCATATTAAATTTCTCAGGGTCTATTTCTGGGGTCAATTCATAGAATATTCTATATGCTCCCCATTTCAATACCTTTGCGGAGATCCTATATTTTGATAGTTGTTCTCGAAAGGTAGTTTCATTATTTCGATTCACGAAGATGAAGGCCGGGTTGTCAGATTTGCTGACTAAATAAGTATATTCTGGATAGCGATCATTTTTTGGGTCGTGAAGTACCGGTGTGAAAATTAACCTTTCATTGCTAAGATATATAAGCGGATAGGAAATGAAATAGTTGGCGTATCCTTTCCTAAGCCCTTTGCTGTCCAATAGTTGAATCAGATCTGAAAAATTTGATGCTTTTTGGGACGTATTTGAAAAATTAGAAAGACCATTAATGAGCAAAATCAAACAAAGGGCAAATATCATCAAGTTTCTATTTTCAAAAAGAGGGGTTTTCGTCAAAATGAGTGCTATGCCAAACGGAATGACTGTCAATACGGGTATCAAGTATCGATATCTGTTCATGCCAAAGATCAATAAGAACAAATAACTAGACCATATGATTGCAAATAAAGCTGAGGAGACCAACTTTTGATTCTCATGCTTGCAAAAATAGAATATTACTACTGCCAAGACCCCTATAAGACTTATTACACCTGTAACTCGATTCCAAATTGAGTAATTTGCGCTCAACTGAAAGAGCTGCAAGGTATAATCAGGTATATTCAATAACGACTGATATGAATTTTCCACCCAGTTTAGAAAAAGGGTGCCGACAATTTGGAAAATATTTTTTGAACTTAGAAGTTCAGCAAACCCATGTTTGTCTATTGCAAAAGGGCGAGCCATAAGGCGTAGAATACTCGCCCCAGGATGAAGAGCATTATAAAAAATGACAGGAAAAAGGGCCAAAAGACAGCCGCTGACCGCAACAATCAGAGGTCTTTTCCCAAATCCACGGCACACGAAGAAGAAGCATATCAAAGAAATAGAGATTGAAAATGGGAAAATCCATATTGCAAAACCGCATAAGAATCCTGCACCGATGAATCTGGTGCTTGTTCTAATGTCACTGTATTCATTGTGATTCATCCCTAGACTGATGAGCATTATCCAAGGGAAAAAAGATACTGATTCGGTATAGCCGCCAAGTGGAGAATATGGAAACAATTTTGGTGGAAGAGCGGCCATGAGGCCTGCAACAATCGCTGCCTTTTCGTTGAGCCATTTTCGACATAGAAGATATGTGCCACAAGAGAAGAATAAATGAAATGGGATAACTATTGAGTGTAAAAGCAAACCGGAGGGTTTCCAGATCAAGTGTAAGGGCGCTACAAGATAGCTGGCAATCGGTCCACTATAATGTGCTTTCCAGAAGAATAATGGAAAATCAGCGAATTGGCTGATTTTAATAGCCATCAACCCGATTATCGCTTCATCGCCGTTAATGTATTTACCGTGTGTAAATAACCAAATTGAACTGCTTAGTAAGGAAACAGTTATTATCAACGGTGTATTTCCGCTCTTAAAGTTTTCCATGAACTCCGAACTTTTTCGCGACTCACCTAGCCGCATTCGGTTGATTTGCTAAGTATCCCATCCACATCTGATACATGTTTTTCCCAGCCTTTATGCCCCCGCAACGGCTCCACCCACCTCAATCCCCTTTCCACCTGCTCCCGATAAGTGTTTTTGTTCTCGAGGGCAGCAAATGCCTCTCTCCATGACCTTGGGTCCCATGGATCAGCTATGAGTGCGTTGCCGCCTGTAGTTTCTATTAGAACAGGAATGTTACTTACAACGGCGGGCACGCCGCAGGCCATTGCCTCCAGTGGTGGATACCCATAGCCCTCTGCCGTGGACGGCTGAGCAAGGCAGAAGGCGCCCTTTATTATAGCAGGAAGATCACGCTCGCTCACGTGTCCGATCCAGGTAGCCTTCTGTTGAGGATATTTGGCCCTCCAGTAGCCCCGGTTTTTTTCGGGGATACCCGCAAAAACAATCCTTCTGCCGATTTCATTCGCAAGTTCCAGTAAAACTCCCAGATTCTTGTGAGGGAGGCCGTTGCCGATGACAAGGATATAACCAGGCTCCAGGTCGTAAGTTTTTAGCGTGTTTTCCGCAACGTCAATTTTTAGCGGATCAAACCTTTCGTCTATTCCGAGATGCCTGACCTTGGGGTTCTTTCCGGAGTAACCTGCGTATTTCTTTGTCTCTTCCAGGCTCCAGTAGGAATCGTACCATGTCAGGGTCGCTTTTCTTAGGGCCTTTTTCAAGCGCCAGGAATCAAATTGGCGCTTAGCGCGTTTCCTATAAGCCGGGTGGGTCAGATCGAGGATATCGTGTACGAAGTGGGCGGCCGGGCATTTGACTCCAAAGAGGGGCAGCTTGGGATAAGGGCTAATGAAGAGGTCCACTGAAGCATCCGCCAAGCGGGTCAAGGCAAGTTCCGACCACAAGAATGAGGAGGGGAGGGGTGCAAAGGAAATCTTTTCTTTGGCTTTCAACCCAGGAGGAATTGCATCGTAGGATGTTCCTGCAAGGATAACTCTGTCTGCCCAACTCGTTTCACTAAGCGCACCAGCAAGGCCCAGGAGGACCCTTCCTATGCCCGTCAGTCTCCCCGGGACAAATTCCCTGGCATCCAGCAGAATGCATATCCGGGCATTCTTCTCTTCTCGGCTCATTGTTCTGAGACCTCCTCGAATACCTGAACCATGCATTTTACATGATTGTCCAAGGAAAACATCCTGGCCCTTTCCATTGCGGCTCGTACCATGCTGTTCCTAAGGCCATTATCCCGGAGTAGAACCAATACGGCCTCGGCCAATTCCTCCGCTCGCCCGGGTCGGATGAGTATGCCGTCCACACAGTTGCGTATAATCTCCGGCGCACCTCCGCTTTGAGTTGCTACCACGGGGACTCCACAGGTCATTGCCTCGACCAGGACCCTGCCGAAAGACTCGTTTTCTGAAGTCAAAATGAGCAAATGGGCATTACGGTACCAGGGGCGCACATCTTCAACCTGTCCTACCCAATGGATCCTATCCGAAAAAGGTGAGCTGCGTGATTTGTCTAGAAGATAATGCCACCATTCCGGCTCCTTTTCATCCATTGCTCCGAGGCAGACCAAGTGGGCGTCAGACTCCGCCCTTGCGATTATTTCAAAACCCTCAAGTGCCACGTCGTGCCTCTTCCGCCTCGAGATTCGACCTACTATCAGTATGGTTTTCCACCCCTCTTCCAAGGGCCGTGGCAGGTCCGGTGAAGTCTCTTTGAAGTAGGATAGATCTATGCCATTGTACACTACCCGCACCTTTCTTATTACGTGAGGTTTGAATCGGCCGGCGGTGGCATGGCTGTTTACTATGATACGCCCGCTCAATCGCACCAGTAGAATATCGAGAAGGGGGTCCGGCTCAACAATCCTGCAATGCCAAAGGGAAGGTAATCGAAGGAGCGCCCCTGTTATCCCTCCGTAAAACGCTGCCCTGGAGCCATTGCAGTACAAGAGATCGGGATTGAGCTTGCGGCAGGTTCGCAGGAAGGTCATTAAAGAGGCAAGAATCTGGAAGGCGTTCCAAGGCCTGATGGGATGCAGGGGTATGACGACCGAATCGATGCCTCTGGCCGCAAGCCCTCTTTTCAGCTCCCCGTCTTCAGGAACAACGGCATGAGCCTTCCATGGTCGAGGGAGATGGGTCAGGAGATCCAGGAACGAGTGCTCTCCCCCGCCCAGCATGAACCCGTGATTCGAAATGGCCAGGATGTTCTTGTTCAAGGGTTACTCCTGATAAGGCAGTACATCATCGGGGGGTTTTCTTCTCCCCTCCGAGTAGATTTCCCTGCAACTGCCAGCAATTGGCATGGATGAGAAAGACGTTGAATGCAGCCATCAGGCTCAATATCAGCCCGTGTACGCCGTCCCTGAATCCCTGCTGCAAACTGATGGAATCCAGGCAGCGCCTGATATTTTCCTCCTCGTTCAGGGTGATTATGACCGTACTCAACCTCGATCGTGCCATGAGCCTTTCCTTTAGAGGGCCGATGTTCGACCTGCGCCCGTCAACTCTATTATTCTACCTGTATCCATAGCTAAATCCATGACAAACTTGACGGCTGGAAGCAGAATCAAGGGCCTGATAGACATTGGTGCCTTTTCCCAGGTCGAATAGTACCGGGCATATTGAGACAGGAAGTATCCGACAATGGCTGCAAGCAGGAAAGGGGCGGCCAGACCCGGGAAGACGATACAGGTGAGGCACAAAACGAGGATCTTCAGTAAGAGTGAACTCCTCAGGATCCATAGAAGCTTTGACGTATCCCAGCCGGTTACGCGAATCACGCCAATATCGGCCCTTCCTCGCCTGATAAACCACCTCCATATGAGCCTCAAGTTTCCCCTGGTGGTGTGGCTGACCATTGCGTCCGGGATAAACAAGCATCGCCCAAGTTTGCATAACTTCTTCGCAAGGACATAGTCTTCCCCGCCTGTCTTGAGTCCACTCTCGAAGCCCCCTGCCTTCTCTACCGCCCACCGGCGATACGCACAGTTCAAGGTGGAAATTTCCGTAGTCTCCCGGATCTCTCCACTCGCCTCGATCACCCTCTTGACATTCCCGCCGGGGATTCCAATGAGTGCTTCAATCCAGCCAATGGAGTTTGTATCTGGAGGTACGGTCACACCTCCCTGGACTCCTACGACAGAGGCATCTTCGAAGGGGGCCAGCAGTTTGTCCAGCCACTGGTCGTGGATTATGCAGTCATCGTCCAGGAACACAATGATTTCACCTCTGGCATGAGACAGGGCGAGGTTACGAGCGTAAGGAATACCTTTGTTGGCAAGGGGATGAGGGACATAGCGGGCGCCTTCCAGGGGCATAGGCTCGTCGGTTTCCTCCACGACAACTATTTCAAACGGGTACCGTGTGTTCATCTTCTTCAAGGTTTCAACAAGGTTTTCCAGTTCCTTGCGCCGGTTCCTCGAACAAATCAAGATCGAGACGAGGTTGTTTTGCTGTACTGCTCTATGGTCCATGCTATCTCCCGGGGAATGGTGCGTCATGACTTGCCTCTTAATGAGTGGATACGGATAAGGAATGGTCGATTACCAAGAAGAAGGTAAAGGCCTCGTTTAGATCCAGGTCACGGCTCCCCATTATAAACAACCTCAGGGCCACGCTGGCGAAGAGAATTAAGACAATGGGACCTTTTTCTTTAGGCCAGATATGTTTTATCAATAAGCTCATACGCCAGGTCGTCCCATCAAAAGCACAGGACCCTTTCTCTTATGGCACCCGCAATCCTTCCTGTGGTCATGGCCGAGGTTTTGACGAGCAAAGCAGCCACCATCTGCCATTTTTCCAGAAATCCGGCATGAAGATTTCGCTCCTTCAGCCTGGTTTTCATGTGGAGAAATAGATACAGCAGGTAAGCGATCAAAATGGACCACAAGGGTCGCCAGGACAAGGCCAAGAGCATTAAGGCAATTATTCTCTTATCAGCCCCCTGCATATCCAACCACATCTTCAGGGGCCATTTCTGAGACTGATAATGGATCTTCGGGAGATCAATGATCACCATCCTTTCAAAGTGCCTTTTCAAGAGTATTGCATGACCTTTACCGAACCCGAAACCCTGGCGCCAGGTCCCTGATAAGCTATTCCTGTGCTGGTGGTATACGACGGCTTCCGGGACGTAAGATATGTGATACCCGGCCTTGTAAATGCGGGCGCACAGGTCATAGTCTTCAGAATAGATCTCCAGGTCTTCGTCGAATCCATTGATCAAGTCGATTACCTCTTTTCTGACCGCAAGGTTTGCAGTAGGGAAACCGCCCGTTACAAGGGAAAACTCCGTGTAAATCCGCCCTGTTGAAGGGCCCGTCATGGTAAACAATGAATGGAATTTATCGGCCGCACTTTTTGGCTCAAAACCCAACACCCTTCCTGCAACAGCTCCGACCTTTATATCATCGAAAGTTGGGAGGAGATTAGTTAGCCAGTTTGAGTGGGGTATGCAATCGGCGTCGGTGAAAACGAGAATCTCACCTTTTGCATGTTTGACCCCCTTATTTCTTGCAAAGGAAGGACCTTTTCTTTTTTCCAGAACATATTTGAAGGTTGCAGGTTGTCTGTAGACTGCGGCTTTCGCTATAGATGGTGATTCATCAGAGGAGTTATTGTCGACGAGGATGATCTCAGACGGTTTCAACGTTTGACTGCGAAGAGCGTCAATACACTTGGAAAGAGTTTTTCCTGCGTTTAGAAAAGGGATTATTATACTTACGGTGAACTGGTGCATGGGTTGTCGCTATCGTTTAAGTAGCCGTCTCGTAAAAGGAAATCAACTTATTTAAGCAATGTGGCCAGGGGTATCTGCTTCGTATCATGGCCCTAGCAGCATTTCCCAATTCAGTGGCTTGTTCAGGGTTACGAATGAGATATTCTAAACTGGAGGCAAAAGCCTCGGGTGTGTCGGCTATCATCGCGTGCTTGGAGTTATCAATTGTTATTCCTTCGGCACCTATGGAAGTTGAGACGCATGACATACCGTAAGCCATAGCCTCTAGCAACTTCAACCGAGTTCCTCCGCCAAGCCTCATAGGATTAACGAAGATGGCAAACTTCTTGAAAAACGGTTCTACGGAGTCAACATAACCCATTAGTTTGAATTGGGGGTTCTTGCGGGCTTCTTCTATAAGGCCGGTTGGTACGTCTCCTCCGGCCACAACGAAATTGAGTTTTATGGCCTTTTTACTCAAGCATGGCATTATATGACGTAAGTATATCTCCACAGCATCTCTATTGGGAAAATATGATAGGCTACCACAAAAGAAGGCAGCCCATTCTCTTTGGGCAACTGGAGAAACCTCTTCTTGAAATATCCTTTCGTGTACTCCATTGGGCGTCACCAGTACATTTACTTTGGGATTCAGACTCCGTAACAGATTCTCCTCTTTTTCGCTCACTGCTAGTACAGCGTCCATTTGAGCAATAATGGTTTTTTCAAAGAGCTTAAGTCTCTTAGCTCGTCTCTTGAAAATCCATTTGTTAACAGGATGTGTTGCCACAGCAGCTTGTCTTTCATAAGTGAGATGATTGACACCGCCTTCGTCCAAGACCAGTCGTATCCCTTTTGATTTGAAGCGCGAGATATTTAAATAGGCAGCTCCTATTGTTTTTTCGATGTGAATGAAGTCAGGACTCCATTCTTGAAGAGCGATGTCTATTTCACGGGTAAGGCCTGGTCTGGATTCAAAAGGACCTCCAAAGATCTTTCGCAGGAACCTTTTAAGTGGCGAAAGCCTATCAGCCTCGATATTTGGTGAAAGTATCCTTAGGTCTTGAACGTTTGTTTCCAGATCTGGTGGTAACTCACCATGGTGCTTTGAGTCGAAGGTGAGCAGAAAGATCTTCATGCCGTGTTGGGCCATTGTTCTGATAATGTTGTAGATACGAATTCTTGAGCCAGAGTCTGGAGGGTAAGGAGAAATAGGAGTAACAATGGCGACCTTGATTGCTTTTCTGTTTCCCATGACCATGTGTTTAATAGGGCATTCCCATTGAGTTGTTGGATTTCCACATCATAATCATGTAACAAGTATGACTCTTTTGAGGAATTGGTTACTGTCCGCAAAGGCAAAAGTCTTTATGAAGTAATGTTTGCAATCAGTGTAAACACCGAGACCCCCAATATCGCCTCCAACTTTTCCAACCTTTCGCCAAACCCAGCATAAAAGCAATATGTCGTAAAACAATGAATTTGATTCCGCAGGAGATGATTGTTTTGTTCGCGACATGCTCTCTGTAAATGTCCCACAAAGGCCTTGAAATTAGATACAGAGGAATATGCTTGAAAAAAAAATAAGCGTTGTTGTGAAAAAATTCCTTATAATAAGGAAACGAGACTTGATTAAAAGGATTAAGATGGAGATTTTCACATCCTCCCGGGGTACCAAAATGGTGAAACAAAGCTGCATCGGGATCAAAAATAATGCGGTATGATAGATTACGCAGACGAATGCAGAAGTCTGTTTCCTCCCTAAACGCATTACCTACGAATTGTTCATCGAAAAATCCAGCCTGAAATATCAGCTCGCGACGAAAAGACATGTTGCCGCCAGGGGCAGTTTCGACCTCACGCAGGCCCCAGTCCTGATCGAAGCGTATGTAAAGCCATGGAAGTCGTGATACATAATATCTTGGGTCTATCTGTCTGACGACACCGGTGGGCGATATCAATCGGCCAGCAACGCCACCGACAATGGGATTAGTGTAGTGTCGAGCATGCGCATTTAGAAGACCGGGAAGAGGAGTAATATCATCATCGAGATATAGAACTATACTTCCCTTAGCCTCTCTAGCTCCAACGTTGCGGGCAGCAGGAAGGTTTGGCTTTTCCAGTTTGATCCGTCGTACTCGCGGAGGTAACGAAGAAAGGAAATCCTCTGTAGATGGCTTATGGCGTTTATTCTGATCAATAATAATCAACTCCCATTCAGGGTATCGTAGCTTGAGGATAGCTCGAATTGTCTCGCAGAGTGTCTCTTCTCGCCGATAAGTAGGGACAACCACGGAGATTGACGCTATGTCATTTAGTGCTCCCAAGGAATGCCTCTGAGATTCAAACGTTTAGATCAGTTGTCAATGTGATTAGTCTACTAAAAAAATTGTCAAATAGCCTATAATGATTTTTCCAAAATGTACGATAATTTTTCAATTGTGTATTTGTTTTTCTAGCTCACTCACTGATGACGAAATGGCTAAAACGCCGGTCATAAAGCCAAATCGCTTCACCAAGGGGAGGTGAAGTTCCAGCCGGTCGACAAAGTTCATAAGTTTAAAGAGGAAGCCACGCATGAACATGCGACTAAGACGAGGTAAAACAATGGAATCGTCTATGATTGTCCGGCGCAAGTTTGCAGTGGAAGTTTCCATAACGTGGAAGCCGGATGCACGGACTAATTTCACTAGGTCATTGCGGGTGTATGAGCGCTCACGCCCCATAATGTCCCAATAGTAACCACGGGGCGATCTCCGCAGGCTCTCTCTTATCCACATGGTATGTGGTGTCCACCGGTTTGGTACTAAAACGATCAATGCTCCATCTTTACAAACAACACGCCCCATTTCTCGTATGATTAGGTGCGGCTTATCAAAGTGCTCGATGAAACCAGAGTTCCAAACGATATCGAAGCGATTAGATGCGCAAGGTATTCTAAAAGCGTCGGCTAGAATATATTTCACCTTGCTGTTTCGATTTAGAAGTTGCGCTATTTTTTTCCCTTTATTGAGTTCAGACGGATCTGTATCCAACAAGTATACTTGTGCCCCGAGGCACGCAAGCAAGAGGCTGACGGCAGGTGTGCAGCCGACATCCAGGACGCGAATATTTTCGAAGTTGTCAAGACCTTTCAGGCGAGGTATTTGTGCCATAAGCTCTAATAGTTGGCGAGATGTGGGAAAGTAAAAATGTTTCCAAGGCCTCTTCATGACCTCTGAGACCGCCCAGTTTCGCCAAGCCCTGGGGATTTGAAATGATGCGACCCGTTCGGGGAGAGCACGGCGGAATCCAGAAGCTTGGGTGCGCAACCTGGCATGGAAAACTTCAATCGCTTTCCGATAGGCCTTTATGCGTTCTTCGGCCAACTTGATGGGGTCAAGCATGCCGAAAGCTGTATTTCTTGCTTTTTCCCCCATTTTTTCCGCATAACCGGCATCAGCTAAAAAGGGGCGGAGTGCATCTGCTAAAGCGTTGGGATCACCTGACGGGACAATTTTGCCGGCTTGAGTGGTTTCTAAAAGCTCCATCACACCTGTATTTTGCGTGACTACTACAGCTCTTCCTGCTGCCATGGATTCAAGCGCCACCATGGGATAGTTATCGTGCCATGATGGAATGGCCAGTACTCTGCACTCGGAAAAAAACCGGGGCAGCTCACTACGAGGTACGTGACCCACGAATTGACAACTGTGGGTGTCCCCCGCAATTTTCTTAACCCACTCCACATAATTGAGACCATCGCGCTTTCCATTGCTCCTACCCACAAACACGGCCTTCGCCTGAGGAATTTCTTTGCGGATGATTGTAATGGCTTGGGCAAGGATTTCCGGGGCCTTTAGGGTCTCAAGACGGCCCACGAAAAGTACTGTTGGGGATGTCTCAGAAACCGGGCGTGTATGCTTCCAACTCGACAGGTCGACCGGATAAGAGATAACATGGATATCAGAGTCCCTTAACCAACCGAGTCTTTTTAGCTCATTTGCGAGGTATTTTGATGGAGAAGTAATAACTTCGGAATGTTTGACGGCAAAATGTTCGATGATAGAAGCGATATGCCCGTCGAGCTTCATTGGAAGCCGGTTATATTTTATAATTAAAGGAAGCGGGGTGTGAAGATGAGCAACAGTGGGCCTGACCTTAAGGAATGCAAATAACCATCCTTCTGCATTCCAGTCGGGATGCTCTATCACGTCAAAGTCAATTCCAAGTTTTCGATATTCAAGAAAGGCTGAAAGCCCTGTATGAAGACGCCTAATTGTATCCTTTAATTTTAGTGTGCTCGCCAGCCTGCCCAATCCTCGAATAGGTACCAGGCCGCGCCGGTGAATATGAACCCCTTCTCTTTGAGTGTAGCTAGGTTTTTGAGCATCGAGACATGAGAGAACATGGACCTCATGGCCAAGTGATGCAAGAGCTGGAGCAATAGAAGCTACATAGGAGCCTATCCCCCCTCCCCCCGTTTCAGGAGGATATTCCATTGACAAGAAAAGTATTTTCAATGCTCCCTCATCACTCTGTTACTATTCTAAGAAGCGCCAACGGGCTTCATTCCAAAACAAGCTGTGTCTTTCCCTTGAGCTCTTGTTTCCTTTTATGACCAAGGGTACGTTTTCTGCTGCCAAGATGTTCTCTCCCTCGTCCCCTGAACAGACTGCTGCCCAGAAGAGATACTCGCCAGGCAAGAGCATGAGGTGCTGAATAACTGCTTCACACTTAATCTGTCCGTCCTCAGGGATATCTATCATATCGCTATAGGTCGTGAAAAAAGAAAATCCATCCGGGCTCGTGATTCGAACGAGAAATCTAACTTTTTGCAATCCTTGCACGCTGGCTCCCAAAACCGCTCTCACCCCGGCATACGGAAAGGCCTCTTTCTCGGTCGCCCATTCGCCTTCTGGAAATATCTGAAAGAGGTTGAGCTTTACTTCTTGGCTGCCTTCCGAGCTCCTGGGAGCCCTTTCGCAAACATCCTTAAGGTTCTTGTTTAGTTCTCTGTAGGCCTCGATAACTCTCAAGGGAACGCCATCCGCCTCGATATGTCCCTTTTCCAGGAATATGGAAGAAGAACAAAATGTTTGAATAAGCCACATATTGTGAGAGACGAGCAAAATAGTCATCCCCATTTCATTCAACTCACGCATTCTTTCTATTGATTTGGACCAGAACCGCGCATCTCCAACGGCGAGGACTTCGTCCACGAGGAGAATTTCCGGTTCCAGGTGTGCTGCCACGGCAAAGGCCAAGCGCATGTACATCCCGCTGGAATACCGTTTGACCGGTGTATCCACGAATTTCTCCAGTTCGGCAAAGGCTATGATCTCATCGAATTTTCTTGTGATCTCCCAGCGGTCCATGCCGAGGATTGCACCGTAAAGGTAGACATTTTCATGGCCGGTCAGCTCCGGGTGAAAGCCCGTGCCCACCTCCAAAAGAGAGCCTACCCGGCCTCTTAACCCCACCCTTCCTTCGGTAGGCTCGGTAATTTTAGATAGAATTCTTAATAATGTGCTCTTTCCCGCACCGTTTCTGCCGATGATTCCTACCACTTCCCCTTGTTTCACTTCAAAGGACACGTCTTTCAGTGCCCAAATGGTATTAGTTTCATTGGTTGAACTAGTTTCATTGGTTTGATTGGTCATACTTCGAAATGCGGATTTTAGATGCGTGAAGGGGGCCTTGGCGGAATCTATCAGGGTTTCCCGGAAGGTCTTGTATCCTTCCTTGGCCCCGATGCGGTACTGCTTTGAAAGATTTTCAGCTCTAATGACAACAGCAGGCATTCGTTCCTTACCAAATTAATGTGACTGGTTTCATTGGTTCAATTGGTTTCATTGGTTCAATTGGCTTTTTTGCCCGTCATCATTGCCTTTCTTGTATCGTTTCTCTGGATCTGTTAAGATAGGCAATAAAATTATTGACTTTTCTCCAAACGATGTCAGCTTGTTCTTTCATTGTCTTGAGTTCCTTCTCATCCACATAACCTTGATCAAAGGCGGCATAAGCGTGGCTCAGGGTTTCGGCAACCGAGGCCCTGGAATAATCAAGGAATTTCATGAAATCCCTGTTGCTTTTGCGGTGGAATCCTTCTGCTATATTCGCCATAGAGGACACAGCGTTGCGTGTGATCTGATTTGCTAATCCGAAGTCCTTACCAAATTCCTTGTTCTTTGTTAACCGATAGACCAGCCTGACAAATTTTTTTGCTTCCTGCCAGCACTCCAAATCTTCAAATCTTTTGATAGTTACCATGTCTCTCACCAGTCATTTGATCTCGAGGAACTGTCGGTCTGTCTCCGAAACTGTTTTTTCAATGACCATAATATCTTAGGAATCTAGAAACAAAACAAATCTAACGAATTGAACTATCAATAGAACCTCCTTCATACTACATCCGCAAATACCCTTTCCATTCTCCTGAAATAAAACAGCCCGCTAAAGAGTATAAGAACTATGATAAGGGTTGAAAGTCCCAATAAGGGCCAGTCGATTGGCTGATGTCCCAGGATGGAGGCCCTGTAAGCCTTTATTACACCGCCCATAGGATTGAGGGCCAACAGCCATTGGTACTTTTCCCTTACCATGCTCACGGGGTATATCACCGGAGAGACAAACATCCAGAGTTGAACAAGAAAGGGGATCGCATATCTTATGTCTCTGTACTGAACGTTCATGGCGGAAAGCCATAGCCCCACGCCCAGGGCGCACAGGAAGGTCAGAGCAACAAGAAAAGGAAAGAGGAGAATACCGATGGCACTGGGCACAAAGCTATAGTGGATCATGAGAACACCCAGGACGAACATGGCCACAAAAAAATCGAGCAGTCCTGCGAGGGAGGCCGAAGCCGGGACGATCAGTCGGGGGAAATATATCTTGGTAATCAAGTTGGCGCTTCCAACCAGGCTATTTCCCGATGCAGCCACACTGTTGGCAAAATAAGTCCAGGGCAGGAGGCCCACATAGACGAAAATGGGGTAGGGCATACCTTCTGAAGGGATCTTGGCCAGGCGGCCGAAAAACAGTGTAAACACGATCATTGTAAAGGCCGGCTGAATAATAGCCCATAGACCGCCCAATACCGTTTGTTTGTAACGAACCTTGATGTCTCTCTTGGTCAGGAAGTAAAGAAGTTCACGGTAGTTCCATATTTCCCTGAGATCTATAGGGACCCAACCCCTTTTGGGTTCAATGATTGTTAGATGTTCATTAATGCCCGACTTCAAACCTATTTTCCCCGTAACGAGAGAATTTTCCCATAAAAAAGGCGCATCCCCTCAATCGGCAAGAGACACGCTGGAAGAAAGACTGGGTTGAATCGCCAAAGGTTAAACGTTTATGTTCCCGGTATCCCATGCTGAAACTCTAAGCTCTCCTCAAATTTCTCCCCCTTTCAAGGTATTGAAGAATGTTTCTCATGGTTCGTTCCATCCAGCCAGTTTGCCCTGCTTGTCAAAGGATACATACCCGCCGTATATGTTGGGATAGTACCAGAGGGTAACGGAGCCTTGAATAATCTTGCTGGGTTCTCCCAGGATTGATTTCACCTGTGATTCTCTCATGCCGACCTTCAATTTTCGCCAGTTTTTTTTGCTCTGCCATCCGAGGGCAGCGCCAATCGCCTCTTCCCTCGCTCTGTTGCACTTTTCAAGTAAGTTTTCGAGTTCCTTGACCCTTTGTTCAAGCTCTGCGGCCTTTTTTCGCAAGGCTGCAAGGTCATCTCCTTGGGCTCCACTTCCTGGAAGAGAGAAAAGAAGCAGAGCGACTGCGCCAATGATGACTAGAAGGAGGCGTTTTGCTTTCATGTTCAGTACCCTCTGAATGATTCCTGTAATCCCCTGCCTTTGTATGACAATGACATAAATGGAGAATTAAGTTACTTTGATGAAATTTATATAAAAATATCACAAAATTCCTATTATTGCAACAACAAAAAGCCCCTCGCCAATTTGAAAGGGTGAAGCCACAGAACAGTCCCTTCTGTAGGAGCAACCTCTGGTTGCGAAGAATCGCACGCAGAGCATGCTCCTACGGGTGTGCATGGCATCTCCCGCATAGGAACAACACCAAGATCGTGAATCATCCCACGGGTGTGAGAGCAACCTCGAGTTGCGATTATCAGCTTGACAATTGTTTATCGTAGATCTAAATTACCAAAAATGCATATGGTTAAACAAGGAGTAAAAGCATTATCGTTCTTCTGGCGGGAACCAGATAATGGCATTTTAACTTAGGTGTTTTCTGCGGGAATACATGAGGGATTGAAGAACTCGAATCTTCCAGTGCGGAACAAATTGGGGGACGCAGGAAAAGGCATCAACTACAAAAAAATTGAAATAGCTAAAATAGAATATGGCTATTTGAATGTTTGGGGCAGACAATTGCCTGGGATTGGGCGAAGAGGCCCACAAGGGGGCTTATTGATTACATAGCTCGGTTTCAATTGGATGGGTGAAGAAGGTCAGTGATCGCTGAATTTCATCAAGGAGGGGAAGTATGGCAACAGATGCTGAGACGAAAAGACAAGGGAGAGGATTGGGCTTCTTTGAGAAGTATCTCTATGTGTGGGTGATCCTGTGTATACTGGCAGGCATTGTGCTTGGCAAGGTGGCGCCCGGTGTAGCCAAATACCTGGACAGCCTGGCCATTTCCGTGGGCGAAGCCCCTGTGGTATCCATCCCCATTGCGATCTGCCTCTTTTTCATGATGTACCCGATCATGGTGAAAATTGATTTCGCCGAGGTAATCAAGGCTGGCAAGAGCGGAAAGCCTGTTTTGCTCACACTTTTCCTGAACTGGGCTGTCAAGCCTTTTACCATGTATGCCATCGCCAGCTTTTTTCTTGGCACCGTGTTCTATGGCCTCATCGGACCCGAGGCAGTGGACCATGTTAAGATGCCCTTTGGTCTCGATCTGCCGGTGGGCGCCGCCTACGGTGCAGGCAAGGTCATCATGTCCAATGGGGTCAAGGTCCTGGAAGTCCCGTTGTGGCGAAGCTACCTTGCAGGTTCTATTCTGCTTGGGATTGCGCCCTGCACGGCTATGGTGCTCGTATGGGGCTTTCTGGCCCGGGGAAACGATGGCCTGACTCTCGTTATGGTGGCTATTAACTCCCTTACCATGCTTGTCCTCTACGGCGTGCTGGGCGGATTCCTGCTGGGGGTGGGCAGGCTGCCGGTCCCCTGGCAGGCCCTGGTGCTTTCCATAGGAATCTATGTGGCACTCCCTCTGGTTGCGGGCTATATCTCAAGAAGGGCGATCATCAATGCCAAGGGAGAAGAATGGTTCAAGGAGAAGTTTCTCCATATCCTGACCCCCGTCACTATCATTGCCCTGCTCATTACACTGGTCCTGTTGTTCAGTTTCAAGGGTGAAGTCATTGTGTCCAATCCCCTGACGATCCTGTGGATCGCGATACCCTTGTTTATTCAGACCAATCTGATTTACTGGCTCGGTTACGCTCTGGCCCGATGGCTGAAACTTGATTACCGGGACGCGGCCCCGGCGGCCATGATCGGGGCGTCCAACCATTTTGAAGTGGCCATTGCCACGGCCACGATGCTGTTCGGTCTCTCCTCAGGGGCGGCCCTCGCAACCGTGGTCGGCGTATTGATCGAGGTTCCGGTGATGCTCATGCTGGTCAAGATCTGCCTCAGGACAACCCACTGGTTCAAGCCGGAGCCGGCAGCCCTATGATCTTGGATTCACCCATTGAGTGAAGACGGGCGTAAATGGGCAAAAGAGCTAGAATCTTGTTCCTATGCACCGGCAATTCCTGTAGAAGCCAAGTGGCAGAGGCATGGACGAGACACCTGAAAGGTCATGTGTTGGAGCCCTATTGAGCAGGGGTGAACCCGAAGGGCGTGGATCCAAGGACAACGAGGGGTAGTAGCTTTACAGGCTGTTGCCCAAAGCCTGATCAACCGCGATCAATGGTCCCTTGGGGTCTTTTCTCAAGGCTCAATATCGCTCCTGAGCTGTTCCCACGCCCCCATTGTCCTCATAGGGGTTCCTCAATAGGGGCGAGAGGTGGAGGCTCCGGTGAAGATGATCTCT
>JAFDHB010000039.1 GCA_019308985.1 Deltaproteobacteria bacterium | reverse complement strand
TCTGGAACCTGCCCTTGCCTTGTTGGCGTTGCCCTTCCGTCCGGTAACGGCGGGCGATTTTACTTCCAGCCTTCCAGCCAGAAGAACGGCGTCTGCGTCATGCCAGGCGCACGTAAAAATCCGGGGCCAAAGGGCCCGGTTTTGGTCTAAGCCCAGAGGGCATGATTTGTTGTTCTCGCGTTGGCAAATTCCGAAATCCGAATCTCGAAATTCGAAACAAAATCAAATATCAAATGCCCTAATGACAAAAACAAAATCATAATCGCTACGCCTATTGTTTGGATCATTTGAATTTTGGTCATTAAGTATTGTTTCGGATTTCGGATTTCGTGCTTTGGATTTAGAGCCTTTTCATTTCTTAAGGCAGAGCCAATGATCTCTGACCTGGCCCTGAGGACCAGGTTTCCATGTTAGAATGAATTGATCAACCTCTCGATCATACCGAGACAAGGAGGTGCCATAATCATGGACAAGAAGGCCGCGCATGCAAGCATCCCTAGGGAAGGAGCCGGACTACATAAGGCCCTTACCAAAATCCTTCTTATTTTGTCTCTCATCCTGTGCCTGGTGTTGGCCGTTCCTGAGACCGCCGGCGCCATGGGCGCCAAGGAGACTGTGGCGTCACTCACAGACCCGAGCTCCAACGTCGTCTCGCAGGATGGCCTTTCTCTTCTTAACAGCCTCGAACATCGGAAGACCCTACCGTCAAGAGACCTGGACCTAGCAAGAAAGATCGCGCAGGAGATCCAGGATGACCCCTTTATCGAGAGCAACAATATAGAAATCACTGTTGTCGATGGCATTGCCATCCTGACGGGAACCGTCAAGAGTTGGGCTGAATATGCGGCCGCAACGGCGGATGCGCTCCAATGCGGAGCCGAGGAAGTCAAAAACCGGCTCCAGGTCATGGAAGAAACTATCATTGCAGGCCACAAAAAGTAAGTACAAAAGCATGCAACATGGAATGAATCAGTGCTGTTCCAGTAGAGGGGGGAGGTGGGCTTCTCTGCAGTATCGACGACCTTCAGGAAAGAGGGAGTTTTCTGAGTTCAGGGATCCTTCCGGAAGCATGTCAATTGGATCTGTACCGCTTTCCTGAATTCTAGACCTTTACTTGACTATGCACTTTTAGTAACTAGAATCCTAATCGAGCCAAAACTCGATCAGGAGCTATCTGTTAATTGTTATTGGGTATAGGTCTCGGAGGCCCCATACCTGAAACGATATCTCACCTCTGGTAGAGATATAGGAAGGGCGACCAGGAGGGGTTGAACAACTGATATCAAGTAACTGGTAACACCTAATTGACGGTTTTTCGCTCAATCAGGGTTGAAATGAGGGGTCGGCCTTGATGTTTCGACTGAATTCTTGGAAATTTTTTGCCACGGGAGACCTCAAAAAAAGGAGGGAAGAGTCGTGGAAAAGCAACATAAGTTCTCTATATGGTATGTCCTACTGGGGGTATGGGTGGTTCTCCTCCTCCAGAATTACCTGGCATCCATGTTGGCCGTGAAAACCATCCCCTATAGCGAATTGCTCAGGCTGCTCAAAGAACAAAAGATAACCGAGGTGGCCATAAGCGAAAACCTCATTCAGGGAAGGATGTTGGAAGGCGACAGCGCTTCGGGACACGGGACGCTTTTCAAGACCGTGAGGGTTGATCCCGAGATCTCCAGGCTCCTTGAACAATATAATGTCACCTTTAAGGGCAGAATGGAATCCACTTTTTTGCGCGACCTCTTCTCCTGGGTATTCCCCGTGTTTCTCTTCTTCGGAGTCTGGTACCTGATGTTCAAAAAGATTGCCGGCAAACAACCCGGGTTCATGTCCCTGGGCAAGAAGAAGGCCAGGATTTACAGGCAGGACGAGCTGAACGTCACGTTCCAAGACGTCGCCGGTGTTGATGAGGCGAAACAGGAACTGATGGAGGTGATAGGGTTCCTAAAGGAACCCGCCAAGTTTACGGAATTAGGGGGCAAGATGCCCAAGGGCATCCTGCTGGTCGGCCCCCCGGGTACTGGAAAGACCTTACTCGCAAAGGCCGTGGCCGGGGAAAGTGGTGTCCCCTTCTTTAGCCTCAGCGGTTCGGAGTTCGTGGAGATGTTCGTGGGACTGGGTGCGGCAAGAGTGAGGGACCTCTTCGAGCAGGCCAAGAAAGAGGCACCCTGTATCATCTTCATAGACGAACTGGACGCCCTTGGCAAAGCAAGGGGTATAGGCGGGGTTGTTGGGGGACACGATGAGAGGGAACAGACCCTCAACCAACTCCTTGTGGAGATGGACGGTTTTGATCCAAAGATAGGGGTGATTCTCATGGCGGCCACCAACAGGCCGGAGATCCTTGACCCTGCGCTCTTGAGGCCCGGCCGCTTTGATCGACAGATACTTGTAGACAGGCCCGATAAGAAAGGCAGGGAAGAGATACTCAGGGTGCACCTGAAGAAGATCAAGACGGTCAAAGACCTGGATATAGAGAAACTTGCCAGCATGACCCCCGGTATGGTCGGGGCTGACTTGGCGAACCTGGTCAATGAGGCGGCCCTCCTCGCTGTACGAAGGGGGAAGAAGGAAGTCGGCATGCCGGAGTTTGAGGAGGCGATAGAGCGGGTAATGGCGGGGCTGGAAAAGAAGAACCGCCTCATCAACCAGAAGGAACGGGAGATCGTAGCATATCACGAACTGGGTCACGCCCTAGTGGCCCTGTCGCTCCCGGGCACGGAGCCCGTGCAAAAGATATCAATCATTCCCAGGGGTATCGCAGCCCTTGGTTACACCATGCAGGTCCCGACAGAGGACCGCTATTTGATGAGCAGGACCGAGCTCCTAAACAAGATAGCGACCCTGTTGGGGGGCCGGGCATCAGAGGAGATCGTATTCGGGGATGTTTCCACCGGCGCCCACAATGACCTCGCCAAAGCCACTGATATCGCCAGAAGCATGGTGAAAGAATACGGGATGAGCAGCAAGATCGGCCAGGTATACTTTGCCAGGGAAAAGAGGGCGCCTTTCCTTGAGGTGCCGGTGGAAGGAAGGGGGGAATACAGCGAGGCTACCGCACAGATGATTGACAGGGAAGTGCAGGAGATATTGAAACAACAATATGAAAAGGCCCTGGCTATTCTTAAGGAGAAGAGGGAGGTTCTGGACAGGGGTGCCAAGCTCCTGCTGGAGAAGGAAAAGATCGAGGGAGACGAGATAAAGGCACTCCTGGAAGAAACCAAGCAGGGGCAGTGAACATCCTGGCCCATCGCAGATCCCGCTATGCGGGGAGTACGTGGTTCTTTTGTAAAGGAGATCTGAATATGTTTTTTAATCCCCTCACTTTTGTCTTTATTCTCTTCTTTTTCTTTGCCCTTGTATTTTTTTTCGTCATGGTTCAGGTCAACCTCATCGCCCTCGCCTTCACAAGAATAGGGATACCGCCCCAATACGTGTTTTCGGCCCTCTTTGCCACGCTAGTGGGTAGTTTCGTCAACATTCCCATCAGGAGGACCCCTCAGGAACTCATGACCACTGAGACAAGGGTGGATTTCTTTGGCTTCAGGTACGTCGTCCCGGTATGGAAAAGGAAGGAGACCATCCTTGCCGTGAACCTGGGAGGGGCCATTATCCCTACCCTGCTCTCCCTTTACCTGATCATGAAAACCGGGCTGTGGGGAAGGGCTGTCATTTCGACCGCCCTGATGTCCATCATCACCTATAGACTTGCAAGGCCGGTACCGGGTCTTGGAATAGCCCTGCCCGGTTTTTTGCCGCCACTCCTTGCCGCATTGATCGCTGTCATTGTCGGTTACGATCACGCCCCCGTAATCGCCTATATCTGTGGCACTCTCGGAACCCTGATAGGGGCTGATCTTCTTAACCTCAACAAAATCAGTGAGTTGGGGGCACCAGTGGCTTCCATCGGAGGAGCAGGAACATTTGACGGCATATTCCTCAACGGTATCCTTGCCGTACTGCTATCCACGTTCTTGACCTGATCCTGCCATGAATCCTGCTTTCCTTCCCTTGACCTCTGGCGGTGGCCAACTTATATTAGGCAGGATACGCCGGTCTCCGGGTGGTTCCCCAATAGGGATGACAAACGAGTTCTTGCACATCGAAGGGTACTTTACAATAGATATTCCTTTTACTCTTTTGTGCTTGGACCGCGTTACTATTCGGCGGCAATAACCAGGTAACCAGCCAAATCAGATGCCCGGGATTCAGGATATGGAAATGGGAAAGGCCCATTGGCTCGTCTTTAAATCGGTTGATCATTACAAGTCGGTAATACTTGTCGTTATCATTGTTACTCTTCTCTTTGCCCTTCTTGCCGGTGTCCCCTCCCTTTGGCCCAGGGCCTTTCCCTGGCTCAACCCCGTCACCGTGGACACGGATTCCGAAAATATGCTCTCCAAAGATGAAGCCGTCCGCATATTCCACAACAGGATGAAAAAGGTCTTTTCGCTCCATGATATGGTAGTACTGGGTATCGTGAATGAAAAAGCGGAACAAGGGGTCTTCAACCCCGACTCTCTCCAGAAGATCTATGAGCTGACGGAATACGCAAGGACCCTCAGAGGAGAGAACATCGGTGAACCACCGGGGGAAGGGGTAGTGGAAGTGGATCTTATCGCTCCATCGACCGTAGACAGCATCGAACCGGGGGGATTCGGCGTCATAAAATTTGAATGGCTGATGAAAACACCGCCCCGCACCCTGGAAGAAGCCAGGGAAATCAGGCGGAAGGCCCAGCGCATCCCTTTCCTCAACGGCACCCTCGTTTCAGAGGACGGCAAGGCCATCGCTATTTATTTGCCACTGACAAAAAAGGATTTGAGCTACAAGGTCTCATCCAGGTTGAAGAAAAAGATAGAGAGCTTTGAAGGGGCTGAGGAATATCATATTACAGGTCTCCCTGTGGCAGAGGACACTTTTGGAGTGGAGATGTTCGTGCAGATGGGCATTTCCGCGCCCCTTGCCATGCTGATCATTTTCGTCCTCATGCTCATCTTCTTCCGTAAGATCGCAGTCATAATTCCTTCGCTCATCGTGGCGCTCATCTCCGTTGTCTTTACCATGGGAGCCCTAATCATATCAGGGCATCCGGTTCACATCATGTCCAGCATGATCCCCATCTTTATCATGCCCATTGCCGTACTCGACAGCATCCACATCATCAGCGAGTTCTTCGAGCTTTACCAGGAGACCAGGGACAAGAGGCAAACCATAAAAAAGGCCCTCATTATTCTTTTCAAGCCCATGCTCTACACGTCCCTGACCTCTGCTGCCGGCTTTGCCTCCCTGGCCTTGACGCCCATCCCCCCCGTCCAGGTATTCGGGGTGTTCGTCGCCTTCGGGATCATGACGGCGTGGCTCCTCACGGTTACCTTCATCCCGGCGTTCCTCATGTTCATCCCAGCCAAGCGCCTCGATGACTTCGGTGCGAGGAGAACCGTGGCAGGCACTGAGGTGGCTACGGGTGCAATGGGAAAATTTCTTCATCTCCTTGGGAGCGTTACCTATCACAGGGCCAAGTTGATCATCGGCGTCACCATTGCGGTCGTTGGGATCTCAGCCTATGGTATGAGCAGAATCGAGATCAATGACAATCCCATAAAATGGTTCACTCGATCACACTCGATACGCGTGGCAGACACTGTCTTGAACAGGCACTTTGGCGGCACTTACATGGCATACCTGACCCTCTCGGCAGCTTTCTTGTCGTCTTCCTCCTCATGACCATCCTGTTCCGCTCTGCATTGTGGGGTCTACTCTCCATGGTTCCTCTCACAGTGACCATTGGGGCGATTTACGGGGCGATAGGCCTCATTGGGAAAGATTATGACATGCCCGTGGCCGTGTTGAGTAGTCTTACCCTCGGCCTGGCGGTGGACTTTGCAATCCATTTCCTGGCTCGGGGAAGGGCAATGTACGAAAACGTGGGTTCCTGGAAAGAAGCAGCCCTTTGCGTGTTTGGTGAGCCGGCCCGGGCGGTGATGACAAATACTGCGGGGAGCAGAAATTCTACGTGTATTTCCATAGGCCCGCGGACGTGAACAAGATGGCCTTCCTGGTACACAAGCACCTGGATCGTGATGATGATCGCTGGTTGTATCTTCCTGCCCTGGACCTGGTCAAACGCATAGCCGCCACGGATAAACGGACCAGCTTCGTAGGATCAGACTTCTTTTACGAAGACATTTCAGGGAGGCACATTGAAGAGGATACCCATGAGCTCCTGAAGACCACGCAGAACTACTATGTTTTGAAGAATACACCAAAGAACCCCAAGTCAGTCGAGTTTTCCTACTTCACCATGTGGATTCACCGGCAGAGCTTCGTGGTGGTCAAGACAGAGTACCTTGACAAGCAAGGCCAGAAGTATAGAGAGTACACGGCAAAGGAGGTAAAGGTGATCCAAGGTTATCCCACGGTCACAAGGGCTACCATGGCCGACCTGCGCACCGGAGGGTACACGGAATTGGGATATAGCACCGTGAAATACAACCTGGGAGTTCCTGAATCTGTCTTTACGGAAAGATACTTGAGGCGCCCGCCATACAAGTACCTCAAATGAAGAAGCTCTCCTACGGCCTTATTATCCTATCCCTTGTCTTCTTGTCCTTGGATGCCGGACTGTTGGATGCCCCCATGGCGGAGGGACAGGAACCTCCTCCTTTGCTCCAGGGTCTCGGCCCCTCCTTACCAACCGAGGAGCAAGCCCCCATCCTGCCCCAAGGACTGTCGGAGGGCAGGGGCTCCGAGCAGGGCGAACCGGGCCTCCCGGCCGGCCTCCAGGGGGAGCCCCAATTCCCCTCTGAAGCCGAGCCCGAAAGGGAACCCCAGCTACCCGGGGGTCTGGAAGGTTTGCCCCAACCTAGCAGCGTTACTCCCTCAGAAGAAAAGCCTCTAAATGAGGCTAAAATCAAAACGGCCGTGGAGGAGCTGGGGTTTTCCGGCTTCTGGGAGGTCCGCGGTGGTGTGCGGACAGGGAATGACCAATATGAGAAAGATGCATCCCTTGGCGAGACCCGCCTCCAGATGGAAATTGAGCCCGTACTGGGTGAAGCCATATTCAATCTCACTGCGGATTTTGTTTATGATCCTGTGCTTGGAGATCACGATATAGACCTGGAATCCGGCCATGGCTGGCTGGACCTGCGTGAGGCAAATGTGTCCTTATCCCCTCTGGGCTTCTTGGACCTCAAGGCCGGCAGGCAGATCCTGACCTGGGGCACCGGAGATCTCATATTCATCAATGATCTCTTTCCCAAGGACTGGCAGGCATTTTTTGTCGGCAGGGACGAAGAATATCTAAAGGCCCCTTCTGATGCGATAAAAACAAGTGTCTTCACCCAAATTGCAAACCTGGATATCGTCTATACACCCAAGTTTGATCCGGACAGGTTCGTTCATGGTGAGCGGCTCTCTTATTACAGTACCGCTCTCGGGAGAAGTGCAGGCAGAGATGCCGTCATAGAGGCTGATCTCCCCAATTCCTGGTTTGAAGACTATGAACTGGCCCTGAGAATAGCAAAAAACCTTGGGGCCTATGAGCTGTCCTTATACGGCTACAAGGGTTTCTGGAAGAGCCCTGGTGGATTCGACCCGGCCACCGGCAAGGCCCTCTTTCCAGAGCTGAACGTCTATGGAGGGAGCATTCGCGGTCCCCTGGCCAGGGGAATAGCCAACATCGAGATAGGCTATTATGACTCCAGGGAGGATCGATCCGGGGATGCTCCCTACAGGAATAACTCTGAGTTTCGCTTTCTGACCGGCTACGAGATGGACCTGCCCCAAATAGCCCGCGACTTCACCGTGGGCCTTCAATACTACCTGGAGGTACTCCTTGACTATGATAATTATCTCCTCTCCTTGCCTGCGGGCATGCCTGTGCGGGATGAGCACCGTCACCTCCTGACCCTGCGCCTCACAAAGCTCCTTATGAACCAGAACCTCACCCTATCCCTTTTCACCTTCTACAGCCCCTCTGATTCTGATGCTTATCTACGCCCCAAGGTGAATTACAAGATCACAGACCATTGGACGGCAGAAATTGGGGGAAACTGGTTCCTGGGATCCTCGAACCAGACGTTTTTCGGCCAATTTGAAGACAACTCCAATGTCTACTCGGCAATAAGATACGGCTTCTAACCGCTTTTCTCATGCAGGCCGACTGTCCCAAAAAAGTAGTTGACGGGTTATTCCATTTTGGAATATTATTCAGTGGAATACCAAATCAAATTCAGTTGCAAGAATGAACATCAAGCCTTCGACACAATACGTCCTCCTCGGGTCTCTCATGTCCGGGCCCAAGCATGGCTACGATATCAAGCACTTCTTGGAGTCCAGAATGGAGGCCACGTGGAGGGTAGGGACCAGCCAGCTTTACGCCCTCCTCCGACGGATGGAGGGCAAGGGTTTGCTCAGTTCAAGTCTCGAGATCCAGGAGCTAAGGCCCTCCAAGAGGATATACACCATTACTGAAAAGGGGAAGGGTGTTTTTCTTGAGTGGCTGTTACGCCCTGTGAGGCAGCCGAGGGATTTCAGGGTGGAATTCATAGGCAAACTCTTCTTCCTCCACTACCTGACCCTTCCGATGGCACAGGACCTGGTTGATGCCCAGGTCCAGGAGTTGCGCAGGGTCAGGCACATGCTGGAAGATAGGGCGTGCGGAGAAGTGGACTCTTTTAAAAGGCTGGTTTGTGGATTCAAGATCGAGGCCGTCAAAGGCAACCTTCGCTGGCTGCGTGAGCAGGTCAAGCCCTTCTTCCTGCACACCAAGGGGGCGACACATGGGTAGTACTTCCGGGAAAATCCCATCTCCTTGCTGTGGTGGAGTCCAGGGGCGACCTCGGACTGGGAATCGGCTTCTGCGCCAACATCAAGAATGAGTAAAGGAGAGAATCGATGAAACCCACAACAGTCTTTTTTGCCATAATCGCGTTCCTATTAACGGGCATCTCTTTACCGGCGCAGGAGTCCATGGCACGTGATAGGCTCATGGTGTTCGCAGGCTCGGCAAGCAAGCCGGCCACAGAAGAGGCATCAATGATCTTCGAGAAAAAGACGGGAATCGGGGTTGATTTGACCTTCGGGGGATCCGGGTATGTGCTTTCTCAAATGATGCTCGGGAAGGTGGGTGACGTGTTCTTCCCCGGCTCCTCTGATTACATGGAACTTGCAAAAAGGAAGGGGGCGGTCCTTCCAGGTTCTGAAAGGATTGTGGTCTATCTCGTGCCTGCCATAAACGTTCAGAGGGGAAATCCCAAGAATATCAGGTCCTTGAAGGATCTTGCTAGAACGGGGCTCCGGCTCGCCATCGCCAACCCGGACGGGGTGTGTGTGGGGGCATATGCGGTTGAAATCATAGAGAAGAATATGACTCCCAATGAAAAGGCGGCCTTTATCAGGAACCTGGTCAACTACACCGGGAGCTGTGCCAGGACCGCCTCTGCCGTAGCCCTCAAAATGGTTGACGCGGTGATTGGATGGAGGGTCTTCGAATATTGGGACCCAGAGAGGATCGAGACCATCCGCCTTGATCCGTCAGAGGTGGTGCGATTGGGGTACATTCCCATAGCCATATCTGCCTATGCTGCTCGCCCGGCCCTTGCCCGGAGATATATTCAGTTTATGGTTTCCGATGAGGCTGCTGCTATTTTCAAAGAATATCACTATTTCTCTACCCCGGAGGAGGCGTTCGCATGGATCGGGGAAAGGAAGCCCGTAGGCGGTGAATACGCAGTCCCCAGGGAGTGGCTGAAAAGATGAGATTTAGATCGCTCCTCATCACCATTTCATTTGCCGTTCTCGGCCTCTACGGAGTTTTGATCCTCTCCCTCTTCTATTTTTTTTCCCCCTCCCATTTCCTGAGCACTCTATTCTCGCAAAGGGTCCTCTTTTCTATCCGCCTCAGTCTCTTGGCCGCCACCATGGCGACATTCCTCTCCGTGGCCTTGGCCATTCCCAGTGCTTATGCCATATCAAGGTTCCGTTTCAAGGGCAAGGATCTCGTTGATACCATCCTGGAGCTCCCCATGATCGTCTCCCCCGCAGCCCTGGGAGCCATGATCCTGATATTCTTTAACACCCCGGTCGGGGATTTCTTGCAGCAGAGTGGCTTTCGTTTTATCTTTGCTTTGCCCGGCATCATTCTTGCTCAATTCATGACAACGGTCGGGATTGCAACAAGGCTGATCAAGACGGCACTGGATGAGATCCCGGTCAGATACGAAAATGTGGCCAGGTCCCTTGGAGTATCACCACAGGTGGCCTTCTTGACCATAACCCTTCCACTGGCCAAAAAAGGGATTATCGCTTCCAGCATCCTGACCTGGGCGAAGGCCCTGGGGGAATTTGGTGCTACCATCACAGTTGCAGGATCCATGGCCATGAGGACCGAGACCATCCCGATTGCCTTGTTCATGCGCTTGTCCAACGCGGATATAGAGGGGACCGTCCTTTTGATCTTTATTTTGATAGTCACTGGGCTAGGGATCCTTTACTTGTCCAGGTTATTGTTGAAAAATACATACCATGCCTGACGCTTTAGGGTTCTTGCGGGTTAGTCATGCTTGAAGTGCGGAATATCTCTTTGGTCGCCGGAGACTTTACCCTTACAGATATAAACTTCAGTGTTGAGGAGTCTTCCTGTCACGTCCTGATCGGTCCCACCGGAAGTGGTAAGACCCTGATGCTTGAGGCGATCATAGGCTTTAGAACACCTGGCAAGGGAGAGGTTCGGCACAGGGGAAGGAACATCACAAATACCCCAGTGGAATCAAGGGGCCTTTCTTACCTACCTCAAGACCTGGCGCTATTTCCCCATCTCAATGTAAGGGAAAACATATATTACTCCTTGCGCGTGAGAAGAATCAAGGATAGCCTCCCTGGAGACCTCGTAAGAGAATTGATTCATACGCTCAATATAGGCCATCTCCTTGAGAGGAGGATAGAGAATTTGAGTGGTGGTGAGAGCCAGAGGGTGGCCCTGGCAAGAGCGATTGCAACGGGAAACAGATACTTGCTCCTGGATGAGCCCTTCTCTGCCCTGCATGAGGGCATGAAAAAGGAACTGTGGTCCTTGCTCAAAGGACTGCAGAAAAGGCACAACCTCACCCTTCTGATTGTGACCCACAACCTGGAGGAAGCCTTCATCCTCGGGGATAAGATAAGCATTATGCTGGATGGCAAGGTCGTGCAGACCGGCAAAGGTCAGGATATCTATAGGAAACCTTGGAACCTCGATGTGGCCCGTTTCCTTGGTATTAGGAACCTCTTTGAGGTCCACACCACCGGGCGAGACAACTCCGTGCATTGCAGCGATCTGGGGGTCGATCTAGTGCTTAGCCCGCCCCTTTCAGATAATCCTGCAGGGAGAGTATATGTGGGAATCAGAGCCGAGGACGTGAAAATACTCCGTGAAGAGGGATCCGGAGAAGGAACCAATATCCTGCCGGGCCGCATCACCGATATCCTTTATAAAGGGGGGACGAATCTCGTCCTCTTTACACCTCGCGGTTCCCGGAAAACAATCGAGATCGAGGTTCCCAGTCATTATCTTCAGGGACAATCCATGAAAAAGGGATCGCGGGCCGGGATCTTCCTGCGCCCCGACCTCCTCTTCACGCTCCCCAAAGACCCTGTCGACAGGCGATAGATCGGGTGGCCGGGATATTAACCCTTTCCGGTAGAAAGGTTTTTGCTTGATAAGGCCATCACGTTTTACATATAATCCTTTCTGAAAGCCCATGATGACGGCTGAGACGGTTTTGGATCTTTTGGCTCACAGCATCAGTTTTCAGACTGAGACAACCCGCTATGTACTTTGCCACTGCCGGAATTGAGCTCCCACCCTGGCTCCCGCCCTTAGTCTCTTTCCTGATCTCGTTTTTTACCTCTATGGGTGGCGTGTCAGGGGCATTTCTTCTCTTGCCATTCCAGATGTCCTTTCTTGGCTACACGTCTCCATCTGTCAGCGCTACAAATCAGCTCTTCAACGTGGTTGCCATACCCAGCGGCGTTTACCGGTACTATAGAGAGGGGCGTATGGTGTGGCCGCTGGTGGTCATAGTGGTTATAGGTACACTTCCCGGCGTTTTTATCGGGGCTGTCGTAAGGATTCTCTACTTGCCTGATCCCCGGGATTTCAAGCTGTTTGCAGCGGCAGTTCTCCTTTATATAGGGCTCAAAATGATTAGAGACCTGGTCAGAAAGGACCAAACACCCATGGATAAGGGCGCCAGCGAAAGAGCATTTCACGAACTGATTACCAAATACCACGGGTTGAAATCTTCAAACAGCGGGGCACCCCTGCAAAAGAGCCTACCACGAGTGCAAGTGACCCATTTCACACATAAAAGGCTTGGCTATACCTTCTATGGCGAACAGTTTGACATCCCCTTTTGGGGGATTTTCGCCCTGAGCTTTATTGTCGGGATCGTGGGAGGTATTTACGGGATCGGGGGTGGGGCTATCATAGCACCTTTTTTCGTAACTTTTTTCCGTCTGCCGATATACACGGTCGCGGGCGCCTCCCTCATGGGAACATTCGTCACCTCCGTAGCAGGGGTCTTGTTCTATCAGGCCCTCGCCTTTTTTTACCCGTCCATGTCACTTGCTCCTGATTGGTTGTTGGGGACCCTTTTCGGCCTGGGAGGCATGGTGGGTATCTATCTCGGCGCCCGTTGTCAAAAATTTGTCCCGGCAGGGGCCATCAAATGGATGCTTGCGGGCATCATCATGTTTACGGCCGTTAAGTATGCCGTTGGATCCCTCGGTCTTTAATGCCGGTCTGGTACAAACTGGGATCGAGGAAAGCCTTGCAAAAAATCCTGATTGTGCATTGCTGGAAATGGACAGTTTGAGGGTCTCAAAGGGTCAAGTGGTCAACCTCCGAAAGTCAGAATCCGCCCAGAGGCCTTGGAATTTCTCGTCAGTAGTTGCTTCACCCTTATACTTTTTGTCCAATTCTATCGCCTTCTCCAGGTGTGAAAGTGCCCTGTCCCTAGAGCCCTCTATCGCAAATATCCCTGCCAGGTCATACCATGCCCGGCCGAATCTGGGCTTTATTCGGATGGCCTGGTTGAGGGCGACTTTAGCTTCTTCATACTTCTTGGCTCTCAGGAAGTCGCTCCCCTTCTTGTGCCATATCTCGGCAAACTGTGTTCTCAACTTCATGGCCCTTTCAAGGATATCCTGCACCTGGGAGCCCTGCTCCTCACCTGGGCGGAAGTACCTAGGATCGTTATACTTTCTACGATCTCTTCCCGACCTTCTATCCTTCCCCGAACGCCGATCTTTAAAGACTGGTGTCTTCATCACCTCGCCCTGGTCTTGAGTCTTATTGAACGTAAAAAATATAATGTTAAATTATGTAAAATTATACATAAATTTCCAACGCCGTCAAGCACAATCTCAATCTCGTGCAAGTTCGAGTCTGCCTGCCGTGCTTTCTCCAGGAGGACCCTGGGATAGTTCTCAAAAAACCTTCCCCTCCCGCGCGGCGCAGGAAAAACATGCTCCCCGCCTCATTGCGGTATTTCAAATGAAATGAGAGATGTTCTCGCCGGAAGTTACTGTGCAGACGTATACTTAGGCTTGATCATCCGTGAAGGGCGGGGGTGAGGACAAACTTCCCCTTTTCCCGTTCGGCTAGGCAATATAGGGGTGAAATCGGGTTGCATGGCCCGGCCTAGTGATTCACTTCCTCTTTCCTCTTGTGGCCGCCGCTGAGCCACCTGTCAATGGCCTCTTTGTCGAATCGCCATACGCGACCAATCCTCACCGAGGGAATTTTTCCCTCCGCCGCATACTTGCATACCGTAATTTCATGCAATTTCAGGTATTTTGCTACATCCTTTGTTGTCATTATCTGAGACATTTTCCACCTCTCCTTTTTTTACCTTTGGTTTTTGTTATTTATAATGTTGATGGCTTCGTAAAAAGTCCAATTTCTGCGTTGCGCTTCATCTCGTTGTGATTGCGGCGTACGCTAAGTACGCCTCATCACACGAGATTCGTGCGCTCCCGCAAGCGGGATTTCGCGAGCTCAACTTGAAGACTTACTTGAAGCTTTTTACTTTGCCATCCCAATTTTGACTTTTTGCGAACTCGTCAATGTTTCTTTTACATTAAAAATATAATGTTAATGAGTAGAATTTCAACCCAAGCTCAAACCGCTTTGAAAAGATTTTTCCAATCCATTTATTGTCTGTCTGGATTGCTGACATTTATACCCATGATTGATCGAAGTACCGCTACCGGAACCGGTTCCACTCAATATAGTGCTACGGGCCCTGAAGTGAAGGGGGCTTTCACTCTCCATAGGGAGAGGGAGGTCTCAGAGACCGCTTCCGGCACAGTATGCGGTTGTTATTGTGGTCATTCATACTTACCATTTTGCCTGAGGACAAAGGAGCTTTTCTCCGGCTTTCCTTTTTTAGGAAAAAAGGGTATAACCATCATAAATCCTTGACAAAATAAAATGCTCAAAGTAGGTTTCCCAAGAACAGGTCCGATCAGGGGCCAGGAAAACAATTCTTGAATCATGGAGCGGGGATTTATGGCACTCACCAAAGACCACATCGCGAACTCCATCCACCAAGAACTCGGGTTTTCCAAGGGCAAATCCGCCAACGTGTTGGAATCCCTTTTGGAAACCATAAAAAAGACCCTCGAACGCGGGGAGGATGTGCTGATAAGCGGATTCGGAAAGTTCTCTGTCAAAAACAAGAGGGAGAGGAAAGGGAGAAATCCGGCCACAGGAGAAGACCTCATACTGAGTTCACGGAGAGTGGTGACCTTCAAGTGTTCCCAGGTCTTGCGCAACAAGCTCAATGGGAAAATGTAATCCCATACGGCCCCTGCTTCCAAGGCGATCTGGGGCGGGAGGGCTCAAGACCTGTCCTCGTAATGCTGGATAATACTTTCCACCAGGCCTTTTATGGTGTACTCCCGGGACACCATGCCGACGCTCAATCCGTGTTTTTTCGCGGTTTCGGCAGTAATAGGTCCGATGCAGGCTATAACCACATTTCTCATCCACCCCCGGACCTCCTGAACCGTCGAGTTGAACATGGAGAGGAAATTGGTCACGGTGGATGAACTGGTAAATGTCACCACATCTATCTGACCTCTCCGCAGGAGTTCGACGATCTCTTCAGTGGGATGCCTGGGCCTGGATGTTCTGTACGCTTCCACAACTTCCACCCTTGCCCCCATCTTCTTGAGTTCAATGGACAGGACGTCCCTGGCCTCCGCAGCCCTGGGTATCAATATTTCTTTGCCTTCAACTGCTTCATCCTTCAGGGCATCTACGATTGCCTCCGCCCTGAATTCTTCCGGGACTAGATCAGGAAGTATTCCCCTTTCTCTGATTGCCTCAGCGGTCCTTGGACCAATTGCGCCTATCTTGATCCCTCCCAAGTCTCGCATATCCTTCTTGTGTTCCAGGAGCCGCCGGAAAAATGATCCCACTCCATTGACACTGGTAAAGATCACCCAGCTGTACTTATCCAGCTCCGAGATACTGCGATCCAACTGAGCCCAACTGGCCGGAGGTACAATCTCGATTGTGGGAAACTCTATGCACTGGGCTCCGAGATCATTCAGGAGGGCTACTAGATCACTGGCCTGCGCCCTGGCCCTTGTCACTATGATCCTTTTCCCAAAGAGGGGGCGTTTTTCAAACCAGTTGAGTTCCTCTCTCAAACCCACGACATCACCGACGACAATTATGGCCGGCGGCCTCAATCCGGCTGTCTTGACCTTTTCGCAGATATTATTCAAATCCCCCGCAATTGTCCTCTGGCCTGTGACGGTACCCCTCTGGATGACGGCCACCGGGGTCTCCGGGGCTCGGCCATGACTGATCAAGTTATTTACGATACCGGCCAGGTTTCCCACACCCATGAGGAATACCAGTGTACCGGCACCAGTAGCCAGTTTGTCCCAGGCAATGGTGGACTCGTTCTTGGTTGGGTCTTCATGCCCTGTTATGAATGCCACGGTTGAGGTATAGTCACGATGAGTTAAGGGGATACCGGCATAGGCAGGAACCGCGACGGCTGAAGTAACACCCGGTACCACCTCGAAGGCAATCCCCTCCGTGGCCAGTTCCTGGGCTTCTTCTCCACCCCTACCAAAAACAAAGGGATCTCCTCCCTTTAGCCTAACTACGGTAGCCCCTGCCCTGGCCCTTTCCAGGATGAGCTTGTTTATCTCTTTCTGGCTCAGGCTATGATCCCCGCCCTTCTTTCCCGCATAAATCAATTCCGCCCGCTCATTTGCATAATCCAAGAATACCCTGTTGGCAAGGTGGTCATAAACCACGACGTCCGCCTTGCCCAAGCAATCCCTTGCCTTGAGAGTCAGCAGTCCCGGATCGCCGGGACCCGCCCCTACCAGATAGACCTTGCCCTTTCCCTGCTTTTCAGACAACTATCCCAGACCTCCACAAGATATTTCCCTAATTGAGCGAAAAGCCCTCAATTAGGTGTTACCTGTTACTTGTTATCCGTTATTCACCCTCTTGTGATTGCACCGTTTTCATATCTCTACCAGGGCTGAGATATCATTTCTGGGATGGGGCTTCCGAGACCTATAACCAGCAACTATTAACAGATAACGCCAGATCGACTTTTGGCTGGATTAGGGTATTAATGATCCTGATCCCCAAACTGCTCCACCGAAGATAAATGAAATCAACCCCTCTCGTAGACTCGAGCCAAGATCTCATCTGCACCCATCGCCAGGACATTCTCGGCCAGGGAGATACCCAGAGATTCCGGTGAATCCTTTTTCCCCTTGATCTGACTCCTTATTACCCTGCTGCCATCCAATTCGGCCACCATGCCTCGCAGGCTTATTTCGTCACCCGCCAAAGTGGCATGGGCGGCTATGGGGACCTGGCAACCCCCTTCAAGTCTCATCAGGAATGCCCTCTCCGCCCTTGTTTCTATCTCCGTGGGTTCATGGTGCAGAAAGCGAAGTTTTTCTTTCACTGTCTTGTCCCCTTCCCTTGTTTCCAGGGCCAATGCTCCCTGGCCTGGGGCAGGCAGAATCTCGTCGATTTCGAGGATACGTGTAATCAAGCGGGAAAGGCCGAGCCGGTTAAGCCCGGCCACTGCAAGGATTATGGCCTGAAGTCCTTCCTTTTCTAGTTTTTTCAAGCGGGTATCCACGTTTCCCCTGAGAGGCACGATCTTGAGGTCCGGGCGGCGGCACAGCAGTTGGGACGTGCGCCTCAGGCTCCCCGTGCCTATCCTTGATCCCTCCTTCAAATCACAGATTGACCCGAACTCCCTGGAAATGGAAATCAGGGCATCCCGGGGATCTTCCCGGCGTGGGAAGAAGGCCAGCTCAAGACCGTCAGGCATCTCCGCAGGGACATCTTTCAGGCTGTGGACTGCCACATCTATCTCCCCCCTCAGTAATGCCTCCTCGATTTCCTTAACAAATAAACCCTTTCCGCCTATCTTGCTCAGAGGAGAATCAAGGATCCTGTCTCCCTTGGTCCGGATTCTTACCAGGGAAACGGTCACACCTTCAAAGGCAGCCTCGATCTTCTCTTTGACCCAGTTACTCTGGCAAAGGGCCAGTTTGCTGGCCCTGGTACCGATCTTCAATTCCATGTCATTTCCAGGCCTTGGCCATCTGTATCCTTAATCTTGCCCCCTTGATAACTCCAGCAGGCATCTGGCCATGAGTAAATCCTCAGGTGTCGTCACTTTGATGTTCATCTCGGATCCCCTTATGACCTTCACCGGTATGCCCATCTTTTCCACCAGCTGGGCATCATCCGTGACATCCTGCCATCCCTCCTTCTGGGCCTCGTAATGGGCCTTCATAATGTCTTCATAGCGAAAAACCTGGGGAGTTTGTGCCATCCATAAGCGCTCCCTGTGATGTGTCCTTGCAACAAGGCCGCCTTCACCAACCTCCTTTATGGTGTCCTTTGCTGGAATCGCAGCGATGGCGGCCCGATGTCTTTTCGCCGATGAGACCATTGTTTCTATCAGTTCGGGAGCCACCAGGGGCCTGACTCCGTCATGGATCAACACGATATTGTATCTCCCTCCAGATGCCTCCAAGCCCGCTCGGACCGAGTCTTGGCGCCTCTGCCCGCCTGTCACCACCCGTTCCACCTTTTCTATGCCCCAGGGTTGGATCACCTTTCTTCGACAGTATTCAACTTGATCAGGAGGTACAACAACAATAATGGCTTGAATGGAGGGACAGGCCTGGAACTTTTCAAGGGTCAGGCCAAGGATGGGCCTGCCACCAAGTTCCAGGAACTGTTTGTAGGGCCCATCGCCCATACGAATGCCTTTCCCCGCCGCCGGGATAATGGCCACCGCACCCCGGGCTTCCATATTGTTGCTCTTTCCCGTCAAACTTCCCGCCTTTGGACCTGCGAATTGTTTATCTATCCGCACCTCGCCCCGGCCATTCCAATTCCGCTTTTGGCCTCCCTGCTCCCCGCCAAACAAAAGGCAGGTCTGAAGCGGAAGCCTCAACCTGCCCTATCCACAACACCTTTATGCGTGGGCGGCTTTTCTGGTCTGCTTCTTGAGTCGGTTGATCCTTCGCCGCAGGATCTCAACCCTTTTTTTGTCCCTGGACCTGCGGGCGGCCTCCTTCTCTTCCTTGAGCTGGAAGATCTTTCTTTTCAAGTCCCTTACATTGAGTTCCTTCTTGGCCTGCTTCCCCTTTCCTTTGGGTTCTTCAATACCCCTTGCCTCCTTTATGATCTTGAGGAGTTGGTCCTTCTTCATTGCATGCACGCCCGTTACCCCTGGTATCTCAAGGGCTATCTCCCTCAACTCCTTTGCAGTCATCTTGTCAAGGGGCTTTTCTTCCTTTGGCTCCAAGCCTTCTTTTTCTTCTTCTGGCTTCTCCTTTTCTTCATTGCTATCTACTTTTTCTTCCATAACACAAATCCTTTCCTTCAATATGATCTGGGGCCTTGAAAAAGGCTATTCCTGATCTCCCTTGCTCTTCTCCTCAGAGCGCCTGTCCTTCTTGATAAAAATGCTGAAAAGATCTATGGGGATAGGGAAAAGGGTTGTGGAATTATTCTCGGCTGAGATCTCCCTCAAAGTCTGCAAGTATCTTAGTTGCAAGGCCTCGGGGTGTTTTTCGATAATTGCTGCGGCTTCCAGCAGGCGTCTTGCCGCCTGAAATTCCCCCTCGGCATTGATCACCTTGGCACGCCTCTCTCGTTCCGCTTCAGCCTGCTTGGCCATGGCCCTCTGCATCTCCTGGGGCAGGTCGATGTGTTTCACCTCTACTGTCGTAACCTTTATCCCCCATGGGTCAGTGTGTTTGTCCAAAATGCTCTGAAGCTGCGTATTGATCTTATCTCTCTCGGATAGGAGTTCATCCAATTCCACTTGGCCGCAAACGCTTCGCAGCGTGGTCTGCGCGAGCTGGGAAGTTGCAAACAAAAAGTTTTCCACCTCGACCACGGCGTTTGTGGGATCCATCACCCTGAAATACACCACAGCGTTGACCTTTATTGAGACATTGTCCTTTGTGATAACGTCCTGGGACGGGACATCCATGGTCACGAGACGCAGACTCACCTTGACCATCTTATCAATGATAGGGATAAGGATGATCAGGCCCGGGCCCTTGGTCTTGATGACGCGTCCCAGCCTGAAGATGACACCGCGCTCGTACTCCCTGAGTATCTTTATGGCCGATGCCAAGAAGAAAATAATCAAAACTGCTGCCAGAATATAAAACATAGGTACCCTCCTTTCTCTTACATGGTGATGGCTTCGCAAAAAGTCCAATTTCTGCGTTGCGCTTCATCTCGTTGTGATTGCGGCGTACTTCTATGTACGCCTCATCCCACGAGATTCGCGCGCCTTGAACTTGAAGCTTTTTGCTTTGCCATCCAAGTTTTGACTTTTTACAAGCCCATTATGTTGTGATTGGAAAACTTAGGTCATGGTGTTCGGTTCTCCACCCTTTTTACCTTTAAGATCAATCCTTCTGATCCTTCTACCTGTACCCGTTCCCCCTCTTCAATCCTCTCATCAGCGACCGCCCTCCAAATCTCGCCGTGGACAAAGACGAGACCTTCAGCGTCGATCGTTTCTCTGACCTGCCCGATGGTGCCTATGAGCCCCTCCATTCCACTCTTCGGCTTTGACCTGTAAGCCTTGAAGGCAATGGCGGAGACTACGACGAAAAACCCCCCAATGAGTATTATGGTGGGCAGGACCAGCTCCAGGGACACCCTTACATCTTCAAAAAGCATTATTGATCCAAGGGTCAGGGACGCCAGGCCCCCCAGTGAGAGGGCTCCATAACTCGTCACCTTTATCTCTGCTATGAAGAATATTATCGCCAGAATAATGAGAAGGAGACCCGCATAGTTTACGGGTAAGGTCTTAAAGGAATAAAAGGCCAGCACCAGGGATATGGCCCCTATCACGCCGGGGAATATCGCCCCAGGATGAGACAATTCAAAATAAAGTCCGGCAAGGCCTATCATCATCAGTATGTAAGCGATATTTGGATCACTGATGGTCCTCAATATCCTGTCCCGCAACCCAGGCTTATAGTATGTCAAGGACAAATCGGAGGTCCTCAGGACTATCTTTTGTCCCTTGATATTCACCTCTTTTCCGTCAATAAGCTTCATCAACTCGTCCAGGTCCCGGGCGACCAGGTCAACGACCTTCTTCTTGACAGCCTCACCCGCGGTTATGGAGACACTTTCACGGATGGCCTTCTCTACCCACTCGGCATTTCTGCCCCTCTCCCGGGCGATGCTCCTAGCATATGAAGCCATGTCATTTACCACCTTCTCTGACATGGTCTTTTGAATATCCTTTCCCCCTGCGGTCACAGGATGTGCAGCGCCTATGTTCGTCCCTGGGGCCATGGCGGCGATATGACCGGCTATAGTTACCAGGACTCCTGCGGAAGCCGCCCCCGCTCCCCTAGGTGCCACATAGACGACCACGGGTATCTCGGAGTTCATTATGGCCTTCACCATCGTGCGCATGGAAGAAGCCAAACCGCCAGGGGTATCCAGTCGTATTACGGCAAGCATGGCATCTTGCTCTTGTGCCTCTTCCAGGGCCCTTTTCAGAAAGGTAGCTGTCGCAGGCCCGATAGCACCCTCCAATTCTATGATCATTGCCTCATTCTTCTCACAGAGGCCTTCCTCTGGCACTACTGCAAGCGATGAGAAAAAGAGCACCAGGAAGGCCCATGAGACAACAGCATATCTTTTGAATAGGACCATCATTTTCCAGTGACCTCTAAACCCATATGTTTGATGATCTTCTGAACGTCCTCCCAGACCTGCCTCTTTGCCGAGGGGTTCCTTAGGAGGTATGCAGGGTGGTAGGTAGGCATGAGAGGAATCCCGCAAAAATCATACCACTTACCCCGTTCCATTGTAATCTGGAATCTTTTTCCAAGCAGCGCCTGGGCGGCAACCCGGCCCAAGGTGCAGATCACCTTGGGCCGTATCAAAGCGATCTGCTTCTTCAAGAAGGGTAGGCATGCCTCAATCTCGTCTCTTTCAGGGTCTCTGTTTTTTGGGGGACGGCATTTGACCACATTGCAGATATACACGTCTTCCCTTTCGAGCCCCATTGCCTTGATGATCCTCGTCAGCAGCCTCCCCGCCTCGCCCACGAAAGGCCTTCCTTCCAGATCCTCTTCTTTGCCGGGGCCTTCTCCCACGAAAACCAAGTCGGCCCTGGGAGAGCCCTCGCCGAAGACCAAGTTCGTCCGCCCTTGGTAGAGCCTGCATTTCTTGCAGTCCCCGATGAACCTGCGCAGATCCTGAAGGGAACTAATGTGGGAGGGAACGGCTTCCAGATAATCGACGGTTGAACCGGAGAGTCGAGGTGGGTCCAGCCCCATTTCCCTCATGGAGATGAGACGGCACCTGATTCTCCCAAGGAGATCCCTGATGGCTTCTCCCGGGTCTATGAGCGTTTCTCCCATAAGGCCTTGATCCTGTCCAAGAGATGCTCCGCAACCTCTTCTTTCGACATCACGGGAAGGTCCTCGACCTTTCCCTCCCGGTCAATGATCTTAACCTGATTGGTATCCGACTCGAATCCTGCGTCTGTCCTGGAGACGTCATTGGCGACAATCATGTCCAGGTTCTTTCTTTCCAGCTTAGTTGCAGCATTTTCAAGCACGTCCCGGGTCTCCGCTGCAAATCCCACCAGTATGTAACCGTGTTCCTTTTTCCTGCTCCCCAGTTCGGCCAAGATGTCGGCGGTCCTCACCAGTTCAAGGGTCAAGCTGTCTTCCTCTTTCTTGATCTTATGCTTCTTACTTTCCCTTGGCTTGTAATCCAAGACTGCTGCCGCCTTGACAACCACGTCTGCCTTTGCGGCCTTTCTTATCACCATCTCTCTCATCTCATCGGATGACCTCACAGGAAAGAATTCCACATTATCAGGAGGCGCAATCGCCGTAGGACCGCTGATCAACGTGACCTCTGCTCCCCTTCTCCTTGCAACTCTGGCAAGGGCGTAACCCATTTTCCCACTGGACCTGTTGGTGATGTACCTTACCGGATCTATGGGTTCCACGGTAGGCCCGGCGGTAACGAGGATTCTAATCCCCGATAAATCCTTGACAGTGAGCAAGGAGCGGGCATCTTCGATTATCTTCTCAGGTTCAGGGAGTCTTCCGGGCCCTTCGGTCCCGCAGGCCAATTCACCCTCTGAAGGCTCCATGACCGTGAACCCGTGCTTCCTCAGTGTCTTCAGGTTTGCTTGAACAAAGGGGTTCATAAACATCTTCGTATTCATGGATGGACACACCAGGATCTTGGCCGTTGCAGCCAACAGGAGCGTTGAGAGAAAATCATCGCCTATGCCGTGGGCGATTTTTCCAATGAAATTCGCAGTAGCAGGGGCGATAATAATCAGGTCGGATCCCTGACCCCAATCAATATGATCCATGCTCTCATTTGATGGTGCCCACATATCGTGTATCACCCTGTTGCCTGAAACCGCCTCAAAGGTCAAGGGAGTTACAAACCTTGTGGCATTTCGGGTCATGCATACCTTCACGGAAGAGACCCCTGCCTTTGCCAGCAGCCTCACTAGCTCTACTGCCTTGTAACAGGCAATCCCTCCTGTTACCCCGACTATGACGTTCTTCCCTTTCATTGCTTCACTGCACTGCTTCAAATTGACCGGCCTAGTATTTGGTGTACCTTTCGTGCTCCATCTGCCCGATTTTTGCAACCCAGAACCCCTTTATAGCTGTAACGAAAACAATGTCCTTACCCTCCTTTTCAGCCTCTTCTCTGGTATCGAAGAAGCCCACTCGCAATCTAAGGAAATCTTTCCCCCTTACCTTTACCTTGGTGATATAGACCGTGTAGCCCTTCTTCATGAGTTCCAGTGCGACAGGAATAATTTCTTCTTCTCTTTTGGCCGAGAGGATGTTGACTACCCAGTATTTCTTTATGCGTGCCTTGGAATTTTCTTTCATCTCCAGGGCAGTGAGGATCTTGAGCCGTGTGTTATTAGGGAGTTTTTTCTTTGGGAGGTCTGCGGCAACTCCCATTTTAGCGAATATATGTCGATTCAGCCTGTAGAGGACAGGCCATTGAAGAGGATCCCCAAGGACGTCCTTCCTTGCAGCTATACTCGAAAGACTCTCCCCTCCTTTAACCACATAGTACCCTGAGTCGCCCTTGCCCACTTTCTCTGTCCCTGTCCCGGATGATGCCGCCTTTGTTGCGGACTTCTCCTGCTTGAGGGCCTTTGTTTCGACAGTCCTCTGTTCGGTTGCCGCCCTTTTGGCTTCAACCTCGGCCATCTGTTTAGGCTTGCTCCTTTCTCCCCGGGGTCTACCCGGGGCTACCTGCCTTCCCCCCTTTTCAGGGGGTCTTACTATGGGCTTCACGATCTTTTTCTTCTCCTCGGGCGGCAAAGGGGGTTCTTCCCTGGAGCAGCCGGCAGCCCCGTAACAAATCGCCAACCCAAGGGAGACTATCAAGAGAATAGGTTTCATCCTCATCTCCCGTTTGGGCTTAAAAACCGCAATCTCCTAAACGGACCCAACGAATACCTGTGAAAGAGCAAAGACACAAGATACTACTGCAAATGCAATTCCCGCAATTCTTGGGAATAAGGGCGTCTTGAGAAATCATACCTATATCAAGAGGCTGTTGTTAATCGCTATTAAAGCGTAAAATTATTCAATTTACAATAAAAATATGGGGGATGGAAAGGGCGCGGAAACCCCCAAAATCCGCGATTGGTTTTGCATGAGGTGGAGGCTTACGCTTGATGGCAGCGAAAAACTCCCTCCAGCAGGCCTGTGCTCTCTCGGTGGGAGGCTATTTGAGCCGCGCTGT
>JAFDHB010000208.1 GCA_019308985.1 Deltaproteobacteria bacterium | reverse complement strand
AATTTGATGCTTGGAATTTCGGATTTGCGCGTCTCTGGGAAATGGGTCAAATATGGAGCATTGTTTTCGAATTGCAAATTGCCATTTTTGGGGACAGAACTTATGAGACGCGGTACTACGTCCTCCAAACTTGGATACAGGGGTGCCCTTTTCCCTGATCCATGTCTGGTATATAGGGAGGGATCAATTTCATGAGACCAAGAGTACTGATAAAAATAGGTGGCAGGGCCTTTGAAGGGGAAGCGGGCTTCAAAGATCTTGCAATGGCCATCAGAGCGATCCCCGGCATTGAGGTGATCATAGTTCACGGTGGAGGAGAAGAGATTTCCCAGGCCCTCAAAGAGGCCGGTCAAAAGACCACATTCATAGACGGCATACGGGTAACAGGAGCCGAGGACATCAAGATCGTGGAGCAGGTCCTTTCAGGGACCATCAATAGGCGGATTTCCGAGTGGTTGGAGGAAAACGGCATCAAATGCCGACGTATGTCAGGCAAGACGGATGGCCTCTTTGTGGTCGAACCCTTGACCAAAAAAGGCCTGGAATTCGGGTACGTGGGAAGGATAAAGAGGGTTAATCCCGCTGTGGTATTGGATGCATTGAGTAATAAGCAAGTCCCAATAATCTCACCCATTTCCGCTAACGACAAGGGGGAGACTTACAACGTCAACGCAGACAGCGCGGCTGCCGCACTTGCAGCAGCCGCAGGATGCAGCGACCTGATCTTCATCACCGATGTTCCCGGAGTCCTTGCGGGAGGGAAACCCCTCTCCCGGGTGTCCGCCGAGGAAGCCGCCCAGATGATAGCAAGCGGGATAATAACGGGCGGAATGGTGGCAAAGATCGAAGCGGCCCTGGAGGCAATGAGAGATGCGGACCTAAAGGTCCACATAGTGCAGTGGCAAGGAGCTCACACTTTGGCGGCGATATTGGATGGGAAAGACATCCCAGGTACTACGATTTATCTCTCCTCGAAAAGCAATTTACCAAGCTCTTGAACAGAATCAATGGTGAAATCGGGCTGAATCCCGCCTTTGAGGTCCTTTGGCTGAAATTCTCCTGTTTTGACCAGTACAGACCCTATGCCCGCGTTCTTTGCTCCGAGAATGTCCGTCTCCACCCGGTCACCCACCATAAGAACCTCATCCCTCTCGAGCCCCATGTTCTTCAATGCCATTTCATAGATATAGGGACTGGGTTTACCGATATAGGTCGCCTTTACGCCTGATGCATCCTCCAGCATCTTGCCGTAGGCTCCCACCGTCAGCTCAACCTCTCCTGTGCTGTTGTCCACCTTTTCAGGTATCATCACGATCAGCTTGGAGCCTTGGAGCAACAACTTGAGGGCAAGGTTGAGATTGTGGAAATTGAACCCTTCCCTGTAATCCCCCACCACAACATACTCCGGGTCGTCTTTATCATTATGAAAGTCCCTGAACTCTTCCAGACCCGATCCCTCCAGCATTATCCAGCATGATCTCGGATTCAAGCCCTCCAGATACCTGGCAGTCGCACAGGCAGCGGTTATCACTTCTTCTTCCTCCACCCTGAACCCCATATCGTTGAGCTTATCGGCACATTCCTTCCTGCTCTTCAGGGTGGTATTGGTCAGAATTGAGATAGTGATACCTCGCCTCCGGAGCAGGTCTAACAGCTCAGGTGCCCCCGGATAGGGCCTTCCCTGGAATTCGAGGACGCCGTTGATATCAAATATGACCCCCCTGATCTTTCCGTTCATGGCACCTGCTAGAGACTAGAAGGACCTGGAAATGGTAAACACTACCCTGTCGTCGGCAATGTCCGGCCCCAGAAAGTCCGCTTCACTGGTATCATGGTAGCTCAGGTCAAGGCCCAAGCCCAGCACGTCTCTTGAAAGACCGACACGCCAGTGCCAGAAATCAAACCCGTCAGAGCCATCTTCTCCTCTGCCGCCTCCGGTGGTTTTATCACCCTCGACCGTCTGATACCCCAGTTCCCCGCCAAGGGCAAGACCGTAGGCCACGGACAAGACGATGTTTCCGTTGAAGTAGTGTCCGTCACCATCCTCTCCGAAATAATCCGGCGTATACCAATAGCCTACACCTACCTCTGGCTCAAAAAGAAACCCGGCCAGATTATAGCCAAGCCCCACGTGGGCCTCAAAATAATCCGGTTCAGGGTCACTCCCTCCGCTAGGGTAGTAGTAATAGAACAGGGACAGATCCAGGTTCAACCTCTCTGTTAGGTCTTTCCTGTAACCACCAAAGAAGTCGATCTCCAGGTTTCCATCCGACACGCTAGAATCCACATTGGAGCCCCACAGCCCCAGGTAAAACCCGGAGGGGTGGGAATACTCTAAACTCCCCTGTATGCCGGGATCCTCATTGGTCTGTGAGACGCCCCTGAACACGTAATCAGTGGTAAATGCCAGGCTGCCGTGCATATAGGATCTGTCGAACAAACCGGATTTATCTTCCGACCACCCGGGGGAAGAAAATACCAAAGTGATGACAAGGATTAGTAATGATGTGCATATCGCCTTTCTCATTTCCTTACTCCCTTCTGAAGCCAACAACATAGCCACGGGGAATAGGTTACCCCGATCTCATTAACACAAGATTCAGTTCGATCACCTTAAAGCTTCCGATTTTTCTAGCCCTAAGTTAAGGACGTGCTGGATAGTGTCAAGTCTCCATTTCTTCGACCCAATCCCCTGGTGGAATCTGGAGGTGTGGAGGCGAAAATGCCTTCACACCAGTCTGGTTTGCCTCAAAGGGGCTCCGAGAACCTTGGCCACCTGCTTCATCACTATGCCAGGCCCTATCCTGTTCCTGCCAAGGCGGATAGAAAAGGGTTGAACCCGAATTTCGCAAGGCTCTTGGGTAGGGGATCGTTTACGATCCTAAATTGGCCTAAAGGCTCCCCTACCCTTGAAAAACAATTCACTAAAAAGGTGAATAGAAAAGATCAAAAAGGGTTTGCAATTCCGAGTTTTGCCCCAACCCTTGCGAAATTCGGGTTGAATAACCCTTATATCCTTACTATTATGGCCTGGAAAAACGGCAATTCAAAAGGACAGGTTCCCATGGGAACAAATCCCCCTGATAGAATCAAGCCGCCGGTGGAAGAGCCGGTTGACCTGCCACCAAAGCCCCCAAGGAGAAAGAGAAAGGCGGCGAAGGTTCCGCCTCCGGCGATCCGCGCAGGGAAAAATGCCCTTCGGATCAGGAAGGCCTCTGTTGCCGATGTGGAGAAAATCCTTGAGCTTGTAAACGGTTTTGCTGCAATGAACCTCATGCTCCCCAGGGGCCCCCAGTACGTATACGAAAACATAAGGGACTTTGTCATTGCTGTGGAACGTGCGCCACGCGGGGCTCTCCAAAAAGGGGAAAGCCAGGATAGTGAATGGGTTGTGGCTTGCGGCAGCCTGCACGTGCTCTGGGAAGATATGGCCGAGATCAGGGCCCTCGCGATTCGACAAGAATACCAGTCACTGGGTTTGGGCAGAAAAATCTTCAATCATCTCAAGAAAGAGGCCAAGGAGCTGGGCGTCAAACACCTCTTTACTTTCACCATGAATGAAGAGTTTTTCAAGGCCCTGGGTTTCAAGAAGATCAGAAGGCGTGAACTGCCTCCAAAGGTATGGGGAGAGTGCAGCAAGTGCCCCAAGTATTTCCAGTGCGATGAAGTCGGGATGATCTCAGACCTTTAACCTGGTAGACCGACTCTACGCCTCCGTGCCCAAATTCCGGCTACAAGGCCTCTTTCAAAAACGACCTTGTCGAGGCGATTCCCTATGCCTTCCTGATATTGCACATGAGCGATTTCATGTCCGGGTAACCCAGGATACACTCCCTGCATTGAGCATCGGTGAGCAGGTTCGCATTTGCCTCCCCCTCCCATCCGTGGGGCACGAGGACCACACCTTCCGCCACCCGGTCGTCCACGTGGGCCTTCATCTTCACATGCCCCCTGTTGGTTTCGATAATGACCAGGTCGCCTTCCCCTATGCCGTACTTCTTTGCCGTTTCAGGGCCAAGCTCGGCAAGGGGTTCAGGGCACATCTCCCGCAGGGCCTTTATATTCCTGTGCTGGGCGTGTGTATAGTAGTAGTTCCTGCTGCCCGTGGAAAGAATAAGCGGGTATTTCTCAAGGAATTCTTTTCCGGCCAGCAAGGGGCTTCTCTCCGGCTCCCTGTAAGTGGGCAGAGGGTCAAAGCCCACTTTTTCAAGGGCTTCGCTGTATATCTCCACCTTGCCGGAAGGGGTCCGAAAGAGCCCTTCCTTGATACCATAAGTCTTCTGCTGATAAAAATCCCCCTCAGGCTTCTCATTGAGAAGGTAGTCGAAGGTGAGTCCTGAGGGTTCCAGCTCAAAGGCCACCAGTTCCTCCTCAGACTTCCACGGGAACTTGTCACCCAGGCCCAGCCGCTCGGCCAGCTCGGTATAGAATCTCCACTCTGACCAGCTCTCATAAAAGGGTTCGATGCATTTTTTTCGCAGCATGAGGTAGGGGATGCAATGGCAGACATTGTACGTATATGCCACACCCCACTTTTCCAGGTGCGAGCAAGCAGGGAGCACGTAGTGTGCGGCACGCCCTGTTTCGGTCATGAACATATCGTGGACCACCAGGAGATCAAGCTTTGCAAAGGCCTCCCTGAAGGCGTTACTGTCGGGCATGGAAATGAGGGGGTTGCCTCCTACCACCAAGAAGGCCTTGAGCTTTTCCGGGATACTCTCCGGCACGAGCGTTACCACCCCGTAGGGACTCTTTCTTCCCCAGACCTCGAAAAAGAGTGGATATTCGTCAGCCCCCAGGGGCTTGCCTTCCACATCCAGCCCCACGTTTCCGAACCTCAGGCGGGGACTTATGACCCATCCGCCGGGGACGTTGATATTGCCTGTTATTGATTGGAGGACAGCAAAGGCCCTGCTGTTCTGAGTTCCGTTCGCCGTCTGGTCCTGTGTACAGGTCCCCTGGTAGATACTCGCACCCTTTGTCCCTGCAAAAAGCCGCGCCAACTTCCTTGTGCTTTCGGCCGGCACCCAGGTGATCTCTTCGGCCCACTCCGGGGTGTATTCTTGCACGTGAGGGACGAGCTTTTCAAAGCCCAGGGCATATCTCTCGACAAACTCCTTGTCATAAAGCTCTTCATTGACTATCACGTTTATGAGGGCCAGAGCCAGGGCCCCATCTGTCCCGGGCCTTATCTTGAGATACATGTCAGCGCGATCGGCCAAAGGAATACGCTTGGGGTCTATGACCACCAGTTTTGATCCCTTCGCCAGGTTCTCCTCCAGCGCCATCTTTAGGGGAAAGTCCGAGGCGTCAGGGTTATGCCCCCAAAGGATATACAGCTTTGAATCCATTTCCTCTGTAGGGTATTTTCCAAATGTAATCTGCCTCGTACGTATGCGCATGCGGTAGCACACACTCTCCACGGAAAAAAAATTGGGGGATCCGAAAGCTGCTTTGAATCTCTGGGTCAGCCCTACCATCTCAAGGTTCTCTACACCTATGGAGCCACTAAAGACCCCAAGTACTTGGGGTCCGAATGCCTCCTTCAGCCCGTTAAGTTTGCTTGCTATCTCGTCCAGGGCCTGATCCCAGGTTATCCTCTTGAATTCCCCGTTTTCCCTCTTTAGAGGGTATTTCAATCGGTCGGGGCTGTAAATATTCTCCAGGGCGTTCTCCCCTTTTGGACATAGTTTGCCTTTGTTCAGGGGATGGCATTCAAGGCCCTCGACCCCTACGGCCTTGCCATCCTCTATGGTGACCTTGCTCCCGCAGCTGTGATAGCAGAGCGTACAGTCCGTAAATACTACTTTTCTCTCTCCCATCTTTGCCCTCCCTTTCTATCCCCTTGTCTTATTTAGCCGAAAAAAGACTTTCTCTTTTCTGATTACCGGGTTGTGGTCCGAATTATTGAGCGGGTTTAACTTTGGGGGCTCAACACATCATTCTTCGGCGGCCTCATCATCCTTTCTCGACATCCCGTTTAGTATCATATGGATATTCCCTCGTCCACCAATCATTCGCACTCCATTGGATTCTTCTCTTGTGGCGTGCCCCATCTCCACACTTCAAAGTTTCATATTGTGAACCCTCATTTCGTAATAATTGATTTTTATCATTGACTTGTGGTATCTGTCAAGATAAATGGGATTTGTCTTAAATGTTGAAAATTGTTATTTTTCCCTATATTGCATATGCTTGGGGGTATGAGATATGGACATTGTAGAGAAACTCAAGGAACTTTCTACTTGGCAGGTCCTGGAGCGGTCCGCGCGGGCGGAACCGGAAAAAACAGCCGTAATCCATGGAAATAAAAAAGCAACTTACCGAGAATTGCATTCCATGGCACAGGCCATCTCTTTTAGCATCGCGGGGTTGGGCTTGGTTAAGGGAGACCGGGTCGCGGTTTACATGCCCAATTCAATAGAGCTCATGGCCGGCTTCTTTGCCCTGCAGAAACTGGGCATTATTGTGGTGTGGATAAATCCCAACTATAGGAAGGAAGAAGCCCAATTCATATTAAAGGACTCTGGGGCAAAGGCATTGGTCATTTTCCATGACTGGGAAGGATATGATTACCTGGATACGGTTTCCAGCATTAAAGGATCGCTTTCAGCCCTTGAATTCGTTCTTGTCGTAAGTGACAAGGAAGCCAAAGGAGATGGGATCTACCCATTTCAGGCCCTCCTTGAAAATGGCAAGGGGAAAAGCGTTCCACCCGCTGAAATCCATAACCGAAAAGATCTGTCCATGTTGCTGTATACGTCCGGGACTACAGGTAAGCCCAAGGGGGCGATGATCTGCCACTATGCGGCAGTAAGGGGATCCTGGGAATACTCTCAGGGCTTCGGGGCCACTGCTGATGACGTATTTATCGGTTTCCTGCCCATGTGCCACTCTTACGGATGCGGCGCGGTCCTGATTCAACCTATCCTGCTCCAATCAACTGTGGCCATAATGGATAAATTTGAACCTGAGAGGGCCTTTCAGATCATTGAAAGGGAAAAGGTGACCCTTCAACCGGGCGCCCCTGCCCATTACATCCTTGAACTCAACCATCCCAAGCGTAAAGACTATGATCTCAGCTCCCTGAGGGCCGGGCTCATCGCGGGCCAGCTTGCCCCGGAGGGCCTTATTACCCGTGTAGAGAAGGAAATGGGTGTCTACCTGACCTCCTTTTGGGGGGCCTCTGAGGTAGGGCCTGGTCTTGGGATTATCTGCCCCTATCCATCACCCCTGGACATAAGGGAAAAGTACATAGGAAGGCCCATTGCCGGCACCAAGGTTCGAATAGTTGATCCGGACACCCATAAAGAGGTCCCGGACGGGGAGATAGGGGAATTGACCGTCTCGGGCTGGCATGTTATGAAGGGCTACTGGCAAAATCCGGATGAGACGAGAAGGCAGATCATTGACGGATGGCTCCACATGGGCGATCTGGTTTCCCGGGAAGAGGAGGGATTCCTCAAGATCTACGGACGCACAAAGGACCTCATCAACCGGGGGGGCTTCAAGATATACCCTTCGGAACTGGAGGCCCTGATTGTTGAGCACCCCAAGGTAAGAGAGGTCTGCATGGTGGCAACGCCCAATCCGGTCCTCGGCGAGAGCATATGCGCCTGCATCATCCCGGTGGAAGGAGAGACCATTTCTCTGGCGGAACTGCGGGATTTCTTGAAAGGCAAGATTGCCCATCACAAGCTGCCTGACGAACTTTGCCTCATGGATGATTTCCCAAGGTTATCAGGGGGGGTAAAGATAAACAAGTTTGGAAAGGGAGGGTTGGCGGAACTGGCTGCAAAGGATGAAAAACGCGAGCGATACCGCAAGTAACCACTTCTTTGAACAGGAGATGGAACCATGGCAGAAAAAGACCTATTAAAGGGCAAGAAAGTCCTTGTTGTTGACGACGAGCCCGATGTACTTGAAACCCTGGAAGCCCTTTTGCCCATGTGCGACGTGGCCAGGGCGGCCACCTTTGAACAGGCAGAGGAAGCCATGAATTCCCGGGATTTCGATATCGCTATCCTGGATATCATGGGAGTGGGCGGTTACAAGCTTCTGGACCTTGCCAAGAAGAAAAATATAACGGCGGTCATGCTCACTGCACACGCGCTGAGCGTAGAGGACACAAAGAAGTCATATCTCCAGGGAGCCGCCTTTTACATACCCAAGGACGAGATGTCCAACATCACCACTTATCTCAACGACGTCCTGGAGGCCCAAAAGAAGGGAAAGAGCACGTGGCGGAGGTGGCTCGACAGGTTAGGCTGGTATTATGACAACAGGTTTGGCCCGGACTGGAAGTATGCGGACAAGGAATTCTGGGACAGCATTCTCCACAAGGATCGGAGCGGGGGCGAATAGCCTGTGCATTGAACCTCTGTGAGCCGTCATGATCCATCAGAGGAAAGAGGGCCTCTATCTCCTCTAAAGAATTTGCCTGCGGCTCTTTTAGGACGACCGTAAAGAGCATTAATAACGGATAGTTAGTTATTTTGCGAAGGAGATTATATGATTGAGTTCCCGGAATATGATTGCGGCGGAGCATTATGTCTGGTTTTTTCGGTAACATGAAAACGATAGCGATTTGAGGCAACGGTGAGAAAATATCTTGAAAGCGATC
>JAFDHB010000207.1 GCA_019308985.1 Deltaproteobacteria bacterium | reverse complement strand
AACCCAGGGAATCTCTTTACCCCGTGCATCAACAATAGTGCAGGGGAACCAGGTATTGTGTGGGTTCCCTGTCCCGTAGGCCGGATATCTGAAAGGTCCCGCCGACTCCTGGCTTCTCTCCATAAGCGTAAGTTCGGCACCTGCCAACCATCCCATGGCATTCCCATCTCCTGCCAGGTTTGGATCATCGTGTGCAGTGTAAGATCCGGCCAACTCCGTGTTGAATATCCAGATTTTGAGGGGTTGTGCCGTGCAAAGAACCACTGCCTTCGCCCGAAATATATAAAACTCCCCTGTCCTCAAATGTACCCCGGTTGCCCCTGTTACCCTTGCGCCTTGCTCACCCCCCTCATTCAGCAGGCTCGTTGCCATGATCCGTTCATACAATGAGACTCCTAACCTCTTGAGCTCCCTGTATAGGCACGGTTTGACATCGGCCCCCTGGACACGGATGCAGCTCCTGTTCTTATAGTCGTAGGCAAATAGTAGTTTAGTCTCTTCATCCCTGAAGTCGGCCCCGACAAATTCATCATCAACATCCCGTATCTTCATACCCATCTTCTCCATGTCCTGGAGGGCGTCCCAGCTCTCCTTGGCCGTAATATACCGAATATGACCCATACCATAGGGGCCACCAAAGGGGCCATCCCCTTCTCCTTCCATGGATTCTTCAGGGGTGATCTTGGAGCGTAAAGGCTGCACCCCAGTGATCCACGCCCGCGCCGCCAGAACCGCTCCTAATGATAGGGGCCTTGTCAACCAGGACGACCTTCACTCCTCTCCTTGCAGCATTGATGGCGGCATGACACCCGGCGATGCCTCCACCAATAATCAATAAGTCCATGGCGATTTCGTTCTCCTTGCCGTAGTTCACGGCATAGGGCCATTCAGGGGCAATGCTTTCAACAAATTGATCATAGAACGTCATAGCGACTCTTTCCCTCCCCTCTTTTTTCCTTTTGAGTCATACTTGGAGCAGAACAGACACACCAGCGATTCCTCATCCCGGGCACCTTGTCATCCAGGAGTTCACCGGAGAACCCTTCATCCCCACGCTGTCATCAATGGAGAGAATTTGTCTTTTGTGACTACGATGGCCTCCACCGGACAAAACACGGAGCACAAGTTACAGGCCTGGCAATCTTCGGGATAGCGTATCTCTGCCAGTCCCGAGTCTTCATTCATTCTGATAACATCCATCGGACATACATAGAAACACATCTTACAACCGTTGCAACCCTCAATACTCTCAATCGCCATATAGTCTAGCCTCCCTGCTCCCTTCTCCTCTTTCCCAGGAATTCCATCTCCCCTGGAAAGCGATGGACATAGCGCTCCGCATAGCTCAACTCGGCCGGAGGCCTCCACTTCCTGGGGACTGGCACCTTTTTCACCTGCATAGTTCCATCTTTTCCCTTGAAAACATGGACCCATGCCAGAAAATTATCGTCGTCCCTAATTGGGTAGTCTTCCCTGTAGTGCATTCCCCGGCTCTCTTTCCTGAAAAGGGATGCCCGAAGCTTCATTTCCGCGTTCAGGACCATATTCCCCGTCTCATGCACAAGTCTGAGCTCATGTAGATCCTTGGCGTACATCTTGGGCACGCAGTGATCCCTGAGAAATTCTATGTTTGCCAGGGCTCCTTTGAGTCTGTCCTCCCTCTTGACATAAAGGATGTAATAGGGAAACATTGTCGCCTGTAGCATTTGGGTCACCCACCTTGGGCTGAACCCCTTATTTCTGGTAAGTGGTGAGAAGATCTCCCTTGCTTTGTCTTTGACCCAGCTTTCCCTAACTCTGGTCCTGGGGTTTTGCAGAGCATAATCGGCGGCTGCCTTCCCGGCCCTGAAGCCCTGGACGGCCGAGCCGGCAAATGAAAACCCTATTCCCGAGTATCTGCCTCCGCAGAGCATGGAGGAAAGGGCATCACCCGCGGCAAAGAGGCCGGGCATGTGAGTCCCGCACGTTGAGTCAGAGGGTACGATACCCTCGGCCTTGTGAACCGCCATACCTGTCGCAGCGCCACCCACCATTTCTTGGGGCCCTGGGTGCTCCCCCTTGTACTTGAAACCGGGATACGGCCCCTGCGGCCCTCCCATTGGAGGGCTCATCACGATAGGAGCCCTGCCCTTATGCGCCTGAAAGTAGGGCTCCAGACTGAGCCCCCTTTTCTCCTCAGAGCTTGGCATCGCGGGCGGTCCTGTCTTGACAATCCCTGGTCCCCACTTGATATCGCCAATTCCCCAGGAATACCCGGGATGGGCTGCATTGGTCAAATGGGTGTCTGAGAATTCCTTTCCGCTTATGGCGAGCCCTGCCCGATATGCCATTCCGTCTCCGTCAAAGGTCATATTGGAGATAGGGAACCCGTGCGGTTTATAACCGCCTGCTCCCGCACACATTAGAACCGCCTTTGCATTAACGCATATGCACTCGGGCCTGTCGATGGAAAAACCTATAGCACCGACTGCCTTGCCCTCTTCAACCAGAAGATCCGTCAGCATGGTCCGCTCTATGGTCTTTATTTTATGCTTCTTGATCTGTTTGCGCAGTGCGTCCCCGAACTTGTCAGTTCCTATGGCCCCCCAATCAAGCAAATCTCTCCAGCGGGCCGCCGAATCCTGGATCAGCATATCCAGGTAGTCCCTGTTGTTCACGTAGTCCCCATTCATGGCCACGGCCCTGTGCCACTGCTCTTCACTGTGCCCTTCCTTTTCATCGAAGACGCAGAAGGTGTCCGCCCAGATCGACATTCCGGAAAAGCCGACTCGTCCCTTATCCACGATCAAAATCCTGGCCCCTTGCCTGGAGGCATTAACAGCGGCAAATATTCCCGCAATTCCCCCACCAATGACCAGGACATCAGTATCTATTTTCATTATTTCAAAATCAGTCATGGCAAGAATCTCAGCCATCCCTTTGGCCTCCGTTGCGTTGTTATTTGAATCCGGGTCTCTGCTCCGAATTGGGCTTCATAATGCCTTCGGCAATCTACCTGCCCGGCGACCTACATCCTTGGGGTCCGCACTTGAACGACCGGAAGTATCACCGGAACTCCCTCTCCAACACCTCCTTTTTCCCCATATCTTGCCCTTTTCCAATGATCTTTCACGAAAAAAAATTGACATTTGGCGCAATCTCCCCCTAAGGGCAACTTTGGGTTCATTGCTATTCTACAGGCTAATTGGCCAATCCCTGGCCAAGAATAATCAGTGCGGGACCCAAAGCACGCTCCCCGGTTGCCCTTCCATGAGCTTTGCAAGTTCCCTAATAGTTCCGAATCTAATCACCCCAGTCCAGCAATGTTTCTCACAACTGGGTCCTAGACCCCTTGCTCTCCGCTTACCACACAGGTTACATTGTTCCGTAGGCAAGGGCAGATAATATGTCTTGCCCTTTGACGATCCCAGTTCAGCCTTCCGCACTCGGATTCCCCACTGGTCCTGGGGTCTGTTATGTTCCATTTTACATGCCATTTCACAGGATCTGCAGCCAACGCAGAACTCATAGTTGATAAGTAAACCGAATTTGGACATATAATTTCCTTAGGCCTTATAGATTTTGCAAAGAAGATTCTTAAAAGGATAGCCGTAACCGGAGCGGCCAGTCCACCCGGGTGGGATCAGCAATCCAATGTTTGATTCCCACGCGCCGTAGAGTTCTGAAGGGGGTTTTTCCGGGTACCACCACCCATGCTGGGCACTGACAACCTGCCTGTCAATGTCCGGTGTCAGCCTTGCCTTTTGTTTGCATCTCCCGTATCTATTTTCTATACATACCCATTCACCGTCTCGAATACCAAGCTCTTTCGCTGTATCAGGGTGTATTTCCACGATAGGATCTGGATTTAGCTGACGCAGCAATGGGACCTGCCTTTGTTCCGAGTGGAAAAAGGCATAGACCTTTGCACCAGTGGTTAGTATCAAAGGATAATCCTTTGAAAAATCTGGCGTCCTGACAGGACTTTCTGGCGGCTCTTCATAATAGGGCAGGGGATCCAGCCCTGCTTTCTTGAGGGAGGTGCAGTAAAGCTCCACTTTGCCCGTGGGCGTATTGAAGCCTGGCTCCCCATCGGGGCGCAACAAGCCATTTTCGTGCTTCCTGTAGTGGAATGGAGCATAAATCCAGCCCTTTTCCCTGAGCTTTTCAAAAGTTATGCCCAAAGGTTGAAGAATGTGATTATACCATCCATGAACATCCTCCCAAGGCCAGGCTTGTGGATTGAGGCGTCTTCCCATCTCAAGGATCAACTCCATGTCGGACTTTGATTCACCGACAGGTTCAATAGCCTTGTTAATCGTACCTACATAAGGCAACGGAGGCGGTTCAATGGTTAACCCATCCCGTTCTGCATAGGTGGCAGCGGGCAACACAATATCGGCAAAGGCCTCAGCCGTTGGTGTCATAAATAAGTCCACAACAACGTTGAAGCTTATTTGGCTAAATGCCTTGTAAACCCTCTTGGGGTCCGCCTCTGTCACGAAGGTATTGGTCCCCTGGATCCAGGCGGCTTTAATGGGATAGGGTTTCCCTTCCAGCATTTGGTCTATGACATGTTGTCCATCATTGGGCGATAGCGGAAAAGGAGAAGACATGGTCTTTTCCGATAGTTCCTTGCTCATTTTTCCAAGGGTAGGCATCCCCTGGATTCCCGTATAGATAACGTTCCCCCCAGGTACGTCCAGATTTCCCGTGACGGACCAAAGGGCCACGATGGCTTGCAGTGTCGGTATACATTCCTTGCTTTGATCTAGTGCCACACCCCATTGAACAGATGCGGGCTTGCTTTGGGCATAGAGTTTGGCGGCTTTTACGATTTGATCTTTGGGTATCCAAGTAATCTCTGCGACTCTTTCAGGCGGATATTCCTTAACCTTTTCTCTTAGCTTTTCGAACCCATATGTCCACTCTTTCACGAATTGCTTATCGTAAAGCCCTTCATTGATGATGACATTCAAGAGCCCTAAGCCCAGGGCTCCATCTGTTCCCGGCCTGATTTGCATCCACACGTCTGCCCTGGAGGCCAGCCAGGTCTTCCTTGGGTCCACGACGATCAGTTTGGATCCAAGTTTCAGGCCCTCGACAATCCACGGCCCACTAATGCCGTCTGCACTTGAAACAACAGGGTTATTACCCCAGACAAGGATGCACTCGGGTCTCTTCCATTCGGCATTATCGTAGCGGTCAGGAAAGAATTGAGAGCAATCTGCCACTGCCCTCTCTCCCATCATCAGCCTTTGGAGAACGACTTTTGGTCTGTAGCAGGCGGCCCCGTAAAGGGGCCCCCAGCAGGTTGTGTTGGGGCTCCCGTATGAGTGCGCGAGTCGCTGTATCCAATAGGGCAGGTCTCGAGCCGTGCCTGTACAAAAGATCACGGACTCTGGACCAAGCTTCTCTTTTATGTCGAGGAGGTTAGATGCAATGATCTCAAATGCCTCTTCCCATGAGATACGTTTCCAACTCACCTCTCCCTTGGCGCGAATCCTTCTCATGGGATACGTGATTCGGTCACGGTTGTAGACCACTTGGGGCAACACCTGGCACCTGGGGCATAACCGACCCTGGTTAAAGGGGAAATCGGGATTGCCCTCTACTTTTATGAGTGTTTTGTCTTTCACATAGAGCAAGACTCCACAACCTGAATGACATCCGGGCGCTGTCCTTGCTATGCTCCGGACAACTTCCGTGCCATCTTCTTCCCATCTCCAAGGTCTTTTCCCAGTCTCCATCACTTTTTGTCTTTCAACCCGAATTTCACAAGGGTTGCGGCAAAACTCAGAAATGCAAACCCTTTTTGATCTTTTCTATTCACCTTTTTGGCGAATTGATTTTCAAGGGTAGGGGAGCTTTTAGGCCTACAAGTAGCAAATATTATGAAGAATTTAGGATGTAAACGATCCCCTACCCAAGAGCCTTGCGAAATTCGGATTCAATGCAAACTCAACACGGGGAAGCGCGCCCTTCTGCCCACTACACACTAGTCCCCAATACCCAGGTAAGCCTTCTTTATCTCTTCATTATCAGCCAGGACCTTTGCTTCCCCTTCCAGGACTATTCTCCCCACTTGCAAGACATAGGCCTTGTGGGCAAGATTGAGCGCCATTCGAGCGTTTTGCTCCACCAGCAGGATACTGACCCCATCACGGTTGATGTCCTCGATAATCTTTCCTACATGTACCACTAACAAGGGGGCCAGTCCTATGCTGGGCTCATCCATCAAAAGAAGTCTGGGCCTGGCCATGAGCGCTCTAGCCGTGGCGAGCATTTGTTGTTCACCCCCGCTGAGGCTGCCGGCGACTTGACTCAACTTCCTCTTGAGCACAGGGAAATGTCCATAGATGTTATCCAGGTCTCTTGCTATCCCCTGCTTGTCCTTTCGCAGGTGAGCGCCGAGGAGAAGGTTGTCCCACACCGTCATAGGGGCAAATACCATCCTT
>JAFDHB010000206.1:5800-9163 GCA_019308985.1 Deltaproteobacteria bacterium | reverse complement strand
TTGATTGAGCCTTGAGAAAAGACCTCCAGGGACCACAACAGCAAATACCATGAGCGCTATTTTCTTTTGGCATAAATGGGTGGAGCGGAAAAGATTTGGGCAACAGCCTGTTGAGAAAAGATCCCCGGGGACCACTAACCGCCGTCGATCAGGCTTCGGGCAACGGCCCGTGAAGGCTCAATATTCTCCTGGCTCCTGGCTTCTGAATTTTGGCTCCTCTGTATTGTCGGTTGCAGCGGAGTCCCGTTCAAGGGTCAACCAAAACCCGCCCTTCTGGCCCCGGAGTTTTCCGGGATGTCCTAAAGATGCCTGGCATAGGCGAGGAGATTCTTATTGATGCGCAGGCGCAACTGTTCGTTGAACAACTCCATGCCCCTTCCCTGGAGGGGGATATACACGAGGAAGAAGCTTTCGGCCTTGACCTGGATCTCGGGTAGTTTCGGGTACATTATGCCCGGGGGCTTTATGAAGCTGGCAAGGGTGAGCTTGAGGCTGTCCGCCGCCTCCTGAACCGGAAGGGTGACGGGATAGAGATGGGCATCAGGAAGTTCGGGCATCCATTCACCCCCTGGTTGGGAAAGGGTGAGGTTTCTGGAGAATTTTAAGAAGGTTTCTGGCCTCACCTTGAACGCGGGAGACCAAAAACGAAACTCCCTCTCTTCCCACTCCTCTTTCGGCACCTTGGGCAAGTTGGCGGCCTTGACGAGATCTGCGTAAGAGTCAAGCTCGATGCCGGATGTCTTTGCCTTCATGCGCCAGAAGGGTAAGTAGATGGAAGGCTTGCCTTCGGCGGGCAGGTGAGCAAAGCTGATCTTGGTGAATGTTTCCTTGCCGGCGATCCAGACGGAATTGCAGTTGGTACAATTGAGGGCCAGAGAGTCCCTCTCTCCATCAAGGTCCCACCCGCAATCAGGGCAGAGGGCGGGGACGAATCTGACCCTCCAATCGGCCGGGCCTCCCTGGAACTGGGAGATATCGAACTCAGGGGGAGTTTCAGATAAAGTGGGCCTGTTCAACACAGCATCGTAGACCCTTCCATTGACGTAGAAGGGGGAGTAAATAATACTGAGTGCCTCCCCGATAAAACTTTGTGCATAGATAGGCCGAGGAAAGCCTCCGGCCAGTCTCTCCTGGATAATCTTTTCGGTTTCGCTGTACTTGAGGCTGGGTTTCAAGAAAAGCCCCCGAGTATCGGGGTTAACGAATCTGAGCTTCAAGGTCTGGCTGCGAAGCCCCAGGGAAGGCGGGAAGTAGGGAGATGCAATGCCCTGGTGACTTACGTCGACTATTCGGTGTCTTATTCCTCCTTGCACACAGGAGAACATCATACCCTTGAAACGCCAGTAGGGAAAGTAGATCAAGTCCTTGTTTTCCGGCGCAGAGCTGGGAAGGGTATGACGGTAGACTCTGCTCAAGAGGTATGATTTGACCCTACAGAACTCACAGGTAAACAGGTGGTCGGTCTCCTGGAGTGTCGCCGGCGCCCCGCACTGGGGACATTGGAATTGGATCAGGAAGTCGGTCATGGCTGCGGTTCGTTACTATTATGCGAATGGAATGCTATGTCTGGGGCCATTGAATCATCCCTATAGCTTTTCGCCGCACTTGTTGCAGAAAAGGGAATCCGGGAGGTTTTCCTCCTTGCACTTGGGACAGAACTTGGATTTGGGTTTCTCCTCAGCCGGGTGCCCGCACCGGGGACAGAACCTGGCATTGGGGACCAGATTCTTGCCGCAGTTGGCGCACTCCCTGAATACCAGCAACTGGTGCCCGCATCGGGGGCAGAACTTGGCATCAGTGGGGACAGGGTTCTGGCACTCGGGGCAGGAAAATTTCTCGGTCCCGGGAGGGGCATCGGGCCCTGGTTTAGGGCCCTGGAAATACTGGGCGAACATGGCAGGCATCATCACTCCCATGCCCATGCCCATCCCTGGACCAGCGCCTCCCTCTGACTCGGCGGCCTTTTCCATTGCCATTGCCGCCTTCATCTGCATAAGCTTGTTCATGTCTTGGAATACCCCCATACGTGCCCTGTCGTCTATTGCTTTCTGCACTTCCGGCGGAGGCGTAATAGCGTTTATGTAAAGGTCATGGAGACCCAGGCCGAAATGGGAAAAATCATCTTTGAGTCTCTTGGCAAGCCCTTCTGACAGCTCGTCGTACTTGGCCGGGAGATTAAGTATGGAGTCGATGGTCTCACCCATATAGTCATTGAACCGGGACACAATTACGCGGTTGAGATACTCCTCGACCTCCTTGGTAGTATACATCCCCTGGGTACCCACCAGGGTATTTACGAACAGGAGAGGTTGAACTACCTGCAAATTGAATACCCCGAAGGCCCTAAGGCGTATAAGGCCGAGCTCTGAATCTTTAAAGGCAACCGGATCCCTCGTGCCCCATTTCAAATTCGTAAATACCTTTAGGTTGACAAAATAGACCTCTGCCCTGAGTGGGCTGGAGAGTCCCCAGGGTATGCTGGCCAGCTTAGTCAGAATCGGTATGTTCGCGGTTTTTAGGGTGTGGCGGCCGGGACCAAAGGCCTCGACGGCCTTCCCCTGATAGAAGAACACCGCCGCTTGACTATCTCTCACCGTCAGTTGCGCACCGAATTTTATTTCCCCTGAACCCTTTTCAGGTAACCTGTGGACAAGTTCCTTGCCAGTGTCGTCGAACCATTCCAAGACCTCCAAGAAGACCAAGTTGTCGTATCCCATGGAAATTCCCTCCAGCCTTAACGTTTCCTTAGTATAATTATAAATAATTATATATAAAAAAATGATCCCAAGTCAAATAAAAAATAAATTAGTCCCATATCCGGATATTCAGCCAGCTCAGGAGAAAGCAGAAAGAAAGGGGATTGAGGGATTGAGGAATTGGGAGATTTAGGGATTTGCTGGGAACACCGGCAACCAATGGGTCCAATCAAACAAATCAAACAGACCAGACAGACCAAATTTTGAATTTTGAATCTTGAACCTCCCCTGTGTAGGAGCAACATATTGTTGCGATCCAGGGAATGTTTGAGGTTGGAGGCCTGAGGTTAGAGGCAAGAGGAAGAAGACCGATGACCGACGACCGATGACGGACGACAGAGGACAGAAAGGACGTGGGAGCGGCATCTTGCCACGGTTCTATGGCTTTGAACCCCGAACCTTGAACCCTCATATGGAACGAACCGACCATGTCGGTGGAAATCCGGTGACACGGTCACCTCGGTCCAAATCCGGCAACGCGGTTACCTCGGTCCACATTAAGAGGGGAGTGACGAGTGACTGGTGACAAGTGACGAGTCACAAGTAACAAATAACGGATAACAGATAACGAGGAGTGCCCTGAACCCTGAACCCTGAACCTTGAACC
>JAFDHB010000206.1:0-5777 GCA_019308985.1 Deltaproteobacteria bacterium | reverse complement strand
CGCCCTTGGCGGCAGACCGAATAGACCAGACAGGCCAGATCATCCGGGGCGACACATGGAGGAAGCCAGCAGGGGGCAGTTTGTGAAAGCCGGGATAGGTGTTGATTTGCACAGATTCATTGTATATTTTAGTTGAGGCTCACAAAGGGGCTGGGTATGGATCGAGGTCCAGCTCAAACCAACGGGTGAGATCGCAGTCAGCCTGAAGAGAAAACCGGGGGAGGCGTTCGAGAACCTATGACACAGACTCCAAGGGACGGGATTGTGGATATGATAGGAAAGGAGAACTTCCAATGGCTGTCACAAAAATTTGACAAAGGGACGAGATTGAAGGATGTTCCTGAGACCATCCTGGAACGGGTCGGCTCAGTGGATATTACCATTCGGGACTATGGACGAGATAGAGCCGCAGTGACGACCATAGCCATGATCACTTTTGCATACAGAATGGCGGGGAAAGTTCAGGATCCAAAGTACGGCTCCAATGACATCGCCTTGCTCAAGGTCTTGGCGAAGAGGGAAATCTTGAGAAGAAGGGGTGAAGTGGTATTGGAGAATAGGATGTGGGACGCTCCTCTCTGCCAGATCATTACAGGGGAGGTGGGGGAACGGATTCGTGCGGCAAAGCTGATGACAAACCCTATGTAAGTGCCGTTTTGACAACAAGGGGACTCTTTGATATCTTCTAGCTCTTCCACCTCCTTTGAGGTATGGATTGTGTCCCGGCGTCTTTGCTGAATGGTATTGCGCACCTCAGGGTTTGGGTGGTATTTCCGAAGTCCCCATTCACTGAAAGGTAGAGCAGAAAGCATGGTAAGACTGGTTTTCATAAGTGACAAGAACAGGGAAAGGTATTTGAAGATAATAGGCCCCCTGGCGCGCTTTTTTGCAAAGGTTGGAATACATCCAAACGTTCTATCCATTTTCGGTTTCATCTTGAGCATCGTTGCCGGGATCGCATATAGCACAGGGGCCTTTTTCTGGGCTGCCTGGGTGGTAGTCATAGCAGGTACCTTTGACACCTTGGACGGTGTTGTTGCAAGGGCCACCCGAAAGAACAGTCCTTTCGGCGCTTTCTTTGACAGTACATTGGACCGTTACAGTGATATGTTTCTTTACCTCGGCCTGGCTTATCACTTTGCCGGGGGCGGTGCTCTCCTAAATATCCCTGGGAGTAGGGCCGACACTGATCCAATGCCTGCGGTGGTAATCATAATAATATTGGCCATTGTAGGTTCTTACATGGTAAGTTATACTCGCGCAAGGGCCGAGGGTCTTGGGATCGAATGCAAGAAGGGCCTCATGCAAAGACCGGAGAGGATAACCCTGTTGATAATAGGGTCACTCCTGGGGGCGATCCCAAAGATCGGCACCACCTTGATGATCATCACGCTGCTCGTCCTGGCCGTATCTTCAAACCTTACCGCCTTGTACAGGATATTCCTGGTGCGCAGGCGCATCTTGGAGGGGAGCCAATAGGATTGAAGGAACATATCACGTGCCCCCACTGCGGTAAGGTAGTTGAACGATACCGCAATCCCCTGCCGACCGTAGATGTCATCATCGAGGTTGATGATGGTATAGTGCTCATAAGGAGGAGAAACCCTCCATATGGATGGGCGCTGCCCGGGGGGTTCGTCAATTACGGAGAGACCCTTGAACAGGCCGCAATCAGAGAGGCGAAGGAAGAGACATCCCTTGATATCAAAATTGTTTCAATCCTTGGTGCGTACTCTGATCCCAATAGGGATCCCAGGCATCACACGATTACATTTGTTTTCGTGGCAAAGGCCGAGGGTGTGCCAAAGGCCGACGATGATGCAAGAGAGATAGGAGTGTTCAACAGGGAAAATTTGCCGGATGATCTGGCCTTCGACCACGGGACCATCTTGCAGGATTACTTCAACTCACACTTTTTCAGGCCCTGCCGCCAGGGCAAGGACGGTATTGATCCGGATGAATGACACCCGAAATTCTCTTCAGAGACAAAAGACACGAATTCTGCACCTGCGCTGGAGACATTCCTGTTCTGCATGCACGGGAGAAAGGATCGCAATGGTCCGGGCAAAGGGCAGAAATGGGCACGCCAGGAAGGATTCCTAAAAGTGACGTTGATAAGAGGCTGGGTAAGAGATAAAATTGCTAGGATCAGCCTCGGTGTGTCGGCAACTGAAGAGGCGAAATCACCGGTTTTCTGGAAGGAAGACATAAATGGCATATCCATTAGAAAAACTAGACATAGTGGAGATATTCAAGAAACGTACGAGGCATCCCTATCGTCCGAGGGCCTCGGATATTGTGGAGAGGGTCTTTCCTGACTTCAAGCCCATAAACCCTACGGGTATCTCCCTTATAGCAGGTTCCTGCAACTTCGAAAACAGGAAGATCTATGTGATAGGACAACAGAAGCCAAGGCCCGAAGACCTCAGGAGCCAAGACGACCTGAAGAGGTTGAATTATGGAATGCTGACCTCCGATGATCATTCCCAGATCCTGGGCATCCTAAAGAAGGCAAAGGCCTCTGATGCGGAAAAGACCTTTATATTGACCCTTATCGACACCTATGGGGCCGATATTTCCATGTATTCGGCCCAGCGCTTCCAGGCATTCTTCATCGCACACCTGATAAAGGAGTTTCTGACCATACCTGTGCGCACTATCTCCATCATCCTCGGGGAGGGTGGGAGCGGAGGGGCCCTGGCAATTCAGGTCACAGACCTGCGGTGGCAGCTGGAAGATGCACTCTATGCAACTGCTCCGCCCGAGAGCATGGCATCCATTGTCTTCAGGGATCCGACGAGAATCAGAGACGCTTTGACCATATTGAAACCGACGGCAAGGGAACTCAAGAATCTGGGCGTGATTGACCGCATAGTGCCTGCCCCAAAAGACGTCACGGACGCAGATGAGATGGCAGCCAATATCAGGAGCTGCTTGGTAAGATCCATAAAGGATTTGTCCAGGGTGAAGATCAAGAGACTGATCAAGAAGAGACAAATGCGGGCCAAGCAATACGGCCTATCCAAGGGGAGCGGTAAGTTCTACAATATAAGAAAGTTCATAGAAAATCCGATAAAAAGGGCCTTTCATAAACCACCCCCGGATATCAAGATAGTAAATTATTCAAGTTTGACGGAAGTCAGCGACGACTATGGGCGTATCCAGCAGAAGGAGATCACGAAGGAATACATAGAATGCGGCGGTCTGTCAGGACAGGAAAAGAGGAAGAACGGGTGCGGCAAGCTGATACCCTTAAAGGACTTCCTGGATAATCACCATGTTTGCCCCGAATGCGGTTACTCCTATATACTTGGGGCAACCGGATGGATTGACTGTCTTGCAGATACCGGTACCTTTCACGAGCTTTACAGGAACCTCACCGTGGATCAACTGCTCACAGAGGAAGCAATCACTGATTATTACCGTGAGTTTCTTGCCAGGCAAGAGGGTAGATCCCATTTCAAGGAATCCCTGGTGGTGGGGAGTGCCAGGATTTATCACTTCAAGGTGGTAATGGTTATCAGTGAGTTCTATTACTGCGGCGGTTCCATGGGCGTAGTGTTCGGCGAGAAATTCAGGCGCGCTGTTGATTATGCAATACAGGAAAACCTTCCCGTGATAAGCCTTTGTTGCTCAGGGGGCGCCAGGCTGTACGAAGGCATTTCGGCACTCATGCAGATGGTCAAAACGATTGAGTCGGTAAACAGGCTCAAAAGGCATGGGCTACCGTACATATCCATCCTTGCGGACCCTTCTACCGGGGGGGCGATAGCGAGCTATGCGGCCTTGGGTGACGTAGTCATAGCGGAGCCCGGAGCCCTGGTCATATTTGCCGGTCCAAGGGTAATGAAATCCATCGGGTTCGAGGTGGATGAGAAGTTGGTTCGTTCCGACTACCTCCATAGGATATCGGCGGATATATATAATAACCTCAACTATTACCATGACATAAGGGGTATTCAGGAAATAAGGGGGAGAAAGGAGATGAAGCTGGCCATTGCCAAATATCTCGAACTTTACAAGCGGACCAACTATCGCCCCCGGAAAAGGCCGAAGAGGAAAAGGGGAAGGTCAATCTTGTTTTGAAACAGGAACCTTGGGCCCTTCTACCTGTTCCAAGAACTCCCTAAGGCCGGGCTTGAGGTAGACGTTGCTGAGATTAAAACGCGCCAGGGATACGGCCAAGATGTCAATTTTTTCACTGGTATGGGCCTTGGAGTCCACAATAAGGAAGTATTTACCCCTCAATTTACACAGCCCTCCCCCGCTGGCCTGCCCTTCCCCTTTGAGTTTTTCGTAACGTATCGCTATCCCGAGAGAATCTGCAAGCTCCTCCAGTTGCCCAAGAAGGCGATCAGCAAAATGGCTTGTTTTTTTGCCGGTGCTCTTTGCCATTTACTCGTCTTGGCGGAAAATTACCCGACTACCCGCGGGACTCCTTCAGTCGTTTCATATCCTCTACGAGTCTTTGCACGGATGAAGCCGAATTATGAAGGGCTGCCTTTTCTTCCTCTCGGAGTTCCACCTCGATGATCTGTTCGACTCCTCCGGCCCCTAGTTTGACAGGAACGCCGACGAACAGGTCGTTTATGCCATATTGGCCCTGGAGGTAGACAGAACAGGGTAAGATCTTTTTCTTGTCTTTGAGAATGGCTTCAGCCATCTCAACCGTCGCTGATGACGGGGCATAGTAAGCGCTGCCGGTCTTGAGGAGTTCCACGATCTCAGCTCCGGCCTTTCGAGTCCTCTCCACCAGGGCTTCAATCCTCTCGGGGGAGAGAAATTCAGTAACAGGAATTCCAGCTATGGTCGTAAATCGAGGAAGGGGCACCATCGTATCCCCATGCCCCCCCATGACAAAGGTCTGGATGTTTTCGACCGAGACATCCAGTTCCATGGCTATGAAAGCGGCGAACCGGGCCGAGTCAAGGACACCTGCCATTCCCATTACCCGGTTTTTGGGAAAGCCCGTAACTTCATAGGCCACGTGGCACATAGCATCCAAGGGGTTGCTGACCACAATGAGGATAGAATCGGGGGCGACCCTGGCTACCTGTTCTGCCACCGAGCGCATAATACCCATATTTATGGACAAGAGATCGTCCCTGCTCATGCCGGGCTTCCTCGGGACACCTGCCGTAATAATGACAATATCAGAGCCTTTTGCGGCATCGTACTGGTCTGTACAACCAACTATCTTGCAATCATGCTGCTCTATGGGCCCGGCTTCATAGATGTCCAGGGCCTTGCCAAGGGGCACGCCTTCTACGATGTCGATGAGCACAACATCGGCGAGCTCCTTTTCTGCAATACGCATAGCGGTGGTGGAACCTACCTGACCAGCTCCTACTACCGTGACTTTTCGCCTCATATCCAGCGTCCTCCTATGTTTTGGTCTGCCGCCAAGGGCGGCACTCAAGGTTCAAGGTTCAAAGTTCAAGGTTCAAGGTTCAAGGTTCAGGGTTCAAGGTTCAGGGTTCAAAGCCATAGAACCGGGGCAAGATGCCGCTCCCACGTCCTTTACGTCTTCGGTCGTCGGTCATCGGTCTTCTTCCTCTTGCCTCTAATCTCAGGCCTCCAACCTCAAACATTCCCTGGATCGCAACAAGATGCCGCTCCCACGTTTTTTACGTCTTCGGTCGTCGGTCGTCCGTCCTCTGTATCAATTTCCCAATTCCTCTGCTGCTTACTGCTTACTGCTCACTCTCTTTCCTTCTGCTTTCTGCTGTTCTTTGAATCGGAGCTAGAGTTTAGAAGAAATATCAACATGCGTCAAG
>JAFDHB010000038.1 GCA_019308985.1 Deltaproteobacteria bacterium | reverse complement strand
ATCGGTTCCATCGACAGGGAAGGCAAGGTCACAATAATTGGACCGACTAGTTGACGCGGTTCCCGTATGTCTGTCTCTCTTTCAGCCTTATTCCCCCATCCTCAGAAATCGAGAACCACCCTTTTTGTTTCCGTGCCCAGGTTGGAGTATTTCCGGGAGGTGACCCGAGGGGGAATGCCCCTACCAGAGCCAGTTTCCGTTCTTGTCCCACCGGCTATTCACCGTTACCCCGGTCTTGGAAAGTAGGTGGTAGAAAAGAAAGCGCCGATTTCCTTGAAAGTATCCCAGCTCCTTGTCGTACTCGTGCGGCTTGAATCCTTTGGCACGGGCTTCCGATAGTGTCATGGTCTTGGCGGTCTTGCCCGCCACACAAACATGATCAAAATATATTGAATGGTAAAGCTTGTCCTCCAGGGTGACCACGACGATCGCATTACCGGGCATTTCTTCATCAACCGTAACATAGATGCTGAAAAAGAAACCAATAACAATACAGCTGATCAGTATTACAATTAGAGTCTTAAGCCCCTTTCCCATCTGAAACAGCCATATCTGCTTTGCCAAGAGATTGATCCATTCGACCCAGTCCGGCCCACCATCCTAGGAAGTTATGCCCTAATTGAGGGAAAACGCTAAATTGGGCGTTACCTGTTATTTGTTATCCGTTATTCAACCCCTCCTGATCGCGCCGTTCTCATATCTCTACCGGGGGTGAGATATCGTTTCAGGTATGGGGCTTCCGAGACCTATAACCAATAACGATTAACAAATAACGCCTGATCCAGTTTTGGCTCGATTAGGATTATACTATTATTTCTTGTCCGAAATGTCAAACGATACCGAGGCCGCTCCCAGGGACATCTTCTGCCAGGGCTCGATCCAGGAGAGTCTGGATCGGAAACATTCCAGCCATCGATCAGACCTTGGGCCACCGCCTGTCAACCTGTAACAGGTTCAGCCTAGTTCTTCTTGTCTTCATCTATCTTGGGCACGGGGATCTTGAAAAAATCAACTCCTTCCTCCCTAAGGGTTTTTTCCTCCTCTGCGGTTGCGGAGCCCCTTATGTTCCTCTTTTCAGTGACCGAGTAATGCATTTTCAAGGCTTCCTTAGCAAAGTCAGTGCCCACATCTTCAAAATTGTTATTTATGTATTCCGCTATTTCCTTTACCAGCCTGGAGTAATCGATACCCACCGGGGCCTCATCCTTTTTCGGCGAAGAAGTCTTGGTCCTTACAGGAGAGATAACCTTCTTGATCTTGGTGTCATTACAATATGGACAGGTAACCAGTTTCTTCCTGCTCTGCTCTTCGAATGACTCGGTGGAATTGAACCAGCCTTCGAAGACGTGGCCCCCGGAACATTCCAAATCGAAGACGATCATTTCAATGCCTCTTCCTCCTTCTGTGCGATCTCAATAGGGGCTTCCAAGGATTCACGCCAGTTTCTCGTTACCTCTCCCCTATAGCTTCTTTGGGAAAAGGGGTGTTCCAAGAAGACGTGATCGTCACCGAACTTCTTCTCGTGGCCCCCGATCTGGTGAAGGCATATTTATTTTTCAGCATAAAGTACCGCAATGATCTTGGCTAGGTCATCACCGTGACATTTCACCAGATGGGGTACCGTAGAATCATAGTAAATGGCCTCTCCAGGTTCAAGCACGTGAACATCATTTTCCAGCCGTACTTCGACTCTCCCCTGCAAGACAAAGATAAACTCCTGTCCGTCGTGGGTAGATCTCTCTGCATCCGCCCTGGAAGGATGAAGCGTCACCAGAAACGGCTCCATATGGCGGTTCTTTTTGTGAGGGGCAAGGGATTCATATTCGTACCCGTAATACTTGGCCTTTTTCGCGTCGTACCTGGATACTATCTTTCTGTCCTTTCTCCTGACAATGGTATAGGCCTTTTCCTCATCTCCGGCAATGAAGTAGCCCATTTTCATTTCCAGGGCCTTGGAGAGACGGATTATGGTCCCCAAAGGGGGTGCGATCTTGCCTTCTTCGATACCGGTCAGCAACTCAATGTCAAAGCCGGTTCTTTGGGAAATATCCTGAAGGGTAAGCCCTCTGTTTTCCCGAGCCATTTTCAACCTTTCCCCGACATTTACAGGGATCTCTTCCTCTCCAGGTCCGTCTGTTATTCCTTCAAGAAAGGCCCTTTCCCTTTCTCCCCGGGCAAATTGGGCGACGTCCTCCAGAAAATCCCCGTAGCTGTCAGCAGGACCCCTTTTTTCTTTCCCCTTTCTTGCCATGACAATTTCCTTTCTCAAATTTTCCCCTCAGCGCGCTGATGATGACGATGTTCTTGGAATGGAAAGGCTGCACGGGGGGCAGGGTCATTAGTACTGGTGGTAAGCCAGAGAGCAGTTCTTGACTGGTCTTCTGAAAACTTTCCTCGCGGTTTCTGCAGGAGTCCGAGTAACAGGACGTAAATAAAGCTTGTAGCGCAATCTCATGTTTCCAGGACGAAGATAACCTCCATCCTTACTCGGTATTCCTTTATTTTTCCGTCTTCGACAGCAACACGCATCTCCAGTATCCTCAACCCGGTTATGTTTCTTAGTGTTCGGTTTGCGCGCTCAAATCCTGCCTTGATAGCCTCATCAAAGCTGACCGGTGAACCAGCTATTATCTCCGATACCCTGGCTACCCGCTCCATGTGTCACCTCCGTAAAATCGCGACAGACTGGTGTAATTAGCAAAAGAGCTACCCTCAGTTGAGCGAAAAACCCTCAATTAGGCGTTACCAGTTACTTGTTATCCGTTATTCAACCCTTCCTGATCGCCACTCTTGTATTTCTACCAGGGGTGAGATATCATTTCAGGTATGGGTCTTCCAAGACCTATAACCAATAACGATTAACAAATAACGCCTGATCGAGTTTTGGCTCGATTAGGGTTACGCATAGTACATTTGAGACGGCATGAAAGAAGAAGGGCTCCACTGGGACCGCTGTTCCCAGACCCTTGAACAATAGGTAATCAACCCTTTGCCTTTGAAAAAATGACAACGTGCTGAAGCACACCCTCTAAACATCAGGAGGATGCCCTTGACCCTTCCTGGTATCCTTGACAGAGTGCGCAATCAAAACTAGGATTACCAAACTACGATATAAAACCTAACCGAGTTAGGTAAAAAAATCAATCATTTTGTTGTGAATAACCATTCGATAAAAGACAGGACCGGCAGGAGTAGCAGAGATGAGCCCCGTGAAGACCATCTCCATCCACTCGTCCGGAATGCTTTGGAATTCGGCATCAGGGTATCAGGAGCGCAAGAGGACCGGTTTCGGATCTACTTAGATGAATTGTGGCAGTGGAACAGGAGAATAAACCTTACAGGTATCTCTTCGAGGCGCGGAATCGTTCTGGAACTTTTCCTTGAATCCATCATACCTGCCCCACTTCTTCCGGCAGGTGGAACCGTCCTGGACATCGGAACCGGAGCCGGCTTCCCCGGTTTGCCATTAAAGATCTGTAGACCGGACTTGAGAGTGGTACTGGTGGAATCCAGACAGAAGAAAGTCAATTTCTTGCGCCACGTTATCAGGCTGCTGGGTTTGAGGGACATCAAGGTTGTTCATGGTAGAGTGGAGAGGAGGGGCAGTGCGAAGACCCTAGGTGGATATCAGGTCGTCACGGCCCGCGGCGTGGCGGATCTTGGAAAGACGATAGAATTGGCCGCCCCCCATCTGTTGGAGGAAGGCGTGCTTTTAAGTTTCCAGGGACAGCGCATCGACGGGCTGATAGGCCGATGCGAGGAGGTAATGGAAAGATATGGCCTGATCCTTTATCAGAAGATCCCCTATGTCTTGCCGGAAAAGGGGTCGAAGAGGCATATCTTGATATTTAAGAAGACATCCCCACAGGGCCCGGGGGACGTGTATAACTCAAGAACTTGATCCACATTACATAGGCGGGCTGAGAGTGTATGTATCTCAAATCGGAGAGATGTCAAGAAAGAAGGGCATCCAGGATGGAAGAGATCTGAAGATCAATATATTGTTGGAGGCTCAAACGATTCTTGAAATGCCATCTCTTCAAGACCCACATGTGCGCCATCATTATGATATTGTAAGACATAAGATCGAAATCCACCTTCTTGAAAGTGTGCTCTTGTATCCCCTCCTTGATTATGGCAGAAAAGATCTCAGACAGGTCGACCTCGAGTTGCATTATTCGAGACTTGGCTTCCCTATCAAGGGAGCCTGATTTCTGGTACATGAGGAGAACCTTTTCACGATTTTGATCTGTGATCCTGAAGTACAGCCTGACAGCGATAGAAAGCTTTTCTTTGGGATCATGAGCTGCCCTCAACTCTCCAAGGAGGCTTTCCCTGAATGCCTTGAGCATATCCTCCATGATCATCTTCATTATTTCCGATTTCTTCTTTACGTAGTGGTAGGTAACGGGCAGACTTACACCGGCGCGCTCAGAGATTTCTTCTATAGAGGTGGCGGTATAGCCCTTCTGCGCATACAAGGCACTAGCGGCGTCAATGATCTTTCTCCTGACCCTGTCAGAGGATGTGATTTGATCCAGTACGGTCAATCTTTGGTGGGAGTTATCCATGTTTACCTATCGAACTGCGGACCCTGGTGTACTATTATCTGTTCATGTCCCAAACCGAAAATCGAGTCTTCGGGGAACAGCATCAAGAACTTTCAGCATGTCCCATAATCGGGGCCCGATCAGATCGGACCCCCTTTGTCCAAAACTACTCTTTTTGGTACTTGAAGGAAAGATTCACCCTTGCCCTGTACCTGCTGACCTTCCCATTTTCTATTGTCATATCCAGTTTCGTGATCTCCGCCACCCTAAGGTCTCGCAGGCTCTCCCCGGCAGTCTCCACGGCAGTCTTGGCTGCCTCCTCCCATGATTTGTCACTGGTTCCGACCAATTCAATGATCTTATAAGTGCTTCCGGCCATCAGATTCCTCCTTTGTTTTCGGGCAGGCAGACAAAGTCGGGATATTCGAGCTCAAAACCCTCTTCCGCATGTCTGCACGCATGCATGGCAGGTCATCAAAAATAAGACAAGATCAGTACATGATGATTAGATTATAGGTTCAAGAACAAGCACTGACTTCTACAAGACTCCGCTGCTTCCAGAAAAATCCATCACCCCCTTTCTTTTAGGTGATATTTTTCACAATCTGAACCGCCTTCGTATTTCTCAACATAAATAAACACGTGTCAAAAAGTCAAGACATAACCGGCATGAAGAGGGGAGGAATGGATGTTTTCAGAGATTCTACCTTGTTCGCTGCCAGTACCGGGCCAGAATTCTTCTGGCCGGAGCGAGGTTTTGGTAAAGAAGCATAGGGACAGCAGAGAGGTGATGCAGGCCCTTGACTTTTTCCAAAGAATTTCGTATTTAAGATCTTCAATGAGATATGGATCATAATCTAGAGCCATGACAGGTGCCTGACTCTTCCTGTTCTTCGAGGGAGAGCGGGTGAAAAGGGAAGACGGTGCGAATCCGTCGCATTATGGCCGATGCTGTGATCCCGGCATGCAGTGATGCATGACGGCTCCCACGTGAAGTTCCTGCGGGGCGATCCTTGCCTGGGCAAATCGAGCCTCTAAAAGCAGGGGCGCAAAGGCGGGATGAAAAGTCACTGTCCGCAAGTGCGGGCGGGAAGGCGAACGTGGGACGGGAAAGCCAGAAGACCTGCCTGTCATGGGATAAGTTAAGGATGGTGACGCCATTACCCCATCCTGGTCAGGGAGTATTCCCTGCCTGGGTGGGGTTTTTTCTTCGTGGGGAACGGAAACAACACAAAGGCATCTACGAGAAGATCACTGAAGGGAGGAATTGATATGAAACTAAGGGAGACGATTGATAGGATTTCGCCTGTGTCGCAGGAGTGGATGACAAAGGCAAGGGAGAGGTTGGACAACCTAACTAAACCGAGGGGAAGCCTGGGAATGCTGGAGACCCTCGCCGCGCGCTACGTGGCCATCAGAAGACAGATTCCCATATCTATGCCGGGCAAGGAGGTCTTTGTCTTTGTGGGGGACCATGACGTGGTAAATGAAGGGGTCAGCGCCTATCCCCAGGAGGTCACCGCCTTGATGGTAAAGACCTTCTTGGGAGATAGGGCCGCTATCAACGTACTTGCAAGGAGTGCCGGCGCAAAGGTCTCTATTATTGACATAGGAATGAAACAGGACCTGGGAGATGACGGGGGGCTGATCAGAAGAAACGTGAGAAGGGGGGCACGCAACATAGCCCTGGGACCGGCAATGGAAATAGAAGAAGCGGAAAGGGCCATTGAGGTCGGTATTGAGATGGCGGAGAAGGCGAAAGGGAGCGGCACGGAAATGGTTGCTACCGGTGAAATGGGCATCGGCAATACCACACCTTCGGCGGCGATCTTTGCCGCGATACTGGGTCTTGATCCCTCGGAGGTGGCGGGAAGGGGTACGGGACTTGATGAGGAGGGATATCAAGAGAAGGTCAAGATAATAGAGAAGGCGCTGGAAAAGAACCGCCATCTCTTGAAAGACCCTGTCTCTATACTCGCAGCGCTAGGAGGATTGGAGATAGCCGGTATATGCGGTCTATGCTTGGGCGGTGCAGCAAACCGGATGGCAGTCATGGTAGACGGATTCATCTCCAGTGCAGGCGCACTGGTTGCCATGCGCTTGAATCCCCTGGTGCGCGATTATCTCTTCTTTTCCCATAGGTCTTTGGAAAAAGGACACGGGGCATTCTTTGAAGCAGAGAGAATCCGACCGATGCTCGACCTGGATCTCAGGCTTGGAGAGGGCACGGGAGCAGCGATTGCCATGCAGATCATGGAGGACTCATTCATGATTTTCAACGACATGTCCACCTTTGAGGAAGCGGGTATCGAGCCGGGAGCCTAAAGTTTTTTCATGGAATGGAGGGCACGATGCATGGCGACAAGAAAAAGGGCCTTGGAGGGCTGGTTACCGCCTTAAGGACGTTGACCGTCTTCCCCGTTCCAGGTGGAGAAGGGGGCACCTTTCCTGACTCCCTGCCATGGTTTCCCTGTGTAGGGCTCATGCTTGGACTTATTCACTATTTCTTGGGGGTCACATGGATGGGAATACTGGCACCGGAATGGTCGTGGGGCGGCGCCCTTGTCCTGATCACGGCGGATATCATCATGACGCGCGGCCTTCACCTGGACGGTCTCGCAGACTGGGCAGACGCAATCGGCAAGGGCGGGGACAGGGAAACGAAGCTTTCAACCATGAAAGACCCACATGTTGGGGCCTTCGGTGTCATAGCCCTGGTGACCGTTCTCCTGGCAAGGTGGTCGGCCATGGAAAGGATTCTGTCTCAGGGATCGATATTGCGCCTGGTTCTTGTCATGGTGCTTTCACGGGATATAGCCGTAGAGCTGGTGATTACGCTGCCATATGCAAGGTCATCAGGACAAGGCATGGGTCAGCCCTTTTCTCAAGGTGTCACCCAGTCCCACAGACTGAAGGCCCATCTGCTTTCGCTGGGCATTTGTGTCTTGTTCGGTCTCCTTGGCGTTGTCTCTTTTGCGATGGGATGGGCCCTATCAAAGGCTTTCAGGTCAATTTTCAAGAGAGACTTCGGCGGGTTTACCGGTGACCTCCTTGGCATGGCCCTCGTCACCCTGGAGGTGGTCTTGCTCTTTCTCCATGTCCTCTTGTTCCCCCTCTCAGTGATCTATTGGCCATGGACCATTCTCTTGGGCTGACAGGGAAATCCCCATCCCACATAGTGAACTCCCCGATCATCCCTGACTGCCCATCAAGTTTAGTTTGCCGTTGGACAGGAATTATAGCCCTTCCTTTATTAGCTGCATTTTTTTTCATTTATTATGCAAAAGCTCTTTCAACCCTAATGAACTAATCTATAGAAGCAACCTCATTAGATACGAGTATGGAGCGAAATCTAATATAGTTTACCTTTGCTTTGTTATCAAAGGCATGTATTTTCTTGACTTTTTATTATTCTTAATATATTATCATTCCCACAATATGCTTTTTATCAAACCAACAGGAAAGGAGAGACTATGGCGACTGCTAAACAAATCCAATACAGGATGGGACAGGCAAAGAAAAAGTTGACAAAGCTTAATAAGGACGTCACAGCGACAAAAGCCAAGATCAAAAAACTAGAAGCACAGCTCAAGAAAGCTAAGGCTGCGGAAAAGGCAAAGCCGAAGAAGAAAGCCCCCGCCAGGAGAAAGGCCAAGGCGTCGTCCAGGTCAAGGAAGAGATAAGAGACCAATCAGGGAAAAGGTTTTACGCAAACCGGGAGGGCTGACCCTTGCTGGTCAGGCCCTTTTTTGTCTTTTTGAGGCTAGGGGGCCTCAAAATCCCAAGTTCGCCAGCTTAAGCACCATTTTTTCCCTGTGACTCCCTGGCCAGTAATAGCGCATGCAAGAGGTGCAAAACCGTATCTCGCTGCCGTTTTCATACAAGACATAATCAGGTACCGAGTCCCTTGCCTGCTCAAGATCGGCCCTTTGCAGGAGTCGATTACATTTCAAACACCTGGTAAACCATCTTGATCTATCGGGCTTAAGGCCGGATTCCCTGAGCTGCCTGAGCTGTTCATCCAGTCTTTCTGAACGGATCAAGATGTAGTCCCGTGTTTCTCCCGCCGCATCCTTTTTGCGGGTCAAGAGGATCCTCCCTGCAAGAGTGGACTTGGGTATGCCTTGGGCAGAGGTGGATTTCACGTACTCGGTGTCGTAACCCAGGATCCGAAGCCATTTGGCCAACTTGCCCAACATGACATCCACCAAGAATTTGGGTTCTTTGGCTTCCACTACAGCTTCTCCCCATGAATCAACCCCATGAATCAATATGCATTGACTGTAGTATGGGGCTATTATAAACTAAAATTTATACGAAATGGAATGATTTGAACAGCGAGTGGGAAGATCCTTCCCCCCGTTGCAAGGTCCAAAGCCAGAGCCGCTTCACAGGATGGATAAGATTGTCATAGAAGGTGGGGATGTACTAAGGGGAGAGGTACGCGTAAGCGGGGCCAAGAATGCCGCCCTGCCGATTATCTCCGCATGCATACTTACTGGTGGGTGGCACTGTCTTTACAATGTCCCAAAGTTGAGGGATATAAGGACCGTAAGGGAGATAATGTCCAATATGGGGGTCCTTTTCGAGGAAGGGGAGGATGGTGGGCTCAGAATAAACTCAGATAATATTGCTGACCATGAGGCCCCCTATGACCTGGTCAGGACCATGAGGGCCTCTATTCTGTTGCTTGGTCCGCTACTCGCGCGGCTGGGTCGAGCCAGGATTTCCCTCCCTGGAGGATGCGCAATAGGGGCGAGGCCCGTGAACTTTCACCTCAGGGCACTGTCCGCCATGGGCGTAGACATGCACCTTGAACACGGCTATATCAACGCCAAGGTAGACAGGCTGAAGGGTGCGAACATCTTTTTTGACATCCCCACTGTTACGGGCACGGAAAACATTATGATGGCGGCGGTCACGGCAAAGGGTAGGACCGTGATTGAAAATGCTGCCAGGGAGCCTGAGGTTCAGGATTTGGCAAGGATGTTACGCAGCATGGGCTCTGTTATAGAGGGTGAAGGTACGGATACGATCGTAATAGAAGGGGTCGAGGCACTGGAGCCCGCGACCCATCATAGGATCATCCCGGACAGGATAGAGGCAGGCACCTTTATGATAGCAACTGCAATGACGGGCGGCCAGGTTACGATCCACCAGTGCCGGCAAGAGCACAATACTGCCGTAGTGGAAAAACTCCAGGAGATCGGCGCTGAGATTGAGCAGAGGGGAGAATCCCTCTTCATCAAGGGGCCGGAGGAGATCCTTTCAGCCGATATCAAGACCATGCCGTTTCCCGGGTTTCCGACAGACCTTCAGGCCCAGTTCATGGCCCTCATGTGCATATCAAAGGGGACGAGCATCATAAGGGAGACAATATTTGAAAACAGGTTCATCCACGTAGGTGAACTGAGGAGGATGGGCGCAGACATCGAGATTGACGGTAATCAGGCGCTGGTGAGGGGGAGGGAATACCTGCTCGCTGCGCCTGTCATGGCCACTGACCTGAGGGCAAGCGCCTCACTCGTCATTGCAGGACTCGTAGCAAGAGGCGGACCCACGGAAGTCCACCGGATATACCACCTGGACAGGGGTTACGAGCGCCTGGAGGAGAAATTCCAGGCCCTCGGTGCAAGGATCCGGCGGGAAAAGGCTTAGAATGGGCAGTCGTCCCCTGATCCCCCTCCTTTTGGCATTCATCGGGGGGCTGTTGGTGGGCCGATCCCTATCCTGGCAGTTGCCCGATCTTTTCAACCTCACCCTTCCGTTTATACTACTCACTCTCTTGATTTTCCTGGCGCTACCTTCTTCCAGACCCGCCAAATGGGCCCTATTGTCTCTCTTTTTCTCATTGGGTTGTTTCTTGACACCTCGAAGCAACACGGATCCGTTCGTGATGGACCTTGCCGACCGCAGAGAAAAGGTCACCCTGGAGGCAACCGTCCTGGAACAGCTCAGCTCATCGGGGGATGTAGCCGGGTACGCAATCAGGATCCACAAGATCAAGGTGGGGAGAGAAAGGGCGGCCACGGAGAGGAGGACCGATGCCAAATGCCGCCTCACCATTTACAGGAATGCGCGAACATTCCACCCCGGGGATAAAATTCATTTTCCTGCCAGACTTGGCCTGTTCAAGAACTTCAACAACCCGGGCGGGTTCAATTATGCGTCCTACATGAGGTGGAAGGGCTTCGACTGTTCGGCCTCTGTTTCAGATGGCCGAATGGTCGTGCCCATGGGCATGGCAAAACTGGGGTTTCCAAGGGGCTGGATTGAAGGGGCCAGAAAGAGTGCCAAAGAGTTTCTTTGGGAAAATCTCCCGCCTGAGAATGCAGGCATATTGGTCGCCCTGATCCTTGGCGAGAGGCAGAGGATCAGCAACTCATTCAGGGACAGACTCAACAGGTCCGGGCTCGGGCACATTCTGGCGGTATCCGGCCTTCATATAGGGCTGGTCGCATTGCTGGCCTTTTCCCTTTTCAAGACTCTCCTATCCTTCTCCTCCAGGATCTCCCTGAAGACCGACATCAGAAAAGTTTCCGCCCTGCTCAGCATGGTGACAGTGATCATGTACACAGCCCTTACCGGTTTCCGGGTCTCGAGTCAGAGAGCCATGATAATGGCCCTTGCCTATTTCGCTTCCATGATCATAGGCCGGGAGCGGGACCTTTGGTCTACCCTGGGCATTGCGGCTTTAGTGGTCTTATCCTTGGATCCCGGGGCGATATCCAGTATTTCCTTCCAGTTATCATTCATGGCAGTGGTGGGGATTCTCCTCCTTGGCCCGCAGCTGATGCAAAGGATGCCTTCACCATTCCATGGGACAGGGGGAGAAAAAAAACCCGTTCTCAGACGGCTCTATTCCTATATGATTGGGACCGCTGTGGTAACCATCTCGGCGGTGTTTTTTCTCCTTCCCCTCAGTGCCTATTACTTTCACCAGGTCTCCTTGGTGTCGGTGCCTGCAAACATGACCGTGCTCCCTATCCTGGGATTGTGGGTACTGCCCTTGGGCCTCCTTGCGGTATTTTTCTTGCCCTTTTCCCATTTCATTTCCAAGTGCCTGCTGGGAGCGAGTTCATGGGGTGTGGACGGCATGAAGGTGATAGCGGGGTTCTGGGCTGACCTCCCCTGGTCCGCTTGCTGGACGTTTATCCCGAATATCTTTGAGATAAGCCTTTTCTACGGGTTCGTGCTCTTCTTTTTCGCCCCGAGTCGAACGAGGTGGAAAAGGCCGGCCATCTGCTTGATCCTTTTCTTTGCCTTAGGAGACATCTCCTACTGGGTCTACAGGACCAGGTTCAACAGACCTTTGCAGGTGACTTTCCTGGACGTGGGGCAGGGAAATGCAGCGCTGATTCGCTTTCCCGGCAGGAAGAGGATGCTCGTGGATGGAGGGGGTTTCGCTCGGGATACCTTTGACGTGGGGAGGATGGTAGTGGCCCCTTACCTTCTTGGGTCCAAGATAGGCAGGGTGGATTACCTGGTCTTGAGCCATCCCCATCCCGACCACCTGAACGGGTTGAGGTTTATAGCGAGACATTTCGGACCAAGTGAGTTCTGGTACAATGGCCAGAGACCCAAAGGCGAGTCATTCAAAGACCTGATGAGCATAGTAGAGTCAGAGGACATAGAGATGCGTCTCCCGATGGATTTGGCGGAATCCAGGTCAATCTCGGGGGTCAGAATCGAGGTGCTTCACCCGCCTCCCGCGGGAGACGGAGAATTCCGGTACGGAAAAGAAATGAGGACTAACGACCTTTCAATGGTCCTGAAGATCTCCTACCGGGGAATATCCTTCCTGTTCCCAGGCGATATTGAAAAGGCGGGAGAACAATTGCTGGTGAAAAGGGCCGGGCCGAGGCTGAGGAGTGACGTCCTCCTCGTCCCCCACCACGGCGGGCGTACGTCCTGTTCCAGGGCCTTCCTGGATATGGTCAAACCAAGTATATGCGTTATTTCAGGGGGGAGGGGCAATCCCTATGGGTTTCCCCATCCGGAGACGATCAAGAGGCTGAAAGACGCGGGATGCCGGATCCTGAGAATCGACCAACTGGGCTCAATAGACATCTCCATTGATGAAGGGGGGCTCGAGGTGAGCAGCTTCTTGAAGGGAAGGGGACGCCCATGAAATTATGCTTTCCTTTTCCCTGTATTCTTGATAAATAGAAGGCATGCCCCGCCAAGCTCGCATAGATTCTCCCGGAGCGCTGCATCACATCATCTGCCGGGGAATTGAGGGAAGAAATATCTTTCGGGATGACGCCGACCGGCAGAACTTTATGGATAGACTCGGTAGTATTCTGAGAGAAACTTCCACAGCGTGTTACGCCTGGACATTGATTCCAAACCATTTTCACCTCTTGCTCAGGACGGGGAATGTAGCCATAGCCACGGTAATGAGAAGGATGCTGACCGGATATGCTGTTTCGTTCAATCGAAGACATGGCCGCCATGGCCACCTGTTTCAGAACCGTTACAAGTCAATTCTGTGCCAGGAAGATCCTTATTTCTTGGAATTGGTCCGTTACATCCATTTGAATCCCCTGAGAGCAGGAATTGTAACAACCCTGGGAAAGCTGGATCAGTATCCGTACTGTGGGCACAGTGTCTTAATGGGCAAAAGAGGTAATGAGTGGCAAGATATTGACACCGTTCTGAGTTACTTTGGCCGAAGAGTCTCTTCGGCTCGCAAGCAATACCGATTATTTGTCGAAGAGGGAATTGAGCTGGGCAGAAGGCCGGAATTAATTGGTGGTGGACTGATAAGGACAGCGGGAGGGTGGAATGCACTGAAGGCCTTGCTAAAATCAGGAATCCATTTGAAGAGTGATGAACGGATCCTTGGGGATAGTGATTTTGTGCAATCGGTGCTGGAACAGGAGGATGAGCAATTTGAGCGACGCTATAGACTCAAAACCCAAGGTTATGACTTTGATAGGGTTGTTGAGAGGGTGGCAGAAGTCTTTGAAATGAAAAGGGACAGGATTTTGACTCCTGGCAAAGAGCCTCAGCGTGTGAAAGCGAGAAGCCTGGTATGCTATTGGGCTGTTAAAGAGTTGGGCATGGCTGGTACTGCCGTTGCTCAGATCCTTGGAATGGGGCAGTCTGGTGTTAGCAGGGCGGTAAGGCGTGGAGAAAAACTGGCTCACGATCGGCAATGGAAATTGTTTGATTGAGCAAGGCATAAAATCATGGGCGTCCCTTTTTACGAAAAGAGGAAAAACCGTATGAAAAGAACTGCTGATAATTATCTGATATTGTTATTAATTGTCGGTATGATGTCCTTCTTTTCCGGCTGCGCTTCTTCCGGCCCTTCAAAGCCTAACATTCCCTTCTCCGGCAATTCTTGTCCATCAATTTTAAATAATTTACATGAGAATAATCCCCTGCTTGCCGAAGAGCTTGGGAAACTACCGGAGCTTCAGGATGGAATTTCCGTTAACGAAAATTATGCTCTGGCAAAGCTAATTAAGCTTTATGATGAAAATCCAAATGCTTTTAATAAAGCCTTTGAAGAGATGTATTTGATTGGTATTCCCGAGGTAAGGAAGTATTGTTCACCATTACAAGCTTTGTTTTGGCTGGCTGAAGATGGGAAACTGGATGATGCAAGAGACATTTTGAAAGAATATTCACTACAAAAATTGCTTAGAACAGCATGGGATTTTCAATTCGAGTCTATTAATCTCTCAGAAGAACAGATTTCAATAATAATAGACAATATGAAAGATAAAGAAATGCAAAAACTGTTTTTAAGACATAAGAATGATAAAAAATATTTAGAAAAACTTATCATTACTAATTATAAATACCAACCCAGAATATTCAAACGAAAAGCACGAGTGATCATAAAAGAAGTAAAATCCGGAAATAAAGATTTGAGGTGGAAAGATTTTGATATAGTAACAGATAGACTAAATTCCCCGGAACTGCTGGACTATTATGAAAGGCATGTTATTAGATATAAGTATGTCAGGGGTTATGGTGAGGGCCCGGAAGAAGCACGGAGAGTATTTACAAACAAGTATGGCCACTGTGCACAAATCACCGCTTTCACCGTGTATGTTTTACATAAAGCCGGCTACGAAGCTCGCAGATATATCGTAGCTGATCGAGCGCTTATGTCTCCTAAAGGCAACTACCACCGAGCTTGTCTGTTCATAGTTAATGGAAAGAAATACATAATGGACAATGCTCGCGGAAATCCCAAAGGAATAGTACGATTTGAGGACTATGGTAGTCCAGAGTCCCGCAAAAAATCTGAAAAATTACAACGGGAACCCATGCTTTATACTCGTTAATGAGCTTTAGGTTAAATCACCCAGATGACTGGAAAGCGTCGTTTTGAGGATACCGGAGCCGCCTTGCGGCCGATGTTACGTTTCTTTTTCTTGCGAGCGTTCAAGGGTTACTCCTCAAACGCCATCGTTGACGGAAGAAAGAGCTCCTCGATCGTCAGCTTTCGACTTGCCAGGCCCTGCTCGCAGGAATACTGGAACAATGTATCGAGGGCCTTGCGGTTCGGCACGATTCCGTAAGGCCAGAAATTTTCGCCCATAAGTGTGCGTGTTTCTAACCAGCCTGCATGAGGCGGGCGACCTCTAGCCGTCGCAATTGCAACCAGCTCTGCGATTAGGCGCTTGATGGCATAAAGATGGGCTCGAAAAAAATATTCAACAACTATCTCAAGGAACTCACTCGGGTCGTCGGCACAGGTGATGCACGTGAGGAAAGTTTCTACTCCGCGCTGAAGGACCTTCTTCAAGGATTTGTACGGGTCACCGGTCGCTCCGGCATCCACGTGACCGTCTTGCCTCGGCCAAGCGAAGCTGGCAATCCCGACTTCCGCATCTGGGACGGTAGCACTCACATCGTTGGTTACCTTGAAGCCAAGGCCCCCTCTACGGACTTGCACAAGGTTGAGTCATCGGAGCAGCCGGAACGGTACCGAGCGACATTTCCTAACCTGATTCTCACCAACTTTCTGGAATTCTGGCTGTATCGAGATGGACGACGTATAGCTACGGCCCGACTGGCACGTCCCTTCGTTCTGACCGAGCTGCAGACGAAACCTCCTATAGAAGATGCGGATGGTACGTGGGCACTGCTGGAGCAGTTTTTCCAATTCTCTTTTCCTCGGCCGCTTACAGCGGAATCTCTGGCCGTGGAACTGGCGAAGCGTACCCGTTTTCTACGCGATATCGTGTTCCAGCAGTTGTCCAGCGAACAAGAGCAGGGTGACGGCCAACTCTCGGGATTTTACGAGGCCTTCCAGAAGTTCTTCATCGGCAGCCTCACGCCGGAGGAGTTTGCCGACCTGTACGCCCAGACGATCACCTACGGACTGTTCGCTGCACGCACCCGGGCTGCAAAGGGCTTCACCCGCCAGGGGGCGTTTGACCACATTCCTCACACTATCGGAGTACTGCGTGATCTTTTCCGCTTCATCTCCTTGGGAGACTTACCCACCGAGATGGAGTGGATCGTGGATGACATCACCGGTGTCCTGGCCGTGGCGGACGTTTCGGGGATGCTGGCGCGTTATTACCGTAACGGGAAGGGCAGTGACCCTGTTGTCCACTTTTATGAGTCGTTCCTGGCCCGTTATGACCCGGAAGAGCGAGAGCGTCGAGGCGTCTATTACACTCCAGACCCGGTGGCCTTGTACATCGTGAGCTCCCTCGACGTTTTGCTGAAAGAGAGGTTCGGCAAGAACGACGGCCTCGCTTCAACAGACGTGACTCTTCTCGACCCGGCAGCCGGTACGATGACTTTTGTCGCCCGTGCGGCAGAGAGAGCTACCCACGAGTTCACCGCCAAGTACGGGACCGGTGGTCGCGAAGCCTTTATCCACAGTCACATACTCCAGAACTTCTACGGATTTGAATTGATGATGGATCCCTTTGCAGTGGGTCATCTCAAAATGGCCTTTTTCCTGGAGGAATTGGGGCATCGGCTGGAAGAAGAGGAACGTATCCCCTTCTACCTGACCAACACGTTGGACATGAGTGAGCTGGAGGCCAGCAAACTTCCTGGCTTCTCCTCCCTGGCCGAAGAGTCGCACCTGGCTGGGCGTGGCGATTGCCTTTTTCGTCAAAACGAGGGACCGGCGGGAGGCCATTCTGCGCCATGCGGACCTGTGGGGCCTACGGGAAGGCAAGTACGCGTGGCTGGAGGAACACGACGTGACAACGACCCCCTGGATCGAAATCCATCCCAAACCGGAATTCTATCTCTTTGTGCCGCGGGATGAGAAGGGGTTGGAACGGTACCACGCCTTCCCTAAAGTGACTGAGATATTCCCTTTGTATGGTGTTGGTATGACCACAGCCAGCGACAATTATGATATAGATTTCGATCAGAATGTACTGGTCAACAGAATTCGACTTTTCAAGCATAATCCGGGCAGTGATGATGAGCTCCATCTACTCTTTCAGATAAGGGAAAAGAAGGGATGGAGTATCAGGCGCGCATGGCAAATGCTCCAGAGCGTTTCTGACTCGGAGTTAAAGCGGTTAACTGTACCAGTTTTGTATCGGCCCTTTGATGTTCGCTGGATTTTCTACCACGACTCTGTCGTGTGGAGAACTGTCAAACGTGTTATGCTCCACATGCTGGCGGGGGAGAACTTGGCCCTAATCATCCCCAGGAGAGTAGAACATATTGGAGACTGGCACCATGCCTTTGTCTCAAAATCCATCTCAGAGCATGTAGCTGTTTCCCTAAAAACAACTGATTATCATTGTCCCCTCTATATTTACCCCGACCCCGAACGAGGAAACCTGTTCAGCGCCATCGAGCCGCAGGAACGCCAGCCCAACCTCAACCCTGAATTGTTCAACGCCCTAGGCGAAGCGTACGGGCAACAGCCTGCACCAGAACAGGTCTTTCACTACATCTATGCCGTGCTCTACGCCCCATCCTACCGGGAGCGGTATTCCGACTTCTTGCGGCTGGACTTCCCGCGCATCCCTTTCTCCGCAAAGCGGGAGGTATTTGAAGCGCTGGCCGACCTTGGCAGGCGTCTGGTGGCGTTGCATCTCCTGGAATCGCCCGAACTAGACCCGCCCTTGGCCCATTTTGAGGGCGAGGGTGATAATAGGGTGGCGAAGAACAAGCGTGACGGCTTTTACTACGAGGCGGATAGGGATCGCGTCTATACCAACAAGAGCCAATACTTTGCTCCTGTACCGATAGAAGCGTGGAAGTATCCCATCGGCGGCTATCAGGTCTGCGGAAAATGGCTGAAAGATCGCCGTGGACGACAGCTTAGCCTCGACGAGATCCGCACCTACTGCCGCATCGTGACTGCCCTGGCCCGTACAATGGAACTCCAGGAGGAGATTGACGAACTCTATTCGAGGGTTGAAGGAGATTTACTCGGCGGCGTCAGCACCTAATCCCCCTGCATCCGACTGGCCTCCATTTTGCTCCGGCGGGCGGCAGAGCTTTGTCGGGAGTCAGGCTGCCAAAAGTCAATCAGGAGTTTGAAGGCTATGGCGAATCAGTCTGATGAGGTGTTTCTTACTGATAGGACCTTTATTCCTTAGATGTTCCATCCGGCTCCAAAACAGAGGGTATCAATTCGTCCTGATCGCTCTTTTTTCGCTTGCGTCGAGACACATTGCTGTAATATCCGTAACGTCCTGTTCCAGGGCGTTTCTGGATATGGTCAAGCCAAGTATATGCGTTATTTCAGGGGGGGAATATCAAGGCAAGAGCTCATCCCCGCTCCCGTGAGTGGTTCTTTATGTATTCACGAAATTTTTCATAATCTTCCATGGTATCGATGTCCATGTCATAAGGGCCCTCATCCACCTCAAGGAGAAAGACTCGATCAGGAAATTTCCTGAAAAGCCCCCTGGCACCGACGTCACCCTTGAGCCTATGCAGGTCTCCGTAAAAGACCCGGTTTACTATCACGGGATGGGATCGCTTGCCTCCGACCTTTACCGCTCCAAGGGGCAGGCCGGAATGGAGGTAACTGTGAAGGAGCCGGTTGATTACCTCCCTGTTGACGAAAGGCATATCAGCCAGGATTATCATGATATCCCCGTAAAGGGTCTCCGCCAGAGACAGCCCCGCGATGATAGAAGTGCTCATCCCCTGCTTATAGGCGGGGTTTTCTACTATGCTCAGCTTCGAGTGATGGGGGTCAGTACGTAGCCGGGCCATTATCCTGTCCGATTCATACCCGAGGACGAGATATACCCTGTGGAGATTTGAATCGAGGGCTTCCTTGAGCACGAGATCAAGGATGCATGTGTCGCCAGCAGGAAGCAACTGTTTGGGAGCTCCGATCCTGGTAGATGCCCCGGCGGCCAGGATGAGGCCGGCGACCTTTCTCAGTGTTCCACCCTTTGGTCGCGCCATTTGAACCCTGCGTCAAAGAGCTTGAGGTTGTCCTCCCGGAATCTTTCCGGACTGAGCTTTTCGATGGTCCTTCTCAGTTCGTCATGGAAAAGTGGTCCTTCCCCAAGGGAGGAGAAGTAACCCAGCAGGGCCAGGTTGGAAGAAAGGGGAGAACCCAATTCCCTGGCACGGCGCGATGCGGGAAAACTGTGATAGAAGATCCCCTTTTCCTCGAGGAAGGCCTTCACTTCGTCCCTGGGGAAAGCACCTTCATCGGCATCCACGTATATTCTCCCCCCTGGGGTCAGGTAGGGTAGGTTACGATAGGCCTCGTTCACTTCCAGGGAGAAAAGGATATGGGCAGAACCGGCCCTGACCAATGAGCTTTCGAGGTCCCCGATGCGCAGGTGCGAAATGACGGATCCACCCCTCTGGGCCATTCCGTGGGTCTCAGCTCCAATGACGTTGAGCCCTTTTTCAAGGGCGGTCTGGGCCAGGATCCTGGCCATAAAGAGCACTCCCTGGCCGCCCAAGCCGCAAATGACGATGTTTACGGGTTCCATCACTACTGCTCAGCCTCCACGATAGCTCCCTTGGGGCAGACCTGAAGGCACACACCGCACAGTGTGCAGGCCTGCTCGTTTATGTTGGCACGTCCCAAGTCCTCATCATGGTAAAGGGCAGGACACTCAAAACGCTCGAGACAAAGGTTACACTCCACGCAGTCATCCGTGATGACCACCCTTTTTTTCACGGGTATGGCCTGGTCCCTGTAAGCAATGACGCAAGGGTGCCGCGCAATAATGACCGCTATACCTCCTTCAGGTTCACGGATGTACTCAGAGGCCTTTTTCAGGGATTTTACCATGTTCTCCATGTCATAGGGGTCGAGCACTTCGATGTAATCGACCCCGCAACCTGCAACGATCCTTTCCAGGGATATTTCTTTGCCCTTGCTCCCATCGGCCCTTATCCCAAGGGCGGGCGTCGGCTGCATGCCTGTCATGGCCGTGGTCAGGTTGTCCAGGATGACCAGTATGAACCTTGCATCATTATAGACGGCGTTCAGGAGTCCAGGAGTGCCCGAGTGGAAGAAGGTAGAGTCTCCTATGGTGGCTACAATGGGCTGTTCCTTGTGGTCCTGGGAGAAGGACTGGTAAAAGCCGGCAGCCATGGTTATAGCAGCTCCCATGTCCAGGCAGGTATCAACCGCGCCCATGTTGATCCCCAGGGTATAACAGCCGATGTCAGAGGTGAAAATGGCCTTTGGAGTGGACTTCCTTATGGCAAAAAAGGCCGCCCTATGGGGACACCCGGCACATAGGGTGGGCCTGCGACTCGGAATCTGGAGCCCCTCAACCAGTTCGACGGCTCTGGGATCCCTTTCCCGGCCTAAGGGAGGGAGGCGGAGTTCCGTCAACACGTCATCCACTATGCCGTAGATCACATCGGGTATGAGTTCTCCTTGAGACGGGACATGGCCTGAGAGTCGGCCCATGACCTTCTCCCGCTCCCCCAAGAGATATTCTATAAGAGAGTCGGTCTCTTCCAGGACAAGAACCTTATCGCATTGGGACATAAAGGGTCGTACCAGGCCCTCAGGGAAGGGGTACGGGGTCCCGAGCTTCAGCAAGGGGATATCATTGCGTTCTTTTTCCATGAAGATATCCCGGACGACCGCGTAGGGAACTCCCCCGGCTATGATTCCAATCTGGGATCGTCGCCCGGGTTCGAGATTGCGCCTGTTGAACTCATCAAGACCCTCAAACTTTTTTGCGATCTTTTTGAGCTTCTCGTTCAGCTCCTTGTGGAGCATGAGGCGGAAATTGGGCGTAGCCGCCCATCTCGTAGGATCCTTTTCGAACTTTCCCCGCTTCACATTGGCCTCGATCCTTTCCTTCGGGGCGATATTCTGCCTCCCGTGGCAGACGCGTATGGCCGGCCTCAGCACCACAGGGACCTTGAATTCCTCGGAGAGGTCCATGGCAGCCAGGACCATCCTCCTAGCCTCCCTAGGGGAAGAGGGATCAAAGACCGGTACCTTTGCCAGGCGGGCCATGAACCTGGTGTCCTGTTCGGTCTGGCTCGAGTGGGGTCCGGGATCGTCGCAGGAGATGATTACAAGGCCTCCTACCGTGCCGAGATAGGCGGAGCTCATCAGGGAATCGGCGGCAACGTTGAGCCCCACCTGCTTCATGCAGCAGGCGGCCCTCTTACCTGTTATGGCGGCGGCAAAGGCCGTGTCCAGGGCCACCTTTTCATTTGTGGACCATTCTACATAGGTGTTGAGGCCTTCCCTTTTCACGAAGCGGACGACCTCCGGAAGTATCTCGGAACTGGGTGTCCCAGGATATGATGTGACCACCTGGCATCCTGATTCGACCAGGCCCAGGGCTATGGCGCCGTTTCCAAGGAGTATCTCTTCTTTCATGATGATCCGTTCCTCTTTTTCGCCTCTTCGATCAGCTCTACAAGCGAGAGGACCTTGGGGGTCCTTGGTTTCCCAAAGGCTTTCTCCCACTCTTCCTGTGACAACCGGCCTCGAAGATAGTCTTCAACCGCAAAGTGCCGGAACCAGCAATCAAGGGTCTTGAAACAGGGAAGTCCCATGTTTTCCCGCTGGCAATAAGAAAAAGATATCATGTGGCCCAGCCGAGGGCAACGGATCTGGAAGTCTTCCCCTGGCGGTGTGTTTCCTTTGTGCGTAGCCATGACATGAATTCCTTCCTGACAACCGGGCATTGTTTTTCCTTCCCCTTTTTTCCTGGTTGCACGGGAAAGGAGCCAAGAGGTCCTGGGTGGCTATCCCCCGGGACCCCCTTAGGATCATTTGTAAAGGACCGGATGGTGGCCGTTCAGGAGATAGCCCCTTTCTTGTATTGCTTGGGCTTGGGCAGGGGGTCTATGTCTCCCAGGGCCCTGTGAATCTCTTCCTCCGGCAGGGCGTGGTCTGACAGCTTGCCCTGGATATAGGCCTCGTAGGCCGCCATGTCCACGAGTCCATGCCCGCTCCAGTTGAAGAGGATAACCTTTTCCTTGCCTTCCTCCTTTGCCTTGATTGCCTCGCGAATGGCTACGGCTACCGCGTGGTCTGTCTCCGGGGCGCTGATAAATCCCTCTGTCCTCGCCAGGGTGATCCCTGCCTGGAAGGTCTCCAGCTGTGGGATGGCCTCGGCCCTTATGAGATTACTCAGGAGGAGCTGGCTCACTATGGGCGCCATCCCGTGATATCTCAGACCACCGGCGTGTATCGGGGCGGGCACGAAGGTGTGACCCAGCGTGTGCATGGGTAGAAGTGGGGTCATCTGTACCGTGTCGCCGAAGTCATAGGCAAATGGTCCCCTGGTCATGGTGGGACAGGACATCGGCTCAACGGCGATTATGTCTATATCCTTTCCGTTTATCTTATCTCTCACAAAAGGGAGGGCCATGCCCGCGAAATTACTTCCACCACCGGCGCATCCTATTATGACATCGGGATAATCACCGGCGATTTCCATCTGTTTCTGGCATTCAAGCCCGTTGACGGTTTGGTGCAGCAGGACGTGGTTCAGCACGCTGCCGAGGGAGTACTTGGAGTGCTCATCCATCACAGCTGCCTCGACCGCTTCGCTGATGGCAATGCCAAGGCTGCCGGGAGAGTCCGGGTCCTTCTCAAGGATCGCCCGTCCGGCCTTTGTCTCCGGGCTGGGGCTAGGCACGCAGTTGGCTCCCCAGGTTTCCATCATGATCCTGCGGTAGGGCTTCTGATCATAGCTGACCTTTACCATGAAGACCTTGCACTCGAGGCCGAAAAGGGCGCAGCACATGGCAAGGGCGCTACCCCACTGTCCCGCCCCTGTCTCGGTCGTTATCCTCTTCGTGCCGGCAATCTTGTTGTAGTAAGCCTGTGCCAGGGCCGTGTTGGGCTTGTGGCTTCCAGCGGGACTTACGCCTTCATTCTTGAAGTAGATCTTGGCAGGGGTGCCCAGGTACTCTTCAAGGTTGAAGGCCCTGTAAAGGGGGGTCGGCCGCCATATGAGGTATTTCTCCAGGATCTCTTCCGGTATGTCTAGGTATCTTTCCTGACTGACCTCTTGCTCGATGAGCTGCATCGGAAAGATGGGAGCGAGGTCATCAGGTCCCACGGGATTGCCGGTACCGGGATGGAGAGGGGGTTCCATGGGGTCGGGGAGATCGGGCAGGATGTTGTACCATTGACGGGGCAATTCAGATTCCGGCAAAAAGATTTTCTTGATCTTCATGATGCCTCCTTTTGTTTGGTGAGCTTAAGGTTATCAATGGGGGTTAGGACCGACTGGGAAGCACCCCTGGCATGCAGCACTCCTTGAAGGCCATCGGACTGCCGGCTGGTCAGGAGGAATTTCCCAAAAAACAGCCGCTACCAGGCAGGGCTGATAACGGCTATAAATGCTCCTTGCCATGTTGCATTGTCTCTGCTATTCAGCCCTTTCAGATTCCGGCCATGGGGACGCTCGCAACGCAAGGGTTTTCCAAAAGAGTCCATCAAAAAGCCGCGCCATGTCGGAGATGTCACAAGCTGCGGCTGTCGGAACCTAGGTTAGAATGGCAGGCTAAAGGAATGTCCTGGTGGTGTCAAGCTATTTTTGTTCCCAAGTGTTTCAGGGTGATCTCCGCCCCCACGCGTGGGAATGCCTGAGGGCACATGAGCAACACTCCTGTTCAATATCTCTCAGTGGTATGGATCCTGACGGATTCCGCCTCGAAATAAGCCTTGGTAAACCGGGCCAGGAGCTCAGGATCATAAATGGTACAACTGAACACGTCTATGTAGGCTGAGTTGGAGAAGTTTGAAAAATGCCCCGAAATCAGAGAAGTCTCGATGAACTGGATCATGGAATAGCCTTCGACCCGCTTGTCCTTGCCGAAGTGGACCACCTGGCACTCGCCGAACCGCTTCATTCCGATGAGGTCACAGAGCTTCACAACGTAGAGCCTTATCTTTTCCGGGTTCCTGATGGTCTCTGGATTGCAGCCGTAAAGGTCAAGACTCGCAAGCAGTCCCCAGGGGGAGGCATCTTGTTTTATTGCAGCCCTTGTTTCCATGCTTGCCTACCCTCCTTTCTCTCGAAACTCCAAAGATTTCCCTCAAACCAAAGAAACCGCAACGCCCCTTCTGTCTCCTGTCCACTGGGAACGATTCCAAAAGAAAACCCGATTCGAAATCTTCTAACATAGTATTTTTTGGCGATTTGTCAATAAAAATCGTAAAGAGCAAGAAGTGACGAGTTAGGAGTAACCAGCAACAGATGACCGACGACCAGTGACCGTGGACCAACGACTGTGGACGGCAGACTGATGACCGAGGACAAATGACAGCCGACAGCCGACCGAGGACCGTGGGGGAATGAGCGATGAGGTCGTTGCTGCTTGAACCCTGAACTTTGAACCTTCAATTCCAAATCCCAGCCTGTTCTCGAACATGGCAAAAAGTCTCTGAAGGCTGAGAAGGTAGTGATAGGCCTTTAAATCGGTACTAATCCACCGGCTATGCCGGTGAGAATTGAAAAGGTTATACCCGTTCAGGCGTTTCGAGAAAAACAATTTCGAAATCCGAAAATCGAAACCTGAAACAAATC
>JAFDHB010000205.1 GCA_019308985.1 Deltaproteobacteria bacterium | reverse complement strand
TTTCATGGCAGGTATGAGGGAAAATAAACAGGAGCCGTATACGAGGCCCGTACGTACGGTTCTGTGAGAGGATAAGGCAGGCCTAATTAACCCGCCTTACCCTACTCGATTTTCACCTTCATGGCATAAAAGGAAAGCTGGTGCAGCAAGGTCAGATTCTTGAGGTACAAGTTGTACGCAACCGGATCCTTCGGGTCAACGGGCTTGATTCTCTGTGTGAGGAAGTACTGCCAGAGGATGTACTGGAACTCGGTGGCGTGCCGCTTTTTGTTCATGATCCAGCGGACCCTCTAGTTCACGTCTCCGGCCCCCTGCGCTCCCACAAGGGCCTTGATTTTGGCAATAGATTTCTCCATGGTTGCTATGTGTTCTTCACAGACGGATCCTCGCCTGGTCGTCGTAAATGCCGTAGGGAATTTCGCAATTGGCCCAGGCCATGGAGTGCATCCCCAGCAAAGCCAAGAGCGCAGCAATACACATGAGCACCGAAGATTTTGTCATAAGACACCTCCTTTGAAATTTCGAAGGGACCATCTGCATGCTCATGCAGTCACTGCGCGAGCCCTTTCCATGAGTCTCGTTCCACAATAGGGACAGTAATTTCCTCCTTCCACAACTATGGCGTGCTTGCAATTATCGCACGTGGAGGAAAGGGGAGCCAGCTCCATCAGAAGTTCTCCCTCCTTGACCGGAACCATTTTCTTGTCTTCCTGGTAATTGGCATACTTGAGTATTCTCTTGACCACTCCGTCCACGGGGCTGTAAACAGCTTTTTCCTGTTTCATGATGGAAAGATTGCACAGCTCTTCGCCCTTCTTCACCACATCCCCCACCTCCACCAAAACCGCCCAAAGATCTCCGGTGGAAGGAGCGCCGATGTGGTATTTGTTGCCGGGATCAGCCATTTCTTCGCCCTTGTCATCAAATTGTCGGGCTTCCCCCACTTCCACTTCATGGGTCATGGTCTCGGAATCCAAGGTGTATCTAACGGTCCTGATTCCTCTGGCGTCCGGCTCTGAAATGTCCAGCAATACCATTCGGTGGGGCTTTTGATCCTTGTCATTGAAATAGACCTCCTCGCCTATTTCCAGGCCCTCGAACCACACATCCAGGGGAACAAGATTGGGGTCCCCGAACTTCTCCTGGAATCTCATTGTCTTGATGGCATCTGACGGATGGTTGAGGTACATCACAAACTCCTCCTCTGAGAAAATCCTGTCCATTTCCTTGAAAAGGTTTTTCCTCTCCTCGTCCAGGTCCACGTCCAGCAAATGTTTCAGGGGCGAGTCCTCGGTTCTTTGCTCCATTGCTTGCTTCCAGTTTTTCCCAAAGGCACTCTCGTAAACCCACTGAGGAGGAAATCCCAGGGGCAGCCGCCCGAATCTGCCGAGAAGGAGGTTCCTGAAGGCATCATTGCAGTCCCGGTAAATATCCAATCGCTTTGCCTTGATCTCCTCGGGCAACTCTTCCTCTGGCGTCTCCACCACAGTCTTTAAAACCTGCAACAGGGTTCGAACTTCCTTTTCGCCCCCCCTTTTATAGGCCCCTGTAACAGCAAGAAACGCCGTATTCCAGGTGATCTGACTCCCAGGGGTGACGTCATGGTACTTGACGATCTTTCTCGTTCCGGAGAGAAACTCCAGCATGTAGGGCAAGAGGTGAATGTAGCCCTGCTTCATGGCCCCTTCCTGCGAGGAGGAAGTGGCTCCTCCTGGCATACCATGCTCCACCACATCGTAATCCACCCCTTGGAAGTACGGAGACGTGTAGGCATCATAGTAGGGCATGATCTGTTTGAGAACGAAGTTGCATTTTCTGATCATCTCTTTGTTGAGGCAAACCTCCATTCCCAGCTCTTCTATGTAAGCCGCAGTGGACAAGACATCTCCCTGCCCGTACCATCTCACGGCAGCCCCAATGGCCGTATCCACGATATGGGCTCCAGCCTTGGCTGCGGCTGCAACAGCAGGGACAAAAAGCCCGTCCGTGAAATGGCGGTGGTAGTGGAGTACCAGCTCGGGATATTTTTTCCTGATCTCCTTTACCAAAGAGGAAATAAAAGTGGGAGGACACACACCGGCCATGTCTTTGAGGCCCAAGATGATCCTCTTGCTGGCCTTCTCGGGACCGAGTCCCGTCACCCTGGATATCATGGTGATAATCTCGTCCACTGCCGAGAGATAATGGGGGATGTCGAAGCCGTTTCCATAGGAAAGAGAAAGGGCAGGCTCGAAGATATTAGAACGTGAGGCCATCACCACCTCGGCGAAGGGCTCCATATTTTCAATATGGTTCAGGAAGTCGAAGCATCTTATCACGTCGTAGTGCTGACAAATCATTTCTCCAGTCACCCTCATGACATTGCGGGGCTGGGGTTTGTAACCGAGGATGTTTGTGGACCTGATCAATATCTGTTTGAGAGTCTTAGGGGCGAACCGGTTCCATTGGGCTGCCTCTTCAAAGGGGTAAGTCATGTTTGCCAGCATGGCCACATGAAAATGGGCACCCCCTCCGTTTTCAATGGAAAAGAATTTGCAATTGTCCAGGTACGGGCCAATGAGCTTGTCTTCGGCCAAGCGAAGCCTGTTACCAGTGTTGGACTGGGTTATGTCCCTGGGCGTTGTATCCGTGAAGTGTACTAATGAGGAGTCCCTCACATAGTCCAGGATCGCATCCCGGTCTCCCCTTTTATACGGACTCTCTGTGTCAGCAGGATCGAAAGAGGGGAGTACCGGGTCGAACCTTCCGATCCGGCGCGAGCCTCTGGTCCTGTACTCACCCAGCTCTATGAAAGGGTTATAGCCCCTCGCAGAGATTTCGGCTATGAGCTTGCTCACCCTGTTGGGCAAGTCCTCCTTATCATGATAAAGGAGAAGTTCGGGATGGTTCTCCACGAAAGATGTGTCGAATTCCCCTGCCCGAAACTGAGAGTGCTTGAGGATCCGCTTGTGGAACCCGACGGTGGTTTTCACCCCGTAGATGATGTATTCCTCCAAAGCCCTGTCCATGATGGAGAGAACTTTTTCCCAGGAATTCCCGTAGGCGATCAGGAGGGCTCCTGCCGAATCATACTGGGTCGGGAAGTTATACCCAGCGCTCAGGCAGGAATCCACCCTTATCCCCTGCCCCCCCGGGGACAGATACCTGTGTATCAGACCACCGTTCGGAGCGAAGTCGTTCTTGGGGTCCTCGCAGTTGATCCGGACCTGCATGGCATGGTTGTGGGGACGGAGAGAGCTCTGAGTCCACCTCAACTTGGCCCCAAAAGCCACTGCAATCTGCTCCTCCACCAGATCTATCCCGTACCTGCACTCCGTGATGCCGTGTTCCACCTGGAGCCTGGTGTTCACCTCAATCAGGTATGGGTTGGCGTCCTGGTCCAGCAGGAATTCCACAGTGCACAGGGAGTGATAACCTACGGCCTCCACCAGGCGCCTGGCATATTCCTTCAGCTTTTCTCTCAGTTCTGGAGACATGTTGGACCATGGAGAGGGGGTGATTTCCACCAGTTTCTGGTGCTTCCTCTGGACAGTACAATCTCTCTCGTCGAAGGCAATACAGTTTCCGTACCGGTCTGCCAGGACCTGGATCTCTATGTGCCTTACTGACTCAAGGTATTTCTCCATATAGAGACGGGGATTTCCGAATTCCGCTTGGGCCAGGGAAGATGCCTTTCTAAAGGACTCCCTCAATTCAGAGTTATCCTTGACGATGTGTATTCCTCGGCCTCCCCCTCCACCTTCTGCCTTGAGCATCAAAGGAAAACCAATTTCGCGGGCTATTTCTTCGGCTTCTTCCAGGTCCACAGCTCCCCGGGATCCCGCAATAACCGGTATGCCAAGGCTGCGCGCCAGTTTTCGCACTGATACCTTGTTCCCCAACTGTTGCATGGACCGTTGATCCGGACCAATGAATGTTATACCGGCGTCACGACACTTGTGGGGGAAATCCTCGCTCTCAGAGGCGAATCCCCATCCAGGGTGTATGCCGGCAACCCCTCTCCTCTTGGCGAGCCTGATCATCAAGTCCACGTCAAGATAGGCCCTGGGATCCCTGCCTAAAAGCAACAGCTCCTTGGCGCCCGAGGTAAAGGGCGCGGTCTTGTCCAGGTCCGTTGCGGCTATAATGGGAATGGCTCCCAGTTCTTTTATGGATCGGCAGATCCTTCTGGCGGGAATTCCCCGGTTTGCAACTAATATGGGTTTCCCCTTCAGTTCCTCTTTTACCTGAAGAAAATCCTTTTGCTTCATCTTACTCCTCTCTCGCGCAAAATATCCTTCCCGATAATATCTCCTCTTTTCCCGTAGGAAAAGCCACTATCAGGCCTCCATTGGAGCCAACGGCGCAAATCCGTCCGCGCCGCAAGACACCTTTACCGTCGATCACGTCCACCACCTCATTCCTGAACTCCAGGAGGGACTCTGCCTTGGAGATGAAGTTCCTCCTTTCAGCCTTCCACTCCCCTTGGTAATATCCTTTCAATTCCTCGAGAGCTTTTCCCCATAGGAACAATGGATCCAATTCATAATAGCCGGCTTCCCTGAGGCTGATGGCTGGAAGATCTCCAGTTTCCAGTTCCCATGCCATTGGAGCACTGTTCACATTCAAACCCACCCCAGCAAAGGATGCCCCCAGGGTATGCCTCACCAGAATACCTCCCAACTTGCGCCTCTGAATCACGATATCATTGGGCCATTTTATCCTTGCGGGAATCTCTTCCCTTTCCAAGAAGCGGGTTATCCAAAAGCCAATCACCAGAGAAAGGGGCCCGGGAAAACCGCTCATCTCAGCAGGTAACACAAAGGTAGCATGAACATTCCCTTCCCGGGAAATCCACCTCCTGGACCACTGCCCTATTCCAGCCCACTGGCTAAGAGAAAACACGCTATCCCATGGTTTGACCTCCGCTTCCCGTGCCAGTTTCTCCATGACATGAAAAGTGGAGGAGCAGGATCCGCAAAGGTATGTGGTGAAGGGAAGCTCAATGGTGCTGTGCCTCGACATGATCCACGATGAAACGGGCACGGAGGGCAGTGGGACCCACCCCCCAGGATCCCTTATATGAGGGGACAAAAACTCCTTATTCCTGAGTTTCTCAGGATCTATCCTTCCAACCGTCTTCCCTGATCCCGAAACCAGAAATAGGGCCCCCATTTCTTTGCCAGCACCGTCTCACTTAAAAAAATGCCCCAAAGCCCCGAGGCAATGCCTCAAGGGGCGTCCCGCCCCCAGCAATGTGATTCGGAAAGTAGATACCATTGCTTCTGGAAGATTCCGAACTCACTGGCCCGCGGAGGGCCGGAAAAATAACCTCTTTCCACCCCTTGCCGGAATAGAAAGTGCCCCCGGCCTAAAGCAACCTCCCTTTCAGACCGGGGGCCTTGGTGCGGCCCTCTCTTGGCTGGCCAATATGGCCCGTCTCTGCGACTCACTCACCGCTTTCAGGTGAGATGATAAGAAACCGCTTTTTTAGGGGAAAAATATGGCGGAAGCGCGCTTGGGTGTCAAGGGAAATGTGACTACAGGACAGTACGGCAGAGGCAATCAAACTAATCATGAAGGCCTCAATTCGTGAAGGAAAGGGGGACATCCTTAACTAACTAAATAACCTGCCTTTTGTGTGCCTTTTTGGTATACAGCCCAGCATGCCGAGACAAGCACGCCTTGATGCCCCGGGTATTTTGCACCACGTGATCATCCTGGGGATAGAACGGAGAAAAATCTTCCGAACTGACAAGGGCAGGGACGATTTCCTGGCTCGGCTGGAGGACCTTCTTCCTGATACCGCTGCTTCCTGCTACGCGTGGGATTGATGCCAA
>JAFDHB010000204.1 GCA_019308985.1 Deltaproteobacteria bacterium | reverse complement strand
CAAGAGATCATCTTCACCGGAGCCTCCACCTCTCGCCCCTATTGAGGAACCCCTATGAGGACAATGGGGGCGTGGGAACAGCTCAGGAGCGATATTGAGCCTTGAGAAAAGACCTCCAGGGACCATTGATCGCGGTTGATCAGGCTTTGGGCAACAGCCTGTTGAGTACTAATAACATTCTCCCGCTGTGGCAGGATGAGCCAAGCGGACTAAGCTCGAAGAGGCGAAAGAAGATCATGCCAGATTACGAGGCGCTAAGGGTCAGGGTAGAGGAACTGGGAGAGAGGGCTTGGGATGGGCCGGCACTTGAGGCTAGAATCAGAAAGCTGGCCGTGGAGGGAATTCCCAGAAAGGTCCTCAACCGGGAAGAGATTTTGGCGGACAAGCAGGAGATCCTGGACCGCGTTCAGCGGCGGGCGGAGGAGTATAACTTTATTACCAAGAATTGTGCCCAGGGCACCGCCCTGTCTCTGATGGAGGAATTTGGCCTGGGCAATATGGAGATTATCAAGGCCTTGACTCCATTTCCCGGCATCGGCGGGACCGGCGAGATATGCGGAGGCATAACCGGGAGTCTGATTGCCCTTGGACTTTACTTTGGCAGTGACGACCGACTGGACCTTGAAGCGACCAATAAGACCATTATGACCGCCCAGAAATTCATGGCCTTTTTCGAAGACGAACTCGGGTATCTCTCATGCGCCGAGATACAGGAACACGTGGTATTTGGGCGTAACATGGATCCCGGGGCCAGCGAAGCGCATATGGCTGCCTTTGCCCAGGCAAAGGGTTTTGAAAAGTGTGGCCTCCCCCCGGGGACAGGCGCCAGGCTCGCGGCCCAGTTTATCATTGAAAGTATGGAGCAAGACGCCTGAAGGTGATCCAGGCTGTTTGGCGATACTTTTTACATATGTGTTGCTTCTTTCACTGTTCTTTGTCATTATTGTCACTGCCAGGGTCGTGCTGACTTAGCGAAGGTCTTGATGAAAAAAGCAAAAGGAGGGGAAAAATGAAAAGGCATCTTACAGCCGGCATCACTGTTATGGGGATGTTTGTTTTGCTTTGTTCTCCAGTCTTTGCTGAAACCGCCGTTTCCGACAGCGTGGTACCGCTGCCACCATCGCTGGCCGGCCTCCCCAAGCTGAAGGTGGAACCGTGGCTCCAGGTTGACCCTGGAGATCTTTTCCTCGAGGGGCCGGCATTTGACAGAGAGGGAAATCTCTTTGTCAGCTCCATATTTGATGGTCGTGTTCTTAAAATAACCCCTGACAAAAAGGTGACCACCGTTTTCAAACAGGAGGGACTCCTGCCCGACGGCATCGCCATACATAAGGACGGAAGGTTGTTCCTGGCATGCCTGAGCGGCAAGGTGGTCGCCGTTAATCCTGACGGAAGCGACATGACGGAGATCAAGGTGAAATACCAGGGGTTCCCAAGATCTGCCAATGACCTTGTTTTTGATTCAAAGGGTAATCTATATGTTACAGATTTCATAGGAACGGCAGCCGATCCCAAGGGTGGTGTATACTGGTATTCCTCTGATTTGAAGACGATAAAGCCGGTGTTTCAAGATCTCGCCTCGGCGAACGGAATCGCCCTCTTTCCCCAGGGCAACGTCCTCTGGGTGAGCGAAACAGGAAGAAATGCCATACATCGCCTCCAATTATTAGAAGATGGGGTCACTATCGTCCCCATTGCCGGTTCCGGGATCCCCTATCGATTCGTCGGTGGCCCCGGGGGTTGTGATTCCATGGCCCTGGACAGTAAGGGGAATGTGTACCAGGCCATGATCTTCCAGGGCAGGATCCTGATACTGAACAGTGGGGGAATCCCCATAGCACAGGTGCTTAGCCCTGGAAGGGATGAAGGAAGATTGCTTCGTACGACCAATGTCGCTTTCAAGCCGGGCACGGACGAGGTTTACATTACCGTCTCAGGAAAAGGTGGGGCCTGGATTTACAGGTTCAAGGGACTTGCCAAAGGCCTCACGCTCTATTCACACCAGTGATCCCTGTGGATCACGTACCAGGCATGGCCCTGCTGTGAGCTGTTCAGTGGCAAGGGCAAGGAGGAGAACTTGCCCATAGAGAAGAGACGTTAGCTATTTGTGGAGCCGGGGGAACCTAATGTGCTATTCTACAGAAGATCGATGTCGAACCTCTCCGCAAATTGCGGGGTTATGCGACATAGAAACCGCGTTCATTTGAGCCACTGTGTTAAGACAGACCGGCTCTATTTCTGAGCTTGCCCACCTCCCGGGAGGAAATTCATATATCTCATTTTAGCAGAGCGCCTGTGAAAATTGCATGAACATCATTCCTCTTCTTATTTTCTGGTTCCTGTGGTTCCTCAATTTTTCCTCCCGTACGGTCCTCTCTCCCTTACTCCCCGTAATTGAAGACGAATTTCTGGTTTCCCACACCCTTGCCGGTGCTCTCTTCTTGTTTCTCTCTGTCGGCTACACAATAGCGGTATTTATATCAGGCCTGTTGTCCATCCGTGTCGGATACAAGAGATCCATAATGCTGGGATTTCTCGTCCTGGTCACATCTCTGTTTTCCCTGAAATACGTCTTCGGCTACGGCTACCTGGCAGTCTGTTTCTTTTTCGTGGGGGCCGGTACGGGCATATACATACCCTGTGCCTTACCTTTATTGACCTTGATCTTCAACCCGAAGAATTGGGGAAAGGCCATAGCCTTCCATGAAACAGCCGCTTCATTCAGTATCCTGGCAATCCCTATTTTGACCGCACTGGCCCTGGAGGTTGTTTCATGGAGGTTCATATTTGTGATGCTGAGTGCGGCCTGCCTTGTGGGTGTGATCATTTTTTTGAAATTTGTCCCCGATCTGTCTGAACAGAGGGGGGAAGGGACAGGATTGGCAGTCATATTACGGCGCAGTGATTTCTGGATAATGACGGCTTTCTGGGTGACGGCCGCAATAAATGCCATGGGTATCTACAATATCATTCCCCTGTTTTTGATCAAAGAGAAGGGAATGGCCTTCGACTCCGCCAACACCCTCTTTGGGATCTCAAGGATAGGCGGACTCCTCGTGATCCTATTGACAGGGTTTCTACTAGATAGATACAGTCTCAGGAAGATCCTTGCTGCCACCTTTCTAATAATGGGGATATCGACAACCGGCATAGCCCTTGCACCAAATCATTGGCTCCTCGCGATTATGCTTGTAGCCCAAGCAACTATAAGCACGATGTTCTTCCCCGTGGGCATGATGGCCATAGCCAGTTCGACCGATTCGAAAGAAAGAAGCGTTTATACAGGCGTGATAGTCAGCATCTCAGCCCTGTTCGGTATAGGCATTGCAACCACGGTACTTGGTGCGTTAGCAGATAAGTTCAATTTTTTGAGCGGTATTCTGGGATTGGGTATTCTTACGACGGGTACCGCTGTTCTCACCACGAAATTGAAAAGCACATAGCCCTCGTGGGAGAGGGTCAGAGCTTTGACTGAATTCGCATGGTGCACGTTCAGGTTCATTGAGTCATGATTTCGTACCTTATGGTGACAGAGGCGCAGATCCGCACCTGCCCGGGATGCATCGGCGTCGGCGCTTTGGCGCTTGCCGCATAATACCTTTCCAGTTGCGGGCGTACCACGGAGATCCCCTCTTCCCGGATCTCCAGGATGCGGCCGAGCTTGACCCCCGCTGCTTTGGCTAGGGCTTCGCCCTTGCGCCGCGCCTGTTGGGCGGCCATCTGCAAGGCCTGGCTGCGGTATCCGGCGGCATCGCGAATATCAAAGGAAATTCCCTGGAGTTGGTTGGCCCCGGCCTGGATACAGGCGTCGATAACGTCACCGACCTGCTTCAGCTCGTCGACCTGCACCTGGAACGTATTGGCGGACCGGTAGGCCACCACGCTGGGGACCTCGGTCTTTCGTGCGTATATGGGCGTGAGCGAAAGACCGGAAGTCTGGATATGCTCAGAAGGGATGCCCTGGTTCTTGAGAGCCTCCACGACGCGTTGCATGATTCGATTGACTTGTTGCTGGGCCTCGTTGGCCTTGTCAGCCTGGATTGCCACTTGTCGTCCAGTTGGGGTTTGATCCCATTTGGTTCGGGATAATCATCACCCTGACCATGGAAATGAGTCTGATTACTCCACCGGTCGGGGTCAACGTCTTCGTCCTGAGCGGAGTGGCCAAAGATGTGCCCATGTATACGATCTTTCGCGGGATCCTTCCCTTTTGGGCGGCGATGCTCGTGTGTATCGTTGTGTTGATGATTTTCCCGCAGATCGTACTTTTCCTGCCCAATAGGATGTTGTGATGAATGCCGGCCAGAGCCTCGCAGGCCGCCGCGTTCCGATTCCCTTCTCCCTCTGTAGGAGCAATCTCCCGGTTGCGACCGTCAATCTTGTTGCCTCATCTCCTGTAAGAGTGGCATCTTGCCACGATCCCTTTCCCCTCTGTAGGAGCAACTTTCAGTTGCGATTCATCCGCCTCTCCCATGTAGGCGCAAGCTCCTAATTGTCATCCCCATCTTGACCTACCCATCCAGGGGACTCCTGACTCCCAGGATGTTCTTGTTCGCCACATGGGTATATATCATTGTGGTCTGGAGATTCCTATGGCCTAGCAATTCCTGGATGGTCCTGATGTCATATCCCCTCTCAAGGAGATGGGTGGCCCGCCTGAGGCGGATAAACTCCACTGTGCCTGAGGGTGTGAATAGATACCTGCTTTCATGGCCGCCATCTTGAATGCCCGCTGAAGAGATGCGGGATGCACATGGTGGCGCCTCACTACAAGGCTGACTGGGTCCACCGAGAGGGATTTTGAAGGAAAGAGCCAGAACCAGATCCATTCTTTTCCCCCATTGCGGTACTTCCTGTCCAGGGCGCCCGGCAACTGGACCCCGTTAAGCCCCTGTTTGCGGTCCTCTTCGTAAATTTTCCGTAGGGAATCAATGTGTTGGATGAGCTCGTCCTTGAGGCGCTCCGGGAAGACCTTCCTCCTGTCCCTGTCCCCCTTCCCAGACCTGACAATAACTACTCCTCTTTTCAGGTCCACATCCTTTTTTCGGAGCCTGAGACACTCCATCAACCTGAGTCCGCAACCATATATGAGCATTGCCATCAGGCGGTGGATACCTTCATTTCATCAAAAACCCGCTCTACCTCTTGAACACTCATCACCACGGGCAGCCTGCGCCTTTTCCTTGCCGTCATCGCATCAATCCTGTTCCGGATGTTTTTTCCCAGCACATGCCGATATACAAAGACAAGGGCATTCAATGCCTGGGACTGGGTAGAGGCTGACACCTCTTTCTCCACCGCAAGATGGCTGAGAAAATCCTGGAGGTTAGTAGCATCCAGGTGTCCGAGTGGTCTGGATCGCGCAGACCCGCCTATTTTGCGATTGACAATATAGTAATTTTACCATATTTTTTTTAAAAATTGACGTAATAAACATAAATGGAACTATTCGCGCTGGCTGTAGAGAAAACCAGAGGTGCAAGCGCTCAAGTTGAGCCTCCGCTCATGCGCCTTGGCGCCGTCTTACGGCGTGAAAAAGTCACTGGAGCGGATCCGCCTGAGGCGGAGTCCGTCCATAGCTTGCAGCAGGATGCAACCCTTGGCCGTCGTAATTCTGCTCAGCTCGGCCATTGGCGTGAAATATAAACCGAACTGGAAAGAAATATGACAAACGTGATCGACGACATAGCAAATCATATTTCAGGTGCAGTTTCCCATTACTGGCAGACACGCAAGGCGCAAAGAGAAAAACAGAAAAAACGAGGTGTTTCCGATGCTGGGCTGCGGAGTGCTGTGACTGGCGGTGCTCAAATGGATGG
>JAFDHB010000037.1 GCA_019308985.1 Deltaproteobacteria bacterium | reverse complement strand
TCTCCGCCGGTCTCCGGCATGACCCCCTTCAAGCTACTTTATACTCAAAGCCAATCATAAACAACCATCTTGGTACAATATATAGTGTCCACCCACACAAATCCGCGATGCGGTTCAATTGATAATTGTCACGGAGATCTTATTCAAGCCATGAGTGAGAAGCCTGTTGGTTCTGTCCTTGTAGTGGGAGGTGGAATCGCCGGTATGCAGGCGGCCCTGGATCTTGCCGAGTCAGGGTACTTGGTACACCTTCTTGAGAAATCGTCCGCCATCGGCGGCATGATGAGTGAGCTGGACAAGACCTTTCCCACCAACGATTGTGCCATGTGAATCATCTCACCGAAGCTGGTCGAGGTCGGCCGGAATCCCAACATCAACTTGATTACCTGCGGTGAAGTAGAAAGAGTAGAAGGCTCTCCGGGTCGTTTCAAGGTCTCTATAAAGAAGAGGCCCAGGTACATAGACGAGACCAGATGTACCGCATGCGGTGACTGCGTGGAGGTATGCCCGGTTTCCCTCCCCAGTGAATATGACCAGAACATGGTCACGAGAAAGGCCATATACAAGAAGTATGCCCAGGCGATTCCCAGTGCCTATGCAGTATCCAAGAGGGGTAAGGCCCCATGCAAGATAGCCTGCCCGGCCCATATCAGCGTACAGGGATATATTGCCCTCGTTGCCAGCGGGAAATACAAGGAAGCCCTTGAGCTTATCAAGCAGGAAAACCCCCTGCCCGCCATATGCGGCCGGGTTTGCCATCACCCATGCGAATCCATTTGCACCAGGGGCGAGGTAGACGAACCTGTTGCCATTGATTTCATAAAGCGGTTCGTAGCCGACCTGGACCTCAACTCCCGGACCAGGTACATCCCCGAAATAGAAGAGAAGCGGGAAGAGAAGGTTGCCATCATCGGTTCAGGGCCTGCGGGACTGTCCTGCGCCTACTATCTTGCCATAAAGGGATACAAGGTTACCATATATGAGAAATTGCCTGTCCCGGGGGGTATGCTTTCCGTAGGTATTCCAGAGTACAGGCTGCCGAGGGATATCATCCGGGCCGAGATCCAGGTGATCAAGGATATGGGTGTGACGATAAATGCCGGGATCGAGGTCGGCAAGGACGTCTCCATAGCCCAGTTCAGGAAGGAAGGCTTCAAGGCCGTCTTTCTGGCCATAGGTGCCCAGGAATGTAAACGCATGGGCATAGAGGGCGAGGACCTGGATGGTTGTTACCCGGGCGTGGATTTCCTGAGGGACGTGAACCTGGGAAAAGAAGTAAAACTTGGGGAACGGGTGGCGGTGATCGGGGGCGGAAATGTGGCCATGGATTCGGTCAGGACGGCCCTCAGGCTTGGCGCAAAGGAGGCCTTTGTCCTTTACAGGCGCACCTTTGAAGAGATGCCTGCCAATGAAGAAGAAATCGAGGAGTGCGAAGAAGAGGGAATAGAGATACACACCCTGACCAGCCCCAAGCGGATTATCGGGGAGAAGGGTAGGGTAAAGGCAATAGAGTGCCTCAAGATGAAGCTCGGGGACCCGGATGAGAGCGGCCGTCGCCGTCCAATCCCCGTGCAGGGATCGGAGTTTGTAATTGAAGTGGACAATGTGATCCCTGCAATAGGCCAGGAGTCGGACTGGGCGTGCCTGGGGCCGGAATGCGCTTGCAGCCTGACGGAATGGGGCACGATGAAGGTGGATCCTTTAACGCTTCAGACGGACGATCCTGACATCTTTGCCGGCGGCGACGCTGTGACAGGCCCGAGGACCGTGATCGAGGCCATAGAAGCGGGAAAGCAGGCGGCAGTCTCCATAGACAGGTTCATCAAGGGCCTTGATCTCAGGGAGGGAAGAGAGAGAGTATGGGAGGAGGCCAAGGATATACCCCGGGATGAATACGTGCCCAGGCCTCGGACCCGGATGCCGAGGCTGAGTCCTGAAAAGAGAATTTGCAACTTCAAAGAGGTCCAGTTGGGTTTTACGGAAGAACAGGTGCTTTCAGAGGCAAGGCGGTGCCTCAACTGCGGCATTTGCTCAGAGTGCTATCAATGCGTGGATGCCTGCGGCGCCAAGGCCGTTACAATTGAGACCCATGATCGACATGAAGAGACCATTGAACTTGAAGTTGGCTCCATTATTCTATCAGGAGGCTTGAAGACGTTCGATCCATCGGCATACAAGGCCTACGCCTATTCCAGGCATCCCAACATAGTGACATCCATGGAATTCGAGAGGATCCTCTCCGCCTCAGGACCAACTGCGGGACATTTGGTCAGGCCGTCCGACAAGAAGGTGCCCCAAAAGATTGCATGGGTTCAGTGCGTAGGGTCCAGGGGAGTCCACCATGGTGACAACGGTTACTGCTCCTCCGTGTGTTGCATGTATGCGATAAAGGAGGCTCTGATCGCAAAGGAGCATGAGGGTCGGGCGCTTGATTGCGCCATCTTCTACATGGATATCAGGACGCATGGCAAGGACTTCGAAAGGTATTACAATGATGCAAGGGAACGGCATGGTGTTCGCTTCATCAGGTCCAGGGTCCCGGCAATCGAGCCTGATCCAGAGGGAGACGACTTGATCGTTACATATGTGGATGAGAAGGAGAAAGTAGTACAGGAGACCTTTGAGATGGTGGTCCTGTCCGTGGGACTTGAATCCTCTCAAGAGGCCCTTGACGTGGCCGGAAGGCTCGATGTGAGCCTTACGGAAGGCGGGTTTTACAGGACCGAGACCTTCAGCCCGGTCAGTTCCTCCCGGGACGGAGTCTTTGTCTGTGGGACCTGCCAGGGACCCAAGGATATCCCCCAATCCGTTATTGAGGCCGGTGCCGCATCCGCAGAGGCAGGAGCGATTCTCAGCGAATCAAGAAGTACCCTGACTGCAAAGCAGCCCCCTATCCAAGAGAAAAACATCCAGGGACAAAGCCCTCGCATAGGGGTATTCCTGTGCCATTGCGGGGTCAACATAAGCTCCGTTATTGACATGGAGGAACTGAAGGAGTATGCGGCGTCTCTCCCTTACGTGGAATATGTCACGGACAACCTTTACACCTGTTCCCAGGACACCCAGGAGATAATGGCCAGGATCATCAGCGAAGAGGATCTGAACAGGATAGTAGTGGCGGCCTGTACGCCAAAGACACATGAACCCTTGTTCCAGGACACTCTCGCGAGCGCCGGGCTGAACAAGTACCTGCTGGAGATGACAAACATCAGGAACCAGGACTCATGGGTACACAGGGACAATCCCGCAGAGGCGACGGAAAAGGCCAAGGACCTGGTGCGAATGGCCGTTGCAAAGGTCGCGCTGATGGAGCCCCTGGAGGAGACGACCCTGGATATCAACCAGAGGGCTCTCGTGATAGGGGGAGGAATAGCGGGGATGGCGGCTGCAAGGAACCTGTCGAGGCAGGGATACCAGGTCTGCCTTGTGGAAAGACATTCAGAACTGGGCGGTAATGCCCTGGAGCTGTTCCGAACGTGGAGAGGCGAAGATATCCAAGGGAAGGTCAGGTCCTTGATCCAGTCCGTGGAAACCGATCCCAACATTGAGGTATACAAGGGAAGAGAGATTATATCCGTTGAAGGGTTCGTAGGAAACTTCCGTACCACACTTGGGACAGTAAGTACAGCGGGAGAGACAAGGGAAATAGAACACGGTGTCGCCATCATTGCGACAGGCGCAGAAGAATTGAAACCTCGGGAATACCTCTACGGGAAGGATCCGAGAGTCGTGACTCACCTTGAGCTGGACAGGATGTTCAAGGAGGATGGCGCCAGGATCAAGGCTTTGGAAACCGTCGTTTTCATCCAATGCGTGGGGTCGAGAGAGCCGGACAAGCCCTATTGTTCAAGGGTTTGTTGCACCCACGCCATTGAGAGCGCACTCTTTATAAAAGAACTGAACCCTGAGGCGGATGTCTATATCCTTTACAGGGACCTGAGGACGTACGGGGAGCGGGAATACCTTTACAGGGAGGCCAGGTTGAAGGGGATCATGTTCGTTGCCTTTTCCCTTGATGAGAAGCCCCAGGTGATATCTAAAAAGAACGGTCTGGAAGTCAGGTTCTCTGATCCTATACTGGGTGAAGACCTTTTGATCAGGGCTGATCTTGTTGCCCTCGCATCAGCAATCATATCCCGCGGTCAAGAGGATTTGGCCCGGTTTTTCAAGGTGCCGCTGAACGAAGATGGTTTCTTCGTAGAGGCCCATGCAAAGCTGGGGCCCTCTGAATTTGCAACCGAGGGCGTTTTCCTGTGCGGCATGGCCCACTACCCCAAGTCCATTGATGAGTCCATAGCTCAGGCCCTGGCTGCTTCTTCGAGGGCTAGCACATTACTGGCCCGGAAATCTCTCCGGGTAAGCGGTACGGTTGCCACGGTGGACCAGGTGCAATGCAGTCATTGCGGTGTTTGCGTATCCATCTGCCCCTACTCTGCCCCGCGCATGGTGGAAGAGGGTAGAGACCGTGCTTTTATCGAGATCAACCCCGCACTGTGCAAAGGGTGCGGTCTTTGCGTGTCCTCTTGCAGGTCAGGTGCGGTCAACCTCATGGGACTTAGTGAAGAGCAGGTAATAACCATGATAAATGAGATCTGAGCCATGAACCTTCGCATGGCTTAGATCACGTGAAGAAACCGGCGAGGATGACAATGGGCGAGATCAGGTTAGACAACGTGGACAAAGGGTTCAAGAAGGAACTGGTGGAGCAGCCCGTCGGGGAAAAGATCATGGCATGCTTTACGTGCAGGACGTGCGTTGCAAGCTGTCCCATAACAGCGGTCAACGAGGGATTCAATCCCGTGAGGATCATAAGAATGGCCCTCTACGGTCTTAGGAAAGAGGTCCTGGAGAGTGATTTCATCTGGCTCTGCTCGAGCTGTTACGCATGCCAGGAGAGGTGCCCCCAAGGGGTGAGCATTACCGAATTCATGACGCTTTTGAAGAACCTTGCAGTGAAAGAGGGAAAGATCCCCCAGGGCGTAAGGGCGCAACGAGATATAATAAGGGACAAGGGCAGAATCTACCCAATTGATGATTTTGACAACAAGAAACGGGCTAAGGCCGGGCTGCCGGAACTCCCGACTTCCCTGGAGATGGCCAAGGAGCTTTTTGAAGGAAAATGAGCGAGAAGAGCAAATACCTTCTTTTCCTGGGGTGTACAATTCCTGCAAGGGCCAGGAACTATGAGTTGTCCGCCAGGAAGGTTGCAAAGAAACTGGGTGTAGACCTCGTGGATATCGCGGATTTTATGTGCTGCGGTTTCCCCCTGAAGACTGGAGATATGGAATCATCCCACATCCTGGGCGCCTATAACCTGGCGATCGCAGAAAGGGAGGGCCTTGCCATATGCACGCTTTGCAGCTCCTGCACCTCCGCCTTGACAGAGGTTGCATTCGAGCTTTCAGAGGATGAAGGCAGGAAGGACGAGATTAACGAGGTTCTTGGGAAAGTGAATCTACGGTACAATGGAGATGTGAAGGTGAGGCACTTTGCCCGCATACTCTTCGAAGAAGTAGGGCTTGAAAATATCAAGAAAAACCTGACCACGGATCTCGGGAGGCTTAGAGTCGCCATACACTATGGTTGTCATTACCTAAAGCCATCGGAGATCTACGAGGGCTTTGATGATCCTGAGGACCCTCAAACACTGGATGCCCTTGTGTCCATTACAGGAGCGAAGGTTGTGGACTACAAAGGAAAAAAAAGCTGCTGCGGTGGTCCAATACTTCCTGTTGACGAAAGAACCGCCCTTTCAGTGGCAAGGGGAAAGCTGGATCAGTTGATCGAGGCCAAGGTTGATGCCCTGTGCCTGGTTTGCCCCTTTTGCTCGGTGATGTACGACAGCAACCAGAAGAGCATCGAGGCTGAATTCGGGGCCGAGTACGGACTGCCTGTCCTCTATCTGCCCCAGCTTTTGGGTCTGGCCATGGGCTTGGACCGAAAGGAGCTTGGCCTCAACATGAACGTAGTAAAGACAAAGGATTTGCTTCAGTCCCTCGGCCTAGACTCCTAGCAGACTATGATCTCCCTGTAGGAGCGACTTTAAGTCGCGATTCGTCTTCCTTGCAGAAGGGGGCATCTGGCCGCCACAATTCCATTCGAGTCATCCATTGGGTCCCTATGATAAATTCCTATTGACATATCAAAAGTAGTATATATAGAATATGATATGTGGCGAATTGAGGAACACCGACGAATCGATAAGCAAATTCCTTCAGTTCCAAATGATATACTGAAGCGATATGAAAAATGGAAAGACATCGCTTCCATTTCAGGCCCTCCAGGGATCAGATTGATCAAAGGGTTTCACGAGGAAGCTCTATCCGGCAGGTGGAAAGGTTACCGCTCCTCTCGACTTGGTTTACAGTGGCGAGTGATCTACCGTGTTGTTCCCGAAAAACTGCTGTTTCAGGTCGCTTCAATAACACCCCATGACTACCGGAGGTCATAAATGAAGGAATATCGTCCTGCGAAAAAACGAATTACGGTTTCAGTTGGCGAATCTGTACGAATAATTCGTGAGCTACAGGGACTGAGCCAAAATCAGCTATCGCGTCTAACAGGGATTCCCCAGGCAACCATCTCGGCAATTGAAAACGATCGTGTTCGACTCGGAGTTGAGCGCGCTAAAATTCTGGCAAAAGCTCTAAGGGTGCATCCAGGGGTTCTGGTCTTTCCGGGGTGGGAGCTTCCAGACGAAGTTGCAGCATAACACTGATCTAGGCCGGAGCTGTGATTGGGCGGCGGGATTATGGTGGATTTTCCAAGAAAAGTGCCTTCTTGGGCCTTCACGGGCCGGTGCCCAAAACTAAGTCGATACTGGGGTGCCCTGAAATCCAGCCCGAAACCATCACGTGAAGAAATAATGGGCTATAGAAATGGCAGGAAACGGAGACAAGAGATTGACGGAACTGATCAGGCTTGCAATGGAATGCATGGGGGTGGCAGTAACCATTATTGACCCGCAAGGAACACTTCTTTATTACAACAAGCAAGCGGAAAAGATCCTGGACCGCAAGCCGGAATACATCGGCAAGGATGTCCATTCACATCACAAGAGGGCAGCCTCCAACAAGAAACTCGATATGATGCTTGAGGATTTTCAAAAAGGAAGGACGGAACCTTTCCACTACCAGGCCAGACCTTACGGAGAAACCATCCTTGTGATACTTTCACCAATCTTTGAAGATGCCAAATTCGTTGGCTGCGTTCAATGTGTACGACTTAAAGATGACACCGAATCAAGATAGTTGCCCCCTTGGATGTCTTGTTGGTTTATCCTCGGATCATAATCATCGATGCGGCTGGAGAGAGAAGCTGGTAAATTGAACCGGCTTATGTCACACTCGGTAAACCAATGAATTCCGCAAGGTGATAACGGAAGACATGACCCCAGGCCTTGAGGCGATAATCAGGATGGTTTTTTTCTTGGGCATTTTTATGGCCATTGCCGTAATGGAGGTTATTGTCCCGCGGCGGACATTGACCACATCAAAGAGGATCCGGTGGCTTGGGAATATCGGTATCGTGATCATCAATACCTTTCTGCTCAGGATTCTGTTCCCTGCCGGTGCTGTGGGAATCTCCCTGTGGGTAAGCCGTCAGGGGTGGGGGATTTTCAGTATTGTTCGGTGGCCCCTGTGGCTTGAGGTTATTCTAACGGTCATCATACTTGATTTCGTCATCTACATGCAGCACGTGATGTTCCATGCGGTCCCGGTCCTGTGGCGTCTCCATATGGTGCACCATGCTGACCTTGACATCGACTTGACGACCGGGACGCGCTTCCATCCCATCGAGATCATCATATCGCTGGGGATAAAGGCCGGGGCAATTGCCGTGCTGGGGGCTCCTGCTGTAGGTGTAATCATATTTGAGATCATATTGAACGGCATGGCCATGTTCAACCACGGTAATTTTTTCATGCCTCTGGCAGGTGACCGGGTTCTGCGGGTATTGGTCGTCACGCCCGACATGCACCGGGTCCACCACTCCGTCTATCCCTATGAGACCAACAGCAATTTCGGGTTCAATCTCTCGTGGTGGGATCGACTCTTGGGTACCTATCGCTCACAACCGACAAAGGGTCATGAGCAAATGACCATCGGCCTGAACCAGTTCAGAGACCAATCCCGGCTAACCCTCCCCTGGATGCTCGCCTTGCCTTTTATCGGCAAGATCGGCAGTTATGCCATTGGAAGAAGGGGCATCAAGAGCGATACTTAGTCGCGAAAGATACCACCCCTGGAGGTCGATACTTGAAAAGAACGGGAGGCTGAAGGATTCCCTATGAGCGAACATGAAATGCCCTGTTACACGGTGGGTGTAGAGATCGCGGTCAAGGCCGAAAGGGCCTTTCGATACCTTGCGGACCCAGAGAAACTCGGTAGGTGGGCCCTGGGCTGTTTTGACACCAAACCTGCGGGTGAAAAAGTCCTGTTCAAAGGAAGATCCCTCTTTGACGGATCAGAGACCTTTGTACGCATCGAGACGGACGAGAGTCGCCTTCTCATTGATTACCACGTGGGTGATCCCGAGAGGCAGGTACCGCGGATTTTCACGAGGGTCGTGCCCGGGCCGAACTATGGGAGCGATCCTGGTCACTGCCTCGTCATCATGACTGCATGGAGAACAAGGGATATGTCAGAGGCCCGCTGGAAGAGGCTGTGTGCAAGTCATGATGCAGAAATCTTGATGATCCAGACCCAACTGGAGACCCAGAATCCCACGCGGTAAAGGGAAACGGCGGTCAAGCCGATCGAGAAATTCCTCACTCATCCGCTGGACGATTGAGGCGGATCGTTGCTCAAAGCTCATATGATGTATCTCTCGATGTCCATGGCTCCATGGAATACGCCCAGGATCTCTATCGTGCCTTCCCCCTTGATCATGTAAGCAATACGGTAGTGTCCGTACAAGAGTATCCGTATATCGCCCTCAGGTTCGGATTTGTATTTGTGCCCCAGTTCAGGAAAAGACCTCAGAAGTTGGACTTTTTGATAAATGCCTGATATGACTTTTGCTGCTCTGGATGGGCTCTCCTGGGCAATGTAATCATGAATTTCTTCCAGCCGATTTGCCGCCTCTCGGGTCCACCTTATTTCTGCCATGAGCGGATCCTGCGGCCCATTTCCTCATCAGATATAGTACGGCCCGCCCTTGAATCCTCAAGACCTCGCTCGATCATTCGTGCAAGGGCCAGTTCCTTTAGTATCTCATCATAAGAACTGTCGTCGGGTTGTTGTTCAATTATTTCTGTTATCCTTTCCTTGGCAGTTTTCATTTTTTGACCTCCCGGGTTTCACCCAGTGCAGGGCAGGGTGCGCCCACGACGAATAATTGCAAGCAATCCAAGGGAAAGACCAAAACTCCGTCATTCAATCTCTCTCTGGGTTCAATTCCCCGCAGCTTGCTGCGCATGGTCATGTATAATACCTCTGGATCTGTCATGCACTTTGGGGTATCCAGGAGCCAGGAGTCAGAATCCAGAAGAACAGGGCTGATACGAAGCTGTTTGTATGGTTGTCTTATTCTGGCTCCTGAATTCTTGATACCCCGCTGCTTGCGGCGGGGGCGTTCATTGGCTTCAAAAAGTGGTGAACAATGATTACAACAAATATACATTATCTCCACAAAAAAATACACCGAAAAGTGGGTCTTGGCTTCCTGCGGCTCGATCACAGTAGGCCCAATAGTGCCGGCAGGGTCAGGGTGACGGCCGGGATATAGGTGACCAGGGCCAGGGCGAAGAGTGATGCTACGAGAAAGGGCAGCACTGCAACCACGATGTGACTCACGGGATCCTTGGAAATGTCTGCGGCGGCAAAGAGGCACACTGCCAGCGGGGGCGTGAGCAGTCCTATGTTGAGGTTGACGATCATCAACACCCCGAAATGGACTGGATGGACTCCCAGATCCACTGCCAGGGGAGTCAACATGGGGGCGAACAGGATTATGGAGGCTGAACAATCAAGCCACATGCCCAGGAGGATCAGGAAGAGGTTTATCATGAGCAGGACCAGGTACTTGTTGCTGCTTATGGAGTAGAAGAGGCCCTTGGTTTTTTCAGGGACGTTCTCTATTCCGAAGACCCATGCGAGGATAGCGCCGCACCCCACGATCAGGAGGAGCTTTGCAGAGAATATCACGGCCGTCTTGAATATGGGGATGTACTCGGTAATCCTCAGGGACCTGTAGATCACGGAGGCCACAACAAAGGCGTAGAGGACCGCAACCCCGGCAGCTTCAGTGGGTGTGAACACCCCCGAGAGGATACCGAAAATGATAATCGCAGGCATTACGAGGGGGACCAGGGCATCCTTTGTCCCGAAGAGAAGTTTCTTGGGGGTCAAGGGGACGGTGACCTTGGGATAGTCTCTCTTCCTGGCCAGATACACAACGATGCACATCTGGGACAGGCCCATCAGGATACCCGGTATTATGGCGGCGGCAAAAAGGGCTCCTATAGAGACGGATGTCACGGCTCCGTATATGACCATGATCATGGAGGGAGGAATTATGGGGCCGATGATGGAAGAGGAGGCGGTCACCGCTGCCGAGAAGGGACCATCGTAGCCCTGCTTCTTCATGGCGGGGATAAAAATGGATCCCAGTGCCGCTATGTCACCCAAGGCCACGCCGGTTATGCCGGCGAAGAGCATGGAAGCAAGGATGTTCACGTGGGCGAGCCCCCCGCGCCACCTCCCGACCACCAGGTTTGCGAACTCCACTATTCGATCGGCGATCCTCCCCTTGGTCATGATTTCGCCGGCCAGGATAAAAAAAGGAATACACATGAGCACAAAGGCATCCATCCCTGAGAATAGTTTCTGGGGAGCCATGTCAAGGAAGGATGCCTGGGGAGAAAACAGGAGATAAAGAGAGGCGGAAAAACCCATGATGAAGGCTACCGGCATCCCTGCCAGGAGCATAACAATGAAAATAAGGATCATCCACCCCAAGGACATTGTCATTCCTCTCTCGGGGTAGGGGACTCCAGTTCGACCCTGTTTGCCCCAGGGTCCCCGGGTGGAGAAGGTCCATGAGAGCTTTCTCTCGATTCTTCAACGTGTCCCACAACCAGTCGGTAGACGTCCCGGACAAGGGACACGGCAGTATAAACACCCATGAGCGTAGCTCCGACAGGGATCGCCAGGGTTGGCCAGAACATGCTGATCCTGAGCCCGGAACTCTCAAAGAGTCTGTTAAAGAGCGCGATCTTTATGCCCTTGACTGCGATGATGGCAAGGAAGGTAAGGGTGCAGAGACGGAACACGGTCTCCATTATCCTTCTTCCCTTTGCTCCAGCGAGAAGGGGAAAGAAATCTATGCGTATATGATCGTTCTTGGACTGGACAATGGCAGCGCCGATCATGACCATCCATATCATGAGGTAGCGGACCAGTTCCTCGGCCCAGACGAAGGAGTAGTTGAACATATACCTGGAGAACACCTGCATGATAACGACAAGGCTCATGAGGAATAGCAGAAACACGCAGATTCCTGTTTCCACGGACTCAAAAAGGGGGCCGAGCTTGAAATTCCGTTTCATCAGGGCATTCCTTTTGCTTGACCGGTGGTTGGTTCCTAGTCCCATCCCGATTGAAGGGAAATGTTATTCCTTATCTGTTAACGGTTATTAGGTCGCTCATAATTGCTGCTCTTGGGTCTTAGCAAGGGGCAAGGCAGCATTTCAGGCATGTGCCCTTCCAAATGCTTAGCCAATAGTGATTCACAAACAACGCCTGATCCAGGACTCGCCTGCGGAAATGCGTGTCGTCCTTTTCATGGGTTGGAGGCCCGGCAGTCTTTTCCCGGAAGCAAAAGGCTCGAGGCAGATGCCCTGCTGCGTGTCGTCCATGCGGCCGCGCAGTTCCCGGAGCTTCCCGGATTTGCTTCACGAAGACACAAGGACCGTGGCTGTTCGGCCGCCTGAGCTTAGAGCAGCATTGTGGTGTGGGCCGGAGAAGTCTACTTGGCCTCCTCTGCCGCCCTGAGCATCCCGTCGACCCATTTATCGCCCACTTCCCCTCGCAACCATTCAAGCACCGGACCCTGGGCCTTGGCCTTAAAGAGGGCCCTTTCCTCAGGAGTGGGGACGCAGACTTCCATGCCTTGCTTTTTCAGGCCTTCTATGGCCATGTGATCCGTGTATCGGGAAACACCCCGGTTCACGGCCAGTGCCAGGGCCTGGGCCTTGTCTATGACCTGCTGGAGGTCTTTAGGGAGCGACTGGTAGAACTTATCGTTGATTACCATGGCGGAAACCGCATAGACGTGGTTGTCCACGGTGACATATTTTTGTACCTGGTACCACTTGAAGAGATAGACCAGGGAAAGGGCATTGTTCTGGCCGTCTACCGTCTTGTTCTTCAAGGCACCGTAAAGCTCCCCGAAGCTTATGGGCGTGGGGGAGCCACCGAGGCTCGAGACGAGTTTTTGGAAGATGGGTGAGGGCATGACACGGATCTTGAGACCTTTCATGTCATCGGGTGTGCGGACAGGGCGCTTGGAATTGGTCCACTGTTTGAATCCGCCCGATTCCCACCAGTGAAGGACCCTGAGTCCGGTCTTTTTCCTGAGTTCTTCGTTGAGCCGGCGGACAAAGGGGCCGTCATATAGTCTCCAGGCCTGGTATTCGTTCTCCAGCAGATAGGGGATGGAAAAGACCTGGACCGGCTTGAAGACCTGTGCAATGGGGCCTTCCGCGGTGTCCGCACCCTGGATCTGCCCCATCATCACCTGTTTCATACGGTCCGATGGACTGCCGAGCGCTCCTCCCCATATCAGTTCCACCTTGATCCGGCCATTGGACTTTCTTTCAACCTCGTACTTGAACATGTTGTAATGGGTTGCCCAGAAGCTGGGGTTGATGTCAGGCGCGGCAAGACCGAATTTCATGACCCACTGTTTCTCGGCGTGGGCTGCGGACGGAATAGCAAACAGGGCACAAGGGATTATCAAGAACATGCAATAAATCCATTTCTTCTTCATGGCCTATTCCTCCTTTTCCATGGTCTTGATGTGGTTATTTGCAGGGCCTCGATCGTCACATTGCGGGCCTTGCTATTGGCAGCCATATTAATTTCACAAGTATAAACCAGGGTCAAGGGAAATTGTGACTCGATGTTGAAGGGCACGCTCCATCTACCTTGCCTGACTAAAGTTCAAGCCATGGTCTGTCTAGAGTGCGTGACTTTGGAATTGACAAACCAACCTGAATTAGTATCCTGGCGGGAAAGCCCGTTCCAAGCAGGCACGGTTCGAAGCGGCTAGGAACGCCGGAAGGCTTTTGGGCATCGAGTCCCCTTCAAGGGGGGTGTCTCAATGGCGCTTGTTCCCGGGGGAAGGGAGTACTATCACGAGAGGACCGGACTGATGTACGAGATACGTTTTCATGGTCGCGGCGGGCAGGGGGCTGTCCTGGCCGCCAAGATATTGGCCAAGGCGCTGGTGGAAGAGGGCAAGCATGTCAAGGCCATACCTTCCTTTGGTTTTGAGCGCAGGGGTGCGCCGGTAGAGGCGTACCTGCGTTTCAACGACAGGGAGATCAGGCAGACCACAAATATCTATGAACCTGATTGTATCGTCTGCCTTGACCCTACCCTCCCCAGGTCAGTGGACATCTTCAGGAGCATGAAAGACAAGGGGACATGGGTCCAGACCACGAAGAAGACACTCGAAGAACTGGAAGTGCCGGGCAGTGTCTCGATGGTGGGCCTCTGCGATGCCTTTGGTATCGCCCTCCAGATCTTCGGCAGGCCCATCACCAATTCCATCATGCTGGGTGCCCTGTCGAGGACCAGTGGTATAGTATCATTGGATTCCCTTTACAAGGGCATGGAATCCGTGGCCTTCAGGGATGCCGACCTTGGAAAGAACCGGGAGGCGTTGAAAAGAGGTTACGATGAGACAAGGGTTTATGGCCCCGGCAGCAAGGAGCAACCATGAAAAGAGAGGGAAAGGAATACCTTGAGCAATCAACCATACCAAATGATTTGTGCCCCGTTGCGACGGAACCACTGGATATCAAGACCGGGGATTGGCGTGCCGAGAGGCCGGTGGTTGACCGGGAGAGGTGCGTAAAGTGCGCCACCTGCTGGCTCTTCTGTCCTACCCAATGTATCATTGAGAAAGCCGCGTGGTTCGAGGCTGACCTCGAAATATGCAAGGGTTGCGGCATATGTGCCAGCGAGTGCCCGCATCATGCCGTAACCATGGTCGAAGAGGTGGAGGAATAGGGATGGGAAAGACTATTGTCTGTGATGGAAACGAGGCAGCGGCCTGGGGCGTGGCCCTATCAAGGCCCGACATGGTGGCCGTGTACCCGATTACACCCCAGTCTTCCCTCGCAGAGTATATCTCCCAGTTCGTTGCGGACGGTATTATCAAGGCCGATCTTATGGACGTTGAAGGGGAACACAGTGTCCTTTCGGTCCTCCAGGGGGCTTGTCTCGCAGGCGCAAGGACCTTCACGGCCAGTTGCGGCCAGGGTCTCGCCTTCATGTTCGAACCCTATTTCAGGACGGCACCTTTGCGGCTTCCCCTGGTGATGTCCATTGTAACAAGAGACGGAATAACCCCCCAGAGCGTGTGGGGCGGGCAGCAGGACGCCATGACGGTGAGGGAGGCAGGCTGGATACAGATGTACGCAGAGAATTGCCAGGAGATCCTTGATACCGTGATCATGGCTTACAAGATCGCGGAAAACCGCGACGTCATGCTTCCTGTGAACGTCTGTCATGACGGCAATTACCTGTCCTACGGGGTGGAAAGGGTGGAATTGCCTGAGCAGGAGGAAGTAGACCGCTTTCTTGGTGAGAAGAATACCAACTGGCACGTTGCCCTTGACCCTGCGAGACCCATGGGCGTGGACCCCCTGACAGGCGGCTCAGGAGGCGTGGGGCCCAAGCTTTTTCTGCGGTACAGGAAGAGCCACTGCCGGGGGATGCAAAACGCCCTCAAGGTCATAACCGAGGTCCACCAGGAATGGGCAAGACACGTCGGACGATCCTATAGTCCCCTGGTAGAGACCTACAGGCTGGAAGGCGCCGACTATGCGATCGTCACCATCGGCAGTATGAGCGGGGCGGGAAAGGACGCGGTGGATGTTGCCAGGGAGAAAGGAGAAAAGGTGGGCCTGATCAGGATCAAGACCTTCAGGCCTTTTCCCCTTGAGGCCCTTTGCGGCGCGCTGGCAAAGGTAAAGGCGGTGGGCGTGGTGGATCGCTCCGTAAGCTTCGGCTGGAACTGCGGACCCGTATACCAGGAACTTTTGTCGGCCCTCTACCACGTGGACAAAAAGATCACGGCCCTGAGCTTTATAGGCGGGCTAGCGGGTGCAGACATAACGGTCCGCCATTTCACCAGGGCCATAGAAACCACCGCCCGGGCCCTGGAGGGTGAAATACCTGCGGGGCCCACTTGGCTCAATGAAGAGGATTAGAACCGGGGTGCTGGAAATGGCGAAATGCAAGTATCTCATAGTCGGCGGGAGCCATGCGGCTCTTTCCGCCGCGGACTCCATCAGGCTGATCGACAGGGAAGGCCCGATCACAATGGTAAACCGAGAAGACCTCCTGCCCTATTCGCCGACCATCCTTCCCTACGTCATATCAGGTAAGGCGGACCCAAATAGGATCTTTCTCAGGGACGAAGAGGCCCTGAAGAGGATGAATGTGAGATATCTCCCTGGTGCAAGCGTTGAAGAAGTCAACCCGGAGGCGGGCTGTGCAGTCCTGTCGTCGGGTGAACGCATTGAATACGAAAAGTTGCTGCTGGCTACGGGGGCCTCACCCGCACTAGCACCGATAGATGGTCTGGCAGAAGTGCCATACCATGTCCTGAGGACCCTGGAGGACGCCCTGAAATTGCGGCGAGACATCAGGGAAGGAAGCTCTGCCGTGGTGATAGGTGCGGGCCTTGTAGGTATGCACGCCGCGGAGAGCATGGCGACATCCGGCATGAATGTGACGGTGGTGGAAGCGGAAGCCAATGTCTTGCCCGGGTACTTTGATGAGGTGTCGGGGAGAATGATCCTGGATGTGTTTCAGAGAAATGGCGTAAGGATAATTGCGGGGAGCAGGATCGTCGGGGTTTCCAGGCAAAAGGGGGCCAGTATCGTAGAGCTCTCCACAGGTGAGATCCTTTCTGCGGAAGTGATTCTGTCCGCAACAGGTGTCAAGCCCAACACAAGTTGCGTGAAGGGGGCCGGGATAGAGATGAACAGGGGTGTCCTTGTGGACAACAGGATGAGGACGAGCACCGAGGGCATATGGGCCGCAGGGGATGTGACACAGGCAGATGACTTTTTCGACCGGCAAAAGCAGTTGAACGCCACACTCCCGGACGCCACGGAGCAGGGTCGCATAGCCGGTATGGACATGGCAGGAGATCCTTTGCCGAGGGAATACAGGGGGGGGATTTCCATGAATGTCTTTAGATTCTTCGGTAACAGGGCCCTTTCCATTGGAAGGGTCGGCTGCGGGGAAGATGAAGAGGGTATAGAAGTGGACCATGTTTTCCTGCCCGGGGCCGGGAAGTACCAGAAGCTCGTTTTCCAGGAAGATCGCCTGGTAGGGACGGTGGCCATCAATACTGACATAGATCCCGGGATTATGTACGAGAGCATCAGGAGAAGGATTGATCTGGGAGACAGAAAAGGTGCATTTGCGGACAAGCCGCAGGAAATCGGGCGCATACTCATGACGAGTTCATGGCGATAGGGATCGCCGGACGCAAGCACGCCGTGGATGAAAAGAACCTGGAGATAGTATGGAAAGGGATGGAAGGCAAGGGAGGAAGAATTGGCTAAGAGTTCCAGGACGATAGGGTTTTATCCGGAAAGATGTAACGGGTGCAACGAATGCGTGGAGGCCTGTGCCAGGGCCAAGTCCGGCACTCCGAATCCAATTCATTCCAGGATAGGGATAGCAAAGGATGAACACGATTCTTTCTACGGACTTGCCCTTTGCAGGCAGTGCGGAGAACCTAGATGCGTAATGGATTGCCCCGCGGGGGCCCTCAAAAAGGATGAAGATTCCGGCATCGTTCACCTGGATGAATCAAAGTGCGTGAACTGCCTATTGTGCACGCTCGCCTGTCCTTACGCCGGTATTACATACAGGGAACAGGCCGACAGAGTGATCAAATGCGATCTTTGCGGCGGAGACCCTGAATGTGTCAAGGTTTGCAAGCCCGGGGCCTTAGAACTCAAGAGGGCTGCGGACATCTACAACAGGTGGGGCGAAGCGGAGGACCTTCTCGTGCCCGGCCTCTCTGCCTGTCTTGGCTGCAACTCGGAGTTGATCATAAGGCATCCTCTTCGCAGGATAGGTCCAAACACCGTCCTGGCGACGCCCCCCGGATGCATACCGGGATCGGGAGTCGTGGGTGTCAACGGGCTCACAGGTGTCAAGGTGCCGTCCATAATCCCCTTGCTCACAAACACCGCGGCCATGCTGGCCGGGGCAAAGCGCTATTACAACCGCATGGGTCGAGATGTGACCATGCTTGCCCTGGCAGGGGACGGGGGTTCAGCGGACGTGGGATTCCAGTCCCTCTCGGGGGCCGCTGAACGGGGAGAACAGATGGTCTTTATCTGCGTGGACAATGAGGGATACATGAACACGGGCGTACAGCGTTCCAGCACGACACCGTACGGGGCATGGACTTCCACCACGCCGGTTGGAAGGGAACTGAAAGGCAAGAGCCGGGACGCAAAACCCTTGCCCTTGATCATGGTAATGCACAACTGCGAATATGTCGCAACCGCCGCCATGGGCTTCATGGAAGATTTTTACGCCAAGCTGGACAAGGCCATCGAAGCATCCAAGAGAGGGATGGCATTCCTGCACATCTTTTCCCCCTGTCCGACGGGCTGGAGGTTTCCTCCGAGCCAACTCCTTGAGGTAACCCGCAAGGCAGTGGAGACAAACATGGCTCCCCTGTGGGAATACGAGAAAGAGATGGGGCGCATTCGGTTCACCGTGCCGGCGGAGGACCCGTTGCCGGTCCGGGAATACTTGAAACTGATCGGGAAATACAGGCACCTGGATGAAGAGCAGATCCAGTACATACAGCGAAAGACCGAGGAACGGATCGAGCTCCTCAAGAAGTTCACAGGGGACGAGTAATCGAAGGGGTCAGATGTAGGCAAGCTGTTGCCCAAAGCCTGATCAACGGTGATAAGCGGTCTCTGGGGGTCTTTTCACAAGGCTCAATCAGATTTCACCCAGCCGTTGCCAATGGCACCAAACACTTAATCCAAGGCCAGAGTAACCCCAGGAGGTCATCTTCGCCGGAGCCACCGTCTCCAGTGCTTGCCCGCCAATAGGTGGGGCGGGCCTATCGGGCGGGAATGCAATATGAGGATAATGGGGGCGTGGAAGCAGCTCAGGAGCAATATTGAGCCTTGTGAAAAGACCCCCAGAGACCACAGGAGGAAATACCATCATGCTCTATCCTTTTGACCTCTCTGGAAATGTGACGGAAGGCTTTGGGCAACAGCCCGTAGGAGCGTTACCGGTTCGTTAAGAGGGCTGACGAGTTTCCGGGGGAAGACTTGCAGGCTGGCAGAAGGGGAGGTGAATCACCATGATAGGGATTGAAAAGATTGATCATATCTGTATTGCAGTCAAGGATCTTGAAAAATCCAAGGCCCGCTGGGAGGCGTTTCTGGGCAAGCAAGGGCCTGACCTGGAATACGGGCACGAGCCCGAGGCGATTGCGGTAGCCAGGTACTATGTAGGTGAAGTAGGTTACGAGCTCATGTCATCTACCAGGGAAGGAAGCGACGTGGACCGTTTCATCAAGAACCGGGGTGAAGGGGTAATGATCATTTCCTTTAAGGTGCCTGACACCGTTGCGGCAATGGAAAAACTCAAGGCAGAGGGGTTCGAGCTCATAGACAAGGAGCCCAGGACCTGGGAAAAGTCCAAGTATGTCTTCCTCAACCCGAAGTTCATGAACGGGGTGCTGGTGGAAATAATAGATGACGGCCCTGAGAAATGAGGCGGATACCTCTGGTTACCTGTTATCGGTTAATAACCAAAACCACTAGCCCACGTATACCACGTTGAAACCGGATGAACGGAACGCCTCTGCCACCTTTTGCGCGTCTTGAGTCTCCAAGCGCAGGACAATGAGCCAGTCACGGTCTTCATCCTCATCTTCCGGCGGTACAGTCATGACGCTTCGCAAGACCACCTTATCCCTGTCCAGGAGCTCCATGAGGCGTTTCAAACTGCCGAAGTCCCTGGGGGGCCTTTATCTCGACCCTGTTCCCCTTCTCCTTGACACCGAGAACCCGTATCATGAGCCTCACAATATCCGATTCCGTAACTATGCCGACGAGCCTCCCATTCTCCATCACCGGGAACCCGCCGTATCCCAGTTCCTGGCCCAACTGCAATGCATCCTCGGCCGGCATATCCGGGGAAAGGGTGTAAGGACCCTTTACCATGATATCCTTGACCGTCATCTTGGAAAGGAGATAGTGCAGCTCATGGATACTCAGGGATGTTGCCGGGGAAGGGGCGGCTTCCAGGAGCATGTGCATGGTGACGAGACCCACGAGCTTGTTCTTTCTCATCACCGGAAGTCTCCTGATCTTATGGGCCTCCATGATCTTTCTCGCATCCTGGATCGAGGTCTTCTCATCGACGGTCACAACGTTGACACTCATCAGGTCTCTTATCCTCATTTTCCCCCTCCTCCGGCATCATTTTGGGTGCTGTCACCTATGCCTTTTCACAAATAGACACCTGAAAACACATCGCTCATAGGTGCTGCATGCGCATCTTGCAACGGATTTGGAAAGACCCAAGTCCCTTAATCTGCAATAGATGTGCAACGGATTAAAATAGTGCTTGATTCCTGCTCTCAACATTTCCTATCCGTTCCGTCCTTTCAGGCGCATTAACCTAGTGATAATGAAGTAAAAATAGTATCTTGTCCTCTTCTGGACCCCCACCTTGAACATTGCCAGGCGAACTTGTTACCCTTGACCAGGATCCTGTTCCCCGTGACTATCCCAATTATAATCATCATCATGCGGATTTCCACTCTTGGGTGACTCCGTGTCCAATCAAGCCGGCATGAGCGGAAGGGAGGCACAAACAGGCGGTCCATTGACAGGCTTCTACAGGCCCTAGCCCTTGGTTTTTTTCCAGATGGTGCCCTGTCTTGTGTCTATCAATTCGATACCCATTTCCCGGAGTTCATTCCTGATGCGGTCGGCCAGTTGCCAGTCCTTGGCCTTCCTGGCCTCATCCCTCTTCCTTATCAGGCCCTCAATCTTTTCATCGATCGCGGGGGGTTCAAGTTCCATGACCGCCAGCACGGAATTGATATTCCTTAAAGCGTCAGTGGCCTTCTTCTTGTCATCCGGGGACAGACCTTGCCTGTCTATGATTCGATTCATCCTGTTGGTAAATTCAAACAATGCAGCAAGGGCGCGTGCGATATTCAGATCGTCATCAAGTGATTCCGTAAACTTGTGCCTCAGGTCATAGACCGCCTGGTCTATATCGGGATTAGGTGCAGCAGGAGCGCATGCATGGAGTTTATGGACGAACTTGTCCAGGTGGTCCACGGTTTCCTTGGCGATTTCCAGCTTGTCCCATGAAAAGTACATTGGCTTTCTATAGTGGCGGCTCAAGAGCCAGTAGCGCACCACCCTGCCTTCATAACCCTTCTCCAGGACATGCCTGAGGGTATAGGACTGTTCGTCAGGGTGCATTATGGGTTTTTTGCCTTGCACCATGACCAACTCGTTGTGGAGCCAGTAATTGGCCATGGGTTTGCCCGTGAGGGCCTCTGTTATGGCAATGGCGTTCTCGTGGTGGGGGAAAACGAGGTCCGCCCCGCTCGTATGGATGTCATAGGTGCCGCCGAAGAACTTCATGGCTATCACCGGGCATTCCAGGTGCCAGCTAGGTCTCACGTTTCCCCACTGGGTCTTGTAAAATATTCCCTTCTTGAGTTCTTTCAGCGTTGATCTCTTGAGAAGGGTGAAATCCCGGGGATTTTCCTTCTCGTACTGGTCCAGGTCCACTGTCTTGCCAAGACGGATCTTGTCAAGATCGATCCTGGATAGTTTGCCGTAATCCCTGGACCTGGATATGTCAAAATACACGGAGCGCAGTTTTTCATAGGCATATCCCTTTTCAATCAGCTTGCCCGTTGTCCGGATCATGTCGTCCACGTAATCACTGGACCTCGGGTATTCCGACGCCCGTTTGATGTTCAGGGAATCGATGTCCTCCAGGAAATCCTGGTAGTACCTATCGGTAAAATCCTTCAGAGAAACCTCTTCCTTATCAGCCCCTTCAATAGTCCGATCACTCAGGTCCGTGAGGTTCATTATGTGCCTTACGGTGTATCCCTTGAATTCCAGGTAACGCCTGAGCAGGTCGGAAAAGACCAGAAAACGGCACTGCCCCACGTGAAGATGCCTGCAAAGGGTTGGTCCGCACGAGTACATGGTGATGCTGTTTTCCTGGATGGGGACGAACTCTTCCTTCTTTCGGGTCAGGGTGTTGTAAAGGGAGATCCCGGATTTTCTCTTGACGACGAAAAGGGGCGTACTGAGATACCTTTCTCCGCCGTCAGGAAGGATCACCACGACCCTGCCCTGTTCCATTTCCCTGGCAAGTTTCAGGGCGATCGCCATGGCTGCCCCCGAGCTCATGCCCACGAACAGGCCCTCCTCCTTTGCGAGCAGTCTGGAGGTATAGTAGGCCTCGTCATCGTCAATGTTGATTATGCGATCGGCCCTTTGCTTTTCGAATATGCCCGGCCTGTATGATTCTTTCATGTTCTTAAGGCCCTGTATCTTGTGCCCCAGATATGGTTCCACCCCGATGATTTCCACATCCGGCTTCAATTCCCTGAAGCGCCTTGATATGCCCATCAGTGTGCCTGTCGTTCCCATTGAACAGACGATCTTGTCCACGTCGCCGCCTGTCTGCTCCCAGATCTCATTGGCGGTACCATGGTAGTGGGCCAGCCAGTTGGATTCGTTGTTGAACTGGTCGGCCAGCCAGTATGTATCCGCCTCCTCTCTAACCATGTTGTAGACAAATTCGATGGCCCCATCCGTCCCCAGGTGGGCCGGGGTAAACTGGAGTTCAGCCCCCATGGCCCTGAGGATCTTCTTCCTCTCTTCACTTACCGCTTCAGACATAACGAGGTGGATCTTGTACCTCTTGACCGCGGCGACAAGGGAGAGGCCGATGCCCGTATTGCCGCTGGTGGCCTCAAGGATAATCTTGTCCTTGGTGAGCTCCCCTCTCGCTTCGGCATCCTCGATCATCCTGAGGGCCGGACGGTCTTTCACAGACCCACCGGGGTTGAAGGATTCAAGTTTTGCCAGTATCTGAACCTTCTTGTTGCTATTCAGCCTGTCAACTGGAACCAGGGGCGTCCAGCCGACCTGGTCCAGTATGTTGCCGTACTTTTTCTTCATCAAACACGCTCCAGGGTTAAACCCGAATTTCGCAAGGCTCTTGGGCAGGGGATCGTTTACGATCCTAAATTCTTCATAATATTGGCTACTTGTAGGCCTAAAGGCTCCCCTACCCTTGAAAATCAATTCACTAAAAAGGTGAATAGGAAAGATCAAAAAGGGTTTGCAATTCTGAGTTTTGCCCCAACCCTTGCGAAATTCGGGTTAAATCAAAGTCGGTGTTTTCTATCATGATTTCCGGAAGAAATCAAAGCTAACCGCATTTTTCACCCTATGGATTGATAAATCGTGTATTCACGCGCAGACGATACTTATAGCGATAAGCTAAAGGAATTTCGTGACATTTCAGTTTCTTTCAGCGACAGCCGAAAATTGGCACATTTTGTGCCGGTACATAATCTTTGGTGGGGCTGAAGTCTTAACGATTAGGGCGCAAGAGTCATTAATGACTGATGAGAGGTGTCTTGTGGGAGTAAGGGCTTGGATAAATCACCATTTGGACCGCCTGACGCTTGGTGTTGTTTATAAGGAGGGGGGCTATGAGGTTGGCGGTCATCTTCTCAGGTGCACCCCTCGGGACATTGACAACAACGTATAACTCCAGGTGCGAATTCGCCCCGTCTTCATTCCAGGATAGTTCCTCAAGGACCCCTTCCAAATCCACCTGGTAGTCCTCTGAAAAGAGGGCCGGATTTGTGATGACAAAGGCCAGGGAAGGATCATCAATTGATTGGTACCACAGGAAGGGAGACCCTTCCCGGTGTTTCATTATGGCGTATCGCTTGCTATCGGGAAACCCCAGCATGCCGAACGGCATCTCAATGATTTTTTCTTCGTCGATATTGACCGTACCGAATCTTGTGGTCTCGATCTTCAAATTTTCTTACCCCCGGACTTACAGCCTTGCACAAAGGCCACCGCCCTGGAAAGATCAGCGGTGAGCACCTCGGATGATTTCAAGTTTTCTTCCCTAATTCTCTCATATATTTCCTGGCGATGGATACTGATGTGCCTGGGTGCCTCAATACCCAATTTGACCTGAGAGCCCTTGATATCAAGCAGGGTAATGACAATATCATCTCCAACGGTGATCCGTTCTCCCAATTTCCTCGTCAATATCAACATAGGCCTTCCATGGCACATCAGGTTAATGGTTTTGGCGGTACCAGGCCTTAATCAAATCACAAGGCAGTGAGCCCACTACAAATAATCAACAAGACTCAATTTCATCACTTGGGCGGAAGAAGTCAGAGCCGCCTGATAGGCAAGCTCTTTTGCCCTAAGGTCAGTGATCGCCTCGGTGATATCTGCATCTTCAATACCGGCCAGTCGTTCGGTATTCGCTATCTTAAGATCCTGAAGAATGTTTTCCTTCACTTCCATTCTTTTCATTTTGGATCCGATATCAGAAATCTTGACGGAAACATGGTTGAAGAGATCGTCCAGGTTCTCAATGGCCTGTTGAATCCCTGGGACGTTGTTTGCCTCCAGTGCGTTCTTCAGATCGTTCATGGTGCGAAAAATATCCCCGTTGCTCCCTGCACCGGATGGTTGGAAGACATCACTTCCGGCGCTTCCCACCTCCACCGTGGCGTCTTTTCCTATCTTGATTTTAAAGCCATTGCTATCTCCATGGTATATTCCGTCCTGATCAAAGGGGGCCGTATCTGTTTTAGAGCCTGAAAAGATATAGCGACCGTCGATCTCGGTATTGGCAAGTGATATGATTTCCTTCAGGGCGTTTTGCACGTTCTTGGCCGCCAAGGCCCTTTGTTCTGCGTTGGCTGTACTTGTCGACATCTGGACAGAAAGGGCCTTGGTGTCGGAGATCAGGTCTAGAATATTGTTCAGGGCGCTCTCAGATGCTGCAAGCCACGCCTTCCCCATGTTTATATTGCGTCGAATCTGTCCGATGTTGGACACGGTAGATCTTATATTGAGCGTTTGTTGAAGACCCGTAGGGTCGTCTGAGGGGGTCGTGATGCGCTTGCCGGTAGTGGCAACCCTGTTGGCCCTGTTCAATTGTTCGGTGATCCGGGCCAGGTTGAATTTTATCATGTCATAAATAGTCCTGGTTGCTACCCGCATGATAAATGCACTCCTGATGCCTTACTTCAAGTTGAGCAGGGTGTCCATCATTTCATCCGATATACTGATAAGTTTGGCGGCGGCACTGTAAGCGTGCTGAAATCTAATAAGGTTGGC
>JAFDHB010000036.1 GCA_019308985.1 Deltaproteobacteria bacterium | reverse complement strand
AAGCTTCAAGTTCAAGGCGCGCAAATCTCGTGTGATGAGGCGTACTTAGCGTACGCCGCAATCACAACGAGATGAAGCGCAACGCAGAAATTGGACTTTTTACGAAGCCATCAAGGTTCACGGGGCAACAACTTGTTCAACCGTGAACCTTGGGACCTTGGACTGTAACCTCTACACGTATTTCTTGAACTCTTCTGTCAATGGCGGGACTACCTTGAACAGGTCATCAACCACTCCGTAATCAGCCTTTTGGAAAATGGGCGCTTCGGGATCCTTGTTGATGGCCACGATGACCTTGGATGTCCCCATACCGGCCAGGTGCTGGATGGCGCCGGAGATTCCACAGGCGATGTAAAGGTTCGGTGACACCACTTTCCCCGTTTGGCCGACCTGATCACTGTGGGGCCTCCAGCCGGCGTCCACAGCGGAGCGAGAGGCCCCTACCGAGGCTCCTATGACCTCTGCAAGTTCCTCCAGGATATTGAAGTTCTCGGGGCCTTTCATGCCCCGGCCCCCTGATACGATTTTGTCTGCCTCAGTAAGGTCTACCTTGCCGCTTTCGTCGCGGATCACATCCACCACCTTTGTCTTGAGTTCCCCGTCGTCCAGCGTGAAGGAGGCATCCGTAATCTCTGCAGACCTTGACTCGTCCGGCTCGTTCATGGACATCACATTGGGCCTTGCAGTGGCCATGTGGGGCCTCCTCTCATCGAAGGTCACCCTTGCGTAAGCCTTCCCGGCGTATATGGGTCGGATTGCAATGAGATTTCCGTCTTCAACGGAAAAGGCCGTGCAGTCCTGGGCCATGCCCACGTCCAGCCTTGCACACAGCCTGCCCGCAAGGTCTTTTCCCTGTGCAGAGGCACCCAACAGCAATATGGCAGGATCATGGGCCTGAACGATTTGGCTGATTACCGAGACATAGGCATCCGTCGTATATACCTGAAGCCTCGGATCATCTGCAACGACCACCCTGTCTGCCCCATAATGCCCCAGGACAGGAGCCTTGTCCTTGATTTCAGAGCCAAGGAGGATTGCGACAACTTCCTGGCTGAGTGCGTCTGCAAGACGCCTTGCTTCGCTGACAACCTCGTAGGATACTTTTCGAATCTCTCCGTCCCTTTGCTCTACTATTGTCATTATTCCCTGTGCCATTTTTATCAACTCCTCATTCCAATTTGTCTTAATATCGGTGATTCCTGTTTGTCATTGATAATAGAAGATATGGGGAAATCCCTCTATACAACCTCATATGACCTTTGCCTCTTCATGAAGGAGCCGGGCCAGCTCGGCTGCCTTGGCCTCCGGAGTATCCCCTTCGATGATTTTCCCCGGCCTTCTTTCCGGGGGCGGCATCAATTCCAAGACCTGAAGCCTCCTGGCCCCGGAACCGACTTCAGAGGCGTCGATCCCCAGGTCGGACAAGTTCTTTTCCTCCAGGGGTTTCTTTTTCGCTTTCATGATTCCTGGCAAAGATGCGTAGCGGGGTTCATTCAACCCCTTGTGGGCCGTAATCAGGGCAGGCAACGTGGACTCGATCACCAATGTTTGCCCTTCGACGGGGCGATGGACTCTTACGGTCTTTGCCCCCTCGTCAACTTCCACCTTTACTATAAGTGACAGCTCAGGAATCCCAAGGAATTCAGCAAGGGCGGCTCCCACGGCGCCCATGTCATCATCGACACCCCTTTGGCCGGTAAAAATCAGATCAAATTGAAGGTCCTTGATAACCGAGGCAAGAGCCTTTGCTGTCGCCAGGGAGTCACTCCCTTCAAGGGCGGGATCGCTGATGAGGATCCCCTTGTCCGCACCCATGGCCAAGGCGGTCCGGACAGTCTCGGTCACCCTTTTCGAGCCCAGACCTATAACCGTGACTTCACCTCCAAATTTTTCTTTGATGCGAAGGGCCTCCTCGACACCGAACTCATCGTAAGGATTCATCACCCATTTTATATCATCCTCTACGATAGATTTCTTGTCAGGCGCGATCTTGATCTGCGTTTCAGTGTCAGGTACCTGTTTCAAGCAAACTATGATATTCACCTTTTTCTCCTCCTTTCATGATTTATGAAGCCTTTGTTGGAGTATATACTCAGTGATAGTCAAAGAAATTCCAAATTTCAAATCACAAATTCCAAACAAATTCCAATGAGTCTAAGGGATTCGCGAACCAGCGCCTGCCTGCTTTGGAATCTTTCCGGGCTCCCTTTGTGATTTGGTATTTGTGATTTGGTGCTTATGACTTGGTTTTCTCCTTGTATGATCCCAAGCTCCGGAACGATTCCCTCCCAATATGCCCTAATCATTCTAAGGCCGGCGCTCATTGACCAGACCCCGCAAGAAATACTGGCTGATTTGCCTGGCGGCGGTGTCTATACCATATTTTCTGCGGCTTGACAATACCCAGAACCTGGACATCTCATCCAGGGCTCCAAAAAAGGCCCGTTTGGCTATGCCCTGGATGATGTCCTTTCGGAACACGCCCTTCTCTTGCCCTTCCCTGATTATCTCCCCTATCAGGTTGAGATATTCGATGAATTTTTCGTTCTTGTACTCTTTCATAAACTTGCTGCTTTGCCTCAGTTCAACTTGAATGATTTCCGCCACGTCTTTGTTGTGTTCAATAAGCTTCAAGTGGTAGAGGGCGAATCTTTCAATCTTTTTTATGGGATCCTTCTCCCTCTTGAGCTCTTCTTTCATGCCTTCCAGGACCTTTTTCATCTGTTCTTCGAAGAGAGAGATCAGGATGTCGTCCTTGTTTTCGAAATAGAGATAGATGGTGCCGTCCGCAACCTGCGCTTCCTTTGCAATGTCGGATATCTTGGAGTTGAAAAATCCCTTTCTTGCGAAGATCTTCGTCGCCGCGTTGATGATCCTCTGGTATTTATCCCCGTTCTTGCTTTTCATGGAATCCAAAGCCGATCTTTTCCAGAGAGGCCAAGCACAAAATGAATGGTTGTTCATTCATTACCATGCCGCTGATTTTTGTGTCAAGACATTTAAAGAGGCATCTTTTCAGAATAGCCTTGACTAACTTCCCCAAATCCGGTTAAATTTTCAGTGAACTTCGGAAGCGCGACAGTCGTATGGTATATGCTATATCGTTAACCCCTTGAAAAGGAGGGAAGCAATGCGCAGGTTGTCTCTTTTTTTTCTGATTGCAGCCTTTGTCGCTGCCGGTTCTTTCGTGGTTGGTCTAAGGGGGGAGGTTAGTGCCAAGACAATCAAGGTCGGGGCGATTATCAACCTCACAGGACCTGCCTCCACGTGGGGGCAGTTTCATGCAAAGGGGCACAGGGACTATTTCAGGTATGTCAATGAGGCTGAAGGAGGGGTCTACGGTAACAAGATAGAGTTGAAGATCGTGGACCACGCTTACAAGGTTCCTGAGGCCGTCAAGTGGGTCAAGAAGTTTTGTACTTCGGAAAGAATGGACATCCTGGCCACATGGGATGCCGGATCAGGCATCATGGCAAAGCCTATTATCCAGAAGTACAAGATACCCAATATCAACTACTCGACCTATCAAGGTATCTTGAAGCCGCCTATTGACTATGCGTACCTCCCCTACGGAGCTTACGACATGGACAGTTACGCCGTTCTGGAGTATATCCGGACCATCCACAAGGGACCGGGAGCTCCCAAAGTGGGTCTTCTGACCTTCAACAATGCTTACGGCAAGTCGATCCATGGTGCCAGTAGGGAATATGCCTCCAAGTACGGTGTGGACATCGTTGCCATCGAGGAGTTTCCTCCAGGGGTGCTTGACCTCAACACCGAGCTCCTGAGGTTGAAGAAAGCGGGAGCCCGGTATATTTTCATGCAATGCCTCCCTTCGGCAATTCTAGTGGCCTTGAAGGCTGCGGATCGTATAGGCTATGACGTGCCCTTTTTCGGGACCTGGACCTCCACGGACCCCGATTTCTTCAAACGGGGCAGGGGCCTGATCAGGGACCGAATGTTCATGCAATTCCCTGCGGGGCTGCCCGTCGATGAGACCCCTGGGGTGGACCTCTTGAAGGAGCTGTGGGATAGATACAAGACAGTTTCCAGGTTTGATGCCTCTTACTGGGAAGGAGTAGTGATTGCGGCTATCATGGAACGTGCTTTTCGAAGGGCCCATGAGAAGTTTGGTGAAATAAACAGCGAGACTATCAATAAGGCGCTTGAGACCTTCAGGAACGAGGATTTCGGTGGTCTGGTCCCGAACGTAACTTACACGGAGACCGATCACAGCGGTTCCTGGGTGGCAAGGATCGTAAAGATCAACGAAGACCAGACTTACACTCCGCTTACGAGTTTCTGGGCGCCGGGAAGAGAAAAGGTCAGAATACTAAGGTAAACCCCGAGGGGGTCGCGCACGGGCATTGAGCACTACCAAAAAGGCGGAATCAACTTTGTTTTTCAGCCCCGTGCCCTCCTCCGCAAGGATTCCTGCGGGGAAGACAGGTAAATAGATGAAAGCCTTTCGCGGTGAACCCAGCATTTTCACCTCGGTTCTGCCCGAGGAGAGACAGGCCGAGCTGGAGGTGAAAAATTTGACCCTGAGGTTCGGCGGAATTACCGCCCTGAACAAGATCAATTTGGTGGTTAACAGCGGCGAGCTGGTGGCGATCATCGGCCCCAACGGGGCCGGAAAGACGAGCCTGTTGAACTGTATTACCGGGTATTACAAGCCACAGGAGGGGCAGATATTCTTCAACGGTGAAGAGATTACCCGCCTACCCACTCATCATCTCACCAAACTCGGCATCGGCAGGACTTATCAGAACATAGAGCTGTTTCCGGGAATGACTGTCCTGTCCAATATGCTGTTGGCCCGCCACGTCCACAGCAGATACAACTTGGGGGGTGCATCCCTTTTCCTGAAATCCGTGAAGGATGAAGAGGCACGTCACCGGAGGGTACTGGAAGAACTGATTGATTTCCTGGAAATGCAGTCAATAAGGAAGAAACCGGTGGGATCACTCCCCTATGGCATGAGAAAACGGGTGGAGCTCGGCCGGGCCCTGGCATTGGAACCAAAACTGCTTATCCTTGATGAACCCTTTGCAGGCATGACCCTCGAAGAAAAGGAGGACATGGTACGTTTTCTGAAAGAGCTCCACGAAGCGTGGGCTCAGACAATAATCCTGGTGGAGCATGACATGTCCGTAGTGATGAGTATTTCTCAAAGGGTCATCGTCCTTGATTTCGGGGTAAAGATATCCGAAGGAACGCCGGAGCATGTTCAAAGGGACCCGGAAGTGATCAAGGCTTACCTTGGAGAGGAAACGAGGATAGAATAGGGGCGTTGATGGGTAGTGCTGTCAGCCAGAGAGGGGGGTCGAACGGTGAAGCGTTGGCGACCCTGGAGCAGTTTACATTTCCCCAGATACTGTTGAGACAGGCGGAGAGACTGGGGCCTGAGAAGACCGCCATCCGAGAAAAGGCATACGGGATATGGCAGAGATACAGTTGGCAGGAATACATGGCATATACCAGGCATACAGCCCTGGGCCTTTTGTCCTTGGGCCTCAGGAGGGGAGAGAACGTCGGGCTGATACTGGACAACCACCCTGAGTGGCTGTTTAGTGAACTGGGGGCCCAGGCAATGGGTGCGGTTACGGTGCCCCTGTTCACCTCCGCTGTTTCAAAAGAGTTGGCGGGGGGCCTCAATAGGATCAAGGCGTCCTACGTGTTCGCCCAGGACCAGGAGCAGGTGGACAAACTCCTTGAAACACGTGATCAGCTATCACACGTCCGCCGGGTAATCTATGTAGATCCTACAGGGATGAGAGGCTATGAAGATGATCCCTGGTTGATCAGCTTTGCGCAGCTACTTGAGTTGGGAAAGAGGCTCGACCGGGAAGAACCGGAACTTTTCAACAAAGAGCTATGGGAGGGGAGCCCCGATGACGTTGCATTGATGCTTATGACATCCGGTACGACGGGCGCCCCTAAACTGGTGATGTTGAGTTACGCAAATTTCACCGATATGGCCTTAAAGTGGCTCAGGACAGCGCCGATCGGCCTTGGAGACAATTGGATTTCGATTACCCCCACGGCCTGGATCGTGGATCAACTATGGGGAGTGGGGATAGCCTTGTGCGGGGGCTTGGTCATGAATTTTCCCGAGACCTTCGAGACGGCCATGGAAGACTTCAGGGAAATCGGACCGACCGTGCTGGTCTCCTCTTCCAGGTTCTGGGAAGACCTGGCTTCCCAGATAAGGGTGAAGATAAATGACTCAGGATACGTCAAGAGGACCCTTTATAACCTTTCCCAAAGGATCGGCGGAAGGGTAGTGGACCTTGAATCGAAGCGCCGACCCGTCCCGGTCCATCTCAAGGCCTTGAAGAAGATCATGACGAAAATCGTATCGAAACCGCTGATGGACAGGGTCGGATGCCTGGGGTTTCGGGCGGCGTACACTGGGGGCCATCCCATAAGCCCTCAGGTAATCCGCTTCTTCAGGGCCAACGGACTGAACCTGAAGCAATGCTACGGACTGACCGAGGCAGGGGGTATTTTCCAGGTCCAACCCGACGACGAGGTAAGACCCGAAACCGTGGGTAAACCTCTGCCTGGTACGAAGGTAAGGATAACCGATGACCAGGAAGTAGTGGTTGCCAGCAAGTCAAACTTTGTGGGCTATTACGAGAACCCCGAGGCCACGGCCGAGGTGCTCAGGGAAGGGTGGTTCTATACCGGAGACGCAGGATACCTGGACGAAGACGGGCATCTTCTTATCATAGGCAGAAAAGAAGACATTATGAGGACAAGGGAGGGCGAGGCCTTTTCTCCGGACTTCATAGAGACCAGGTTAAAATTCAGCCCCTATATCAAAGAGGCTGTCATATGGGGAGAAGGTCGACCCTACCTTACGGCGTTCATCAACATAGACTTCGGCAACGTGGGAAACTGGGCCGAAGAGAGGAAAATCCCCTATACAACGTATACGGACCTCTCCCAGCAACCGCAGATCGAGGAACTGATTCGGGGAGAGGTCAGGCAGGTCAATGGCCAATTGCCCAAGCCAATGCAATTGGTGAAGATTATCCTCCTCTATAAATTGTTGGACCCCGACGACGAGGAGTTGACCAGAACGGGAAAGGTACGGAGGAAGTTCGTCTTTGACCAATACAAGGAACTCATTGATGCCATGTATGCAGACAAGAAAGAGCTCGAGGTCACGGGCCAGGTAAGGTACAGGGATGGTACGGTAGGAAAGATCGAGACCACGGTAAAGATCTTGGAGGTTTGATGCTTCCGCAAAGACCGCATTTGCTGCGTTGCGCTACATCTTCAGTCACTGCGGCGTACTTCTATGTACGCCTCATTCCTAAAGATTTGCGCGCCTTGCATCTGCAGCCTTTCCGAAAGCATCAACATTTGGGGCTTTCTGCGAATTAGTCAGGTTTAGATCGGGGGCAAAAAAGCGCAATGGAATTTTTTCTGCATGTCTTGGTGAATGGGCTTTCCTTGGGGTTCTTGTATGCCCTGTCGGCATTAGGGTTTGTAATGATTTTCAAGTCCAGCAGCGTTCTTAATCTCGCCCACGGGGAGCTTCTGGCTATAGGTGCTTTTGTATTCCTGGTCTTGTCGACGTGGGCCAATTTGCCCATAGTGCTGGCATTTGCATTCACCCTGGCCGGAACCTTTGCCCTGGGGTTCGTGGTCGAGAGGTTTTTCCTCCGTCCCCTAATAGGGGAGGAGCTTATCCATGTGATCATGTTGACCCTCGGGATAGGGATCATGTTCAAGGGCTTGCTTCTGTTCATATTCGGAGGCGACATTCATGAATACAGGCCCTTCTTGCCGGAAGGATTGTCCATAAGCTGCGGCATGATCAGGGTGCCCTCGGTAAATGTAGCGGCCTTTATCATAGGGATACTGTTCCTGATAATTTTTGGGTTTTTTTTCAAATACTCTTCCCAGGGGATCTACATGAGGTCCGTGGCGGACAATCAGTCTGCCGCCCTGTCCCTCGGGGTCCACGTGCGCAGGGTATTCGCCCTTTCCTGGGCCATAGCCTTTATTGTGACCGCCATGAGCGGCATAGTGCTGGGTATTATCAACGGCATCAATGTCCATGAATTGAGCGCCATTGGCCTCAAGGTGTTTCCTGTTGTGATACTGGGCGGACTGGACAGCATAGGTGGTGCCATACTGGGCGGTATCATTATAGGGTTGGTGGAGACGTTCACGGGTGGATATTTATCCACATCACTGCGGGAGATTGTGCCATACATCGTACTTATCGTGATCTTGATGGTAAAACCCTATGGTCTCTTCGGACTTGTGGAGATTGAGAGGGTGTGATTCCGGGGCAGATCAAGAACAGCGGCATTTGGCTCAAGCGGCAAGAAAGGAGAAGAGGAATATTGATGCGGAGGCTTCACTTTCACCCCTGCGGTAATTTCAAGGAATCCTATTACCAGGAATTGACCATCTTTGAGACGGACTTCGGTAGGCTATGGTTGGTCATCGGCCTGGTACTGCTTTTCCTGGTGATACCCTTCGTAAGCAGCCCCTTCACACTCTATATCTTGAACATAATAGGAATATACTCCATTGCAGCGGTTGGCTTGAACCTTCTCATAGGCTATACGGGGCAGATTTCCCTTGGGCACGGAGCCTTCTTCGGGGTAGGGGCCTATACGGCGGCCATACTTGCCAATAAGGTAAGTATGCCTTTTATCCTTTCGATCCCTGCCGCCGGTATCATGACCGCCGCCGTTGGGATCATTTTCGGGCTCCCCTCAGCCCGTCTCAAACACCTCTATTTGCTTATCGCTACCTTGGCAGGGCAGAAGATCATCGAATATGTTCTCGTTCAATGGGAGAGCCTGACGGGCGGAGCTGCCGGCATCAGCATAGTGGGGGCCTCCCTCTTAGGGATAGATTTGAGCAGTGACCGGGCCTTTTTCTATGTTATCTTCGCCTGCTTCGTCCTATTGACATGGATCGCCTCAAACCTGGTCCGGTCGAGATACGGGCGGGCTTTCATTGCCATCAGGGACAATGACAGGGCGGCGGAAGGGATGGGTATACCCCTTTTCCCATACAAACTGCTTTCTTTCGCCATCAGTTCATTTTATACGGGTGTGGCAGGGGGGCTCTATGCCTATTACATCATGAGCATAACTCCCGAGCCCTTTGATCTATGGCTTTCTATCGTGTTTATCGCCATGATCATCATAGGAGGGCTCGGGAATATTCCCGGTTCCGTGTTCGGGGCTGTCTTTATTGTTGTCCTTGAGGAAATTCTGAGTCATGCCACCGAATACCTTATGAATATTGGAACAACCATGGGCGCCGCCATTACAATCGCCCCTCTGAGGGAATTTGTTTTCGGCCTTGCAATCGTATTGTTTGTGATCTTCGAGCCGAAAGGGCTTGCAGAGGTCTGGAGGATAGTGAAATCAAGCTTCAGGTTGTGGCCCTTCTCCTATTGATATGATGGCTTCGTAAAAAGTCCAATTTCTGCGTTGCGCTTCATCTCGTTGTGATTGCGGCGTATCATAAGTACGCCTCATCACACGAGATTCTCGCGCCTTGAACTTGAAGCTTTTTACTTTGCCATCCGATTCTTGATTTTTTCTTGGTTTGCCAAATATACTGTAAGGGAATTCCAGGGTCGTTTCTATGGAAAATAATATTCGGCTTCTCATAAATAATATCAGCGTCGTGTACTCTGATGTGATCCAGGTCTTAAAGGGCATCTCCCTCAAGATCAGGAAGGGACAGATCGTGTCTCTCCTGGGGAGCAACGGAGCGGGTAAGACCACCACCCTCAAGGCCATCTCCGGGCTGCTGAAACCTGAAAACGGCAAGGTGACCGAGGGATCCATTGAATACGACGGAGAGCCCATACAGAATTCATCTCCGGAAGAGATCACCAGGAAAGGGATTATTCAGGTCTTGGAAGGAAGACAGGAATTCAAGTACCTAACGGTGGAAGAAAACCTAAAGGTTGGAACCGCGACCAGATGGGGGAAGCCGTACCAGGATGACCTGCAACTGGTGTACCACTATTTTCCGGCCCTGCTTACTCGAAAAAAGGCCCTGGCCGGCTATTGCAGCGGAGGGGAGCTTCAGATGCTCGTCATCGGAAGGGCCTTGATGGCCCATCCAAAACTCCTCCTCCTGGATGAGCCTTCCCTGGGCTTGGCACCCCTGCTGGTCAAGGAGATCTTTCAGATAATAAAGAGAATCAATCAAGAACAGGGGACCACCCTTATGGTCGTCGAGCAGAATGCAAACATGGCCCTTCAGATTGCCCACTACGGCTATGTCATGGAAAACGGAAAGATCGTGCTTGAGAGTGGAGCCTCTGAACTGAGAGAGAACCCGGACGTTAAGGAGTTTTACCTCGGGACTGCGGCCTCAGGAGCGCTGAAGTCTTACAAGGAGGTGAAGGCTTACAGGAGGAGAAAACGCTGGCTGTGAGATAAATGAATCCCCCTGAATCATTATCCTTTGATACCATAGGGCCGGAGGACCCTTTCAGCTTTATCAAACCGGAGGAGTTCCAATCCCTGGGCATAGATCCGAGGGATATCCCGCCAGGAACATTTGTGTCCCGCAGACATCCGACACAGATACAAAGCCGTTTTGGTGGAAATGCTTATGGATTCGGATTCTTTGAGCTCTATAATCGATTGAGCCAAAAGGACCTTGAATTGCTCCAATCAGTAAGCCCTGAAGATCCTGAGAATGTCAAGCCCCATTACAGGGAAATAAACAGGATCTACGCCGAACTTGGTCTCCTGATAAGGTTTTCAAGCCATGGGAAACCCTTTTACCTGGTCCCCGGGAATCTTGTCTCTCTATCGGTCTCGCGCATAAAAAATAGGACCGATGAGATCAGCAAAATAATCCGCTTCCACGGCAAGAAGTACCTCAAGGAACGCTATAGGATAGGTCTTCTGACTCAGGCGGATCACCTCATTGTCAACGATCTCTCTCTGCGCTTCAAAGAACACCAGTTTGTAGTCATAGATTCCCTGAAAATGCTCCAGTCTCTGAAGGAGGAGTTGGACATGGTGATACTGACCAGGGATATCTATGAAATCATAGTCATGAAGGAGTTCAATCCAAGTCAAAAGGCGTTGACCTCAAAGAGGAAACTAAGGGAGTACGCGATCTATTTCTTGAACAGGGCCTTTCAGTCTCTGAAGCAGGGTGGCGAGCTATTCATGATAGCAGATTTTCATCCATTGAGGTCTAAACAGACCGTAGAGGTGACATTCCAGTCCCTTGAAGAAGAGAAAAACTTCCTCCTATTCAGCCACGCTTTCAGGACCATAAAGAAATATCATTCAGGTGGGAGGACCTATCAGGTCAATGTCTTCGATCTTCAGAAATACCTCAACGGTATGTACATGGGGAGTGATATCCTGAACAAGCTCCTGGACGGAAGAAATGTAGAAGAGTTGAATATGGAGGACATGGATGAATTACCCTATCTGAATTATCCCCTCGAGGAGGCATTGAGCTATGATCAGGTCAAGGCCTGGCCCGAGATGTTCTCTGCCTTTTTTGAGGAAATCTTCCTGAAGCCCCTGTTGCCGGACTCCGTGAAGAGTGACTGGGAGCGGAGATTCAGAATCGATGATTATCCTCCCTGTTACATGCTCATATACCTTGGAGAGAAAAGGGTACCGGGGTCAACCCTGTCAGAGATAAAGGAGATGGTTGCGGAATCCAGGCTTTCCGGATGTCCTTTAAGCCTGCTGGCTGATTATCGCGATTCCTTTGGTTATCTGATCAGGACCCTGAGGGTACTGAAGGGAATCAAAAGGAAAGAGCTTCCGTGGCTCCCCGAGGTCTTTATGGAGCAGCTCAGGGAGCCGCTGGTGAATAAGAAAAAAAGGTATCCAAGCTTGAACCATGTCCTCGGCTTGATTTCCAGGATAAGCAAACTTGAAAGGATCCAATCCTGCCTTAACCCGGAAGGGATAGAAGGTCCCAGGACGAGTCTCCTGTCAAACTTGGAGATACTGTCCCTATTCGGCTTCAGTCCTGGTGAGTTGAAAGAGATCTTTCTCATAGTAGTCGGGCATACGGCCATGGGGAGGGTACTGGCCGGTAAGATGAATGAAAAGGCGTTGAAACCGGTGTCGGATCTTGCCCGAACCTTGGATTCCCAACAGGCGTTGAATCTATTGGGTTATTGTAGGTTGATGACTATGGCGGAAACGGTTGCATCAAAGAGGTCAGGCCTAAGCACCGAACAGCTTGAGGAGCTTTTCGGCCTCTACGATTCCATGGTCAAGGTGGTTACTAATCGTGAACTGGACTGGGAGCAGTACCTCGATGAGAGTATCAGTTCCATGGGGGGCATTCACAATCAGATCGTTAGAAAGATATTAAAAATGATGAACCATTTCGAATTCCTCCATAACTGGCAAGATCTGCCTTCAAAGGGGATCATGGTGAAGGAGGTGCTGGCTGACTACAATGATACCAACCTGGCCAAGATAGAGAACGCAATAAGGTTGCTGGGGGTGATCAGCGAATTTGAGGGGAAGTATCTGAAAAGCGATCCCCTGGAGGTATCCACCTTCTACAGAAAGTTTCTCAATATCGAATTTCACGGCACTGGTCACATATTTGAAAGGATGGACGGGCGCATGCTCTTTCCCCTCTTGTGGGTTGCCGTCAACTTGGCAAGGACGGATATAGTAAATTTCAATCCCATATCGGCTGGGGTCGCCCCGGCTGAAATTGGCCGCCGAGTCAAGGAGGTGGAAGCAGAGACCAAGTATATCAATAAGAACTATCTCGATCTCCCCACACTAAGGCGATTCAGCGACCAGCTATATGAGAACCACACCTCATTCATAGTGGGTACGGGGTTTCAGCTAAAGGTAAATCATGAGACCCAGGGCCTTGATATTAACTACATCAACGTGGACGAAGATATAGATAACCTGGAAAAGATGGCAAATGAGTACAAGGGATGTGGAATATCCGACATCCCGGTGGGGAAACTCCAGGAGATGGAGGTCCTTTTTGAGAACCTCAACAGCTTCTACATGAGCCACGTCAGGCTCTTGTCCCAGGATGAGTCGGGTTTGAGGCTGCCTGAGAGGCAAAAGAAGTGGTTCGAGAGGGCGGAGGCCTTGAGGGAGACCATTAGGTCCAATTTCGTTGGTGCACTATTTCAGCCTAAAAGCCTGTACACGGATATTGAGGTCCTGTATCAACATTGTCCTTCCCTGTTGGGGTTTGTGCTTCCCGAGATCATGGAGCTCAAGGACCTCAAATTGGCGGGGAAGGTCTACCTGAAGTCACCCGTACTTTCCCATATCCTGAAAAGCGTAAAGAAGATAGAGGCCTTAATAAGGCGAGATAAGGAGGGCTTTCAGGATGTGGAGTTATTGCACAAGGCGGCCCAGCGTGAATTTGGTCCAATGGCAGCAGGTATCGTGGGACTGAATGAGGTACAGATCGAAACCCTGGAGAGCATGATAAATCAATTGAGAGCAGATCGGCCTCTGTTCGAGGCGTTCATCAGGTCTTTTGTTTTCAGGGACATAGGACTCAATCCCGCTTTGAGGGAAAAATACAGGGAAGAGGTCAACATAGTCGATCACGCACTTGCAGGGGCCTATTTCCTTGAAAAGGAAAAGATCCCCGAGAGATACGATATCTATGGGGAGTCACGGAAATATTTGATAGACCTCGTGAGATACCACGATTATCTCCACCACATGGTTCGGGGAGAATTTTCGATTTATGCCACCCAAGAGCTCCTGGATCTGGGGCACAAGAACTTTTTTGACGCCTTTTTCATAAGTTCCTTCATTGCGTTTTCCTCAATGAAGGAGGGCATAGTTCTAGAAGATCTTGCGACCCAGCTATACCGTATCAGGTGTATATGTCATGAGATTATCGATGGCAAGAGAACCCTTGATGAACACATCCAAGAAATCTGCTCCAAGAGGGGCCATATCTTCTACGCCCTTGAACTCTATTATCAAAGGGGCTTGCCCTCTGATAGGACACCGGTAAACTATTTTGATTCCTTTGGCCGCGGTGAATCAAGGGAGGAAGACTATATCAAGGCAGGGAAAAAGATCTATGCCCTGGAAAGAATATTCAGGCTCAGGGGAATTAGGTACGTGGAATTCCAGGATCTGGCAAGTCTCATTGTCAAAGTCCCCCTCAGATTCATCTACCAAAGGAGGAATTATCGCGGGGTTGGGTACCCGACCTTTGAGCGGGAACTTTTTGAGGCCCTCCGCCTATACAACGGCTTGAGGAGTCTGCCGGGAGAAGCACTGGACTTTATCCTTGAGCGATTGATAAAGGATGAAGTCCGTCTTTATGGTTTTGAAAATGTCAGCGTCTACATGAATTACGAGAATATGATAAAGCTGCTCTTGATCGTTTTGATGGGGTGCGACAGGTTTAGGGGGAAAAACAAGCCGGTTTGCGTAAACTTCCTGGATTTGGCAGAGAAGGTCGAAAGGCGGTACGAGGCACTGAATGACTCTTTGAACGGCATCTCCGCGAAGAAACTATGGAGTGAGCCCTATTACCTCAATCACTTCTTCAGGGCCAAGACCGGTCTCATCCTTGACAAGGGCGAGGACAAGATGGTGCTCACAGTTGATTTTGTCGACAGGGTCAATATAGGCCAAAAGATATCTTACATGAGATCCATAAGGGATCTGGATCAGCTAAAGAACTATTTCCATTATAGTCTCAGGTCTTTGAGGAAGACGCCATTTTATACTGATGATTATGAAAAAGAACTGGAAAGGGCCTTTGAAGAGAGGCTCCGGGAAATTACCGACGCCATGCTTGACGGAGTCAGGGCTAAAATAGAGGCGTCCAAGGATTTCAAGGAGATTCAAGGCGTAGTTAACGACCTCATGGAGCGTTCCCTGGACATCGGTTTTACGGAAGAGCAAAGGCACAGGCTTATGGACCTTAATGAGCTCAGGAAAGACCGTCTAAAGAGGGAGAAACTGAGAGAGATAGCCGAGTTCCTGGATAAGATAGGTGACATGCAGGAGTTGAAGGACTACTGGGACAGCATAAAGTGGTATCTATTTGATCATCGTCCCTATCTCGGAAAGGAATTCGAGAACCTGGTAGCAAAGAAGTTTGATGAGAGGATGGGCCAATTGCGCGATACCCACCCCTCCCTCCATTAAGAACGCTGAGCGAAGTGCTCTATCCCTGCCGACAGGAGCTGCCGAGGATATTCCTTCTATCAGATGCTTGCTTCGAGGAAGTCAAGGGGATTCCACTTGGTCATCCAGCCATTCCAAATAGCTTTTGCTTCCCTCGATTACGGGGGTCGCAAGGATCTCCGGTTCTTCATAGGGATGGATGGCCCTTATTTCCCTCTCCATTTGGGCATAAAGGTCTCTTTTGCTTTTCATAATGCAAAGCCATTCCTCTTCATCCTGTATCTCGCCCTTCCACCAGTAAGTGCTCGATATAGGGCCCACGACCTGGGCACAGGCGACCAATCTCTTTTCAACAAGGTGTCTGGCGATCTTCTTGGCGTCCTCTTTGCTTTCAAGGGTAGTGTGGACCTGAATGTACTCCTTCATGGTATGTTCCTCCAAGTAGATTCTCTTGAAAATGCAGTACGCTGAAAAGACCTTTTCCAGCCTGGATGTCAAGAACAAATTCGTTGCACGGGCTTGAAGATAAGTATAAGCTATATCAAGCGACAGGTTCAAGCACTGACAGGCCGTTGTCCAAGGCCTGGACAATGAAGATGGCGTATGGACTTTTGGGAGGTTTTGGTATGGAAAAGGATTTCAGGGAAGAAAAAGATTCTATGGGCTCCGTGAGGGTCCCTGCGGATGCCTATTACGGGGCGCAGACCCAAAGGGCCGCAGAAAACTTTCGGCTGAGTGACATGAGATTGCAAAGATCCTTCATTCGAGCCCTCGGCATGATCAAGAAATATGCGGCCAAGGTGAACCGGGAGCTGGATCTCTTGGAGAAAGATCTGGCAGAAGTGATTGTTCAGGCTGCGACGGAGGTGGAAGAAGGAAGGCTGGATGACCAGTTCATAGTTGATGTGTTTCAGACGGGCTCCGGGACGTCTACGAACATGAATGCAAATGATGTAATAGCCGGGCGCGCCAACGAGATACTAACAGGGAAAAGGGGGGGCAAAGCCCCGGTGCATCCAAACGATCACGTCAACCTAGGGCAATCAAGCAATGACGTTATCCCTACGGCCATTCATATCGCGGCCTTGATCGGTGTCAGGGAGAGACTCCTCCCTGGCATGGAGGTGCTTCAGAGGAGCTTGTTCCGAAAATCCGAGGAGTTCTCGGACGTGCGAAAGATAGGCAGGACGCATCTCCAAGATGCCGTCCCCATGTCCCTCGGCCAGGAATTCAGTGGTTATGCAAGGCAAGCGGAACTGAGTATCAGAAGGGTAAGATCAACAGAAGAATCCCTTGCCGAGTTGGCCCTGGGAGGGACAGCGGTCGGAACGGGTCTCAATACCCATCCCGAGTTTGCCTCCCGGGTTATTGCCTATATTGCCGGAGAGACGGGCTGCCCCTTTAGGAAGGCCGCCAACCCATTTGAAGCACAGGCATCCCAGGACGCATCCGTGGAGGCAAGCGGCGCCCTGAAATCCTATGCGGTCAGCCTCACAAAGATATGTAATGATCTCCGCTGGCTTTCCTCGGGACCTCGCTGCGGCCTGGGTGAGATTACGCTACCTTCACTTCAGCCCGGGTCTTCGATCATGCCGGGGAAGGTAAACCCTGTTATCCCGGAGGCGGTTTTGCAGGTTGCCGCGCAAGTTATTGGGAACGATGCCGCCTTGACCTTTGCGGGCCAGGCCGGGAACCTGGACTTGATAGTAATGCTGCCCGTCATGGCCTACAATCTCCTGCAATCCATCGATCTACTTGTATCGGCCAGCATCACATTGGCAGAAAAATGTGTGGATGGGATCACGGCCAACAGGGATAAGTGCATATCATATCTTGAACAGAGCCTTGCACTCTGCACGGGCCTTGTGCCGGTCATAGGCTATGACAGGGCGGCGGCCATTGCCAAGGAGGCATACGAAAAAAGGGAAAGCATACGGGAAGTGGCATTGAAAAACCGCGTCCTTCCGGAACAGGAACTCAACAAACTCCTTGACGATATGATTCATGGCAGGACCTAGTGGGGGGTTGCGCAATCGGAGGTGTCTCCCATGAGCTTTGAGAGGGCATGTTCCAGGGCGGGCAATAGCACCTGCAGGTTTTCCGTGACTCCTCCGGGACTGCCAGGGAGGTTGATTATGAGACATGATTTTCGCACCCCTACCATGGACCTGGAAATCATTGCATGGGGGGTTTTTTTCAAACTTGCCGCACGCATGGCCTCCGCCATACCCGGGACCTCGTAATCTATCACCTGTTTCATGGCCTGCGGCGTAACATCGGTAGGACTGAGCCCGGTGCCTCCCGAGGTGACGATGAGGTTGAGACCCTCCTCGTCGACCCACCTGACGAGGGTATTGACGATCTGTTGAAGATCATCAGGTATGATTTCACGCTTGGCGATGGAAAAACCCAGGCCTTCTAACATCTCTGAGGCAACGAGGCCGCTCTCATCAAACCTCTCCCCCCTCGAGGCCTTATCGCTCAATACCAAGACTCCGGCTTTTACTTCAAGATCCATGACTTACAATGGTGCGCGAGCCATCCCACGGTGTCTCATTCGCCCTTCTTGACCTCTGCAATAATCTTCTCGGCCAGGTGGGCCGGGACCTCCTCGTAGTGGGAGTGCTCCATCTTAAAGGAGCCCCGGCCTGCGGTCATGGCGTTTAGGTCCAGGGCGTACTGCAATACCTCGGCCATGGGGGCCTGGGCCTTGATGACCTGGTACTTGCCCTTGCTTTCCACGCCCAGGACCCTTCCCCGCCGGCTGTTAAGGTCACCCATCACGTCTCCCATGACTTCTTCCGGTACGGTGATCTCCATCTTCATTATGGGTTCGAGAAGGACAGGGTTGGCCTCCTGAACCGCCTTCTTGAAACACATACTGGCGGCGATCTTAAAGGCCATCTCAGAGGAGTCGACATCGTGGGATTTGCCGTCGTAAAATCTCACTTTCAAGTCTACAACGGGGTATCCGGCAAGCACGCCACTGCTCAGTGCCTCGTTCAATCCCTTTTCAACGGCAGGGACGAAATTCCTGGGTACGTTCATGCCCACCAGGGCTTCCTCGAATTCAAAGCCTTTGCCCCTTTCTAGGGGGGTTACGTCGAAATGAACTTCTGCAAACTGGCCGCGGCCACCGGTCTGCTTCTTGTGTCTGTAAATTACTTGTTTGACCGGCTTCTTTATGGTCTCCTTATAGGGTACCTTTACGGGCGTCAGGTTCACCTCCACGCCGAATTTTCTGCTCAGCTTTTCGCATGTAGCCTCCAAATGTATCTGACCTGTCCCGGAAAGGATGATTTCGGACGTGGCCTGGTCCCTCTCCAGACGCAGTGTGGGGTCTTCTTCGAGCAGCTTGGCAAGAGAGGTGAATACCTTGTCTTCGCTGCCCTTTACCTTGGCTTCAACCGCGTAGGAAATGACAGCGGGCAAAGGCTCGACGGCCTCATAGACAATCGGATCTGCTTCGCCACAGAGCGTGTCCCCAGTGCCGGTATCCTTCAGCTTGGGTATCGCTATGATGTCGCCGGTAGTCCCGGATTCAACCGGCTGCTGCTTCTTGCCTTCCAGGAGAAAGATCTGCCCGAATTTCTCTTTCATGGCCTTGCTGGGATTGTATACCGTGGAGTCGGCATCGAGGGTCCCGGACAAGATCCTCAGGACATTAAGCTTGCCGGCGAAGGGATCGGCGACCGTCTTCACCACTATGGAGGAAAAGGGTGAATCGGGAGAGGGCGTTCTGCTCACGGTTTCGTTCCCCCCGGGCTTTTTCCCCCGCAGTTCTCCCTTTTCCAGGGGAGAGGGCATGCCTTGGACCAGTAAGTCCATTAGCTGGCATACGCCTATATTCAGGATACCGGAACCGCAGACGATGGGCACAATCACCCTGGATTTCATGCCATGGAAGAGGGTATTCTCGATTTCCTCAGGTGTCAGTTCTTCCCCTTCCAGATACTTTTCCATTAGATCATCGTCGGCCTCCACGATATTCTCTATCATTTTTTCCCGCCATTCAGAGACCGTGTCTTGCAAGTCTTTCGGTACATCCGAATCCTGGAACTTGCCGCTGCCGTCCTTCTTGTAAATGTAAGCCCTGAGCCTTATTAGATCCACAAGACCCTCGAACTTGTCCTCCGATCCTATGGGCAAGAATACAGGTGTAGCCTTGACCTGGAAGGTATTGACGATTTCTTGGACCACACTGAAAAAATCGGCCCTTTCGCGGTCCAGCTTGTTGACGAATACTACTCTGGCCAGTTCCAGCTCGTTTCCGAATTCCCAGACCTTTTCGGTCCCTATCTTTACGCCTCCGGTTGCGTCAATGACGACTACTAGGCTGTCTGCGGCCTGAAGGCAGAGCTTGGCATCAGATAGAAAGTTATCGTCACCAGGAGTATCAATAATGTTAATCCAGTGCTTTTTCCATTCGCAGTGATGAAAGGACGTGCTGATGGTAATCTTCCTCTTTATTTCTTCGGGCTCAAAGTCCAGGTTCGAGGTGCCATCGTCTACCTTTCCCATCCTGTTTATAGCCTTTCCGTTGAAGAGAAATGCTTCACCAAGAGAGGTCTTCCCGGACCCCACGTGGGCGACCAGGGCGACATTTCTCAATAGCTCGCTTTTCCGATCCATATCATAATCCTTTCAAAGTCGTATTCCCTGGGCAAGGGATATTATGGTCAGGCCCGAGGAACAAGGGCTGCCTCAGGCTGTTGCCCGCCCCGTCAGGAGGAGTAATTGTCAGTCGGAGCACTAAGTTGTTAGCCTCAAGCTAAAAAATCTATATCAACCATCAAAGCAAAGTCAAGTCAAGAATCCCTAAAGGAAATTTTTCATTGCCAATTCTTGGAAATATGGTAACATACTAAGCTTTTCCAAGCATTTGGGCCATCAACAATCTCTGTTCATCCTGTCCAATGCTTGTGGGCGGGATTCGATGAGGTCCCCGAGGCCCTAGAGCTTTGTCTTTCCTAGAGCTGGATTTGCCATCCAAATGCTGATGGACTCGTAAGAAGTCGAAATTGGGATGGCAAAGTAAAAAGCTTCAAGTTCAAGGCGCGCGAATCTTGTGTGATGAGGCGTACTCAGCGTACGCCGCAATCACAACGAGATGAAGCGCAACGCAGAAATTGGACTTTTTACGAAGCCATCAATGCTGACTTTTTGCGATTCCGTTAATGGCAAGCGATTGATCAAAGGATATGACCATTCAAGAGAAAATAGGAGAATATATCAGGTATCTTAGTTCACAGACAGGATACTCGGCGCATACGGTGAGGGGCTATCAAATTGATTTGAAACAGTTCCTGGATTTTATTATTCATAGGAGAAAGGATGCGGGGCTATATGACGGTCCACCATGCATAGGATGTATCGATCTGGAAATTATCCGGGCATATCTTGGTAGCCTGTTCGGCCGTTACAGGAGGAAGACAATAGGTAGGAAAATTTCTTCTATTCGATCTTTTCTCCGTTTTCTTGAAACAAGGGGGCAAATAGCACTGAATCCCGCCGAAGAGATTCGCGCGCCCAAAGAGGAGAAGTACGTTCCATCCTATCTCTCGGTTGATGAAATGTTCCGGCTTATTGACGCACCCGATAGGCAAAACCCTCTGGGCATGAGGGATGTAGCGATCCTTGAGGTCCTTTACTCATGCGGAATCAGGGTAAGCGAACTGGCTGCACTGGATGTTACAAGTGTGGATTTCGAGCAGAGGCTTGTGCGGGTAAAGGGAAAGGGGAATAGGGAAAGGATAGTCCCCATAGGACACCGGGCAGTGAAGGCGATCAGGGAATATCTCGATGAAAGCCGGCCGTTGAGACGGAGGGCAGGGTTGGAGCAGGCGAAGGGTCCCCTTTTTCTAAACTATAGGGGGGGGCGTATAACTCCGAGGAGCGTGGACAGGATTGTGAAGCGATACGAGAGGGAATGCGGCCTAAGGAGCCCTATAACGCCACATTCCCTGAGGCATACTTTTGCAACCCACCTCCTGGATGGCGGTGCCGACCTTCGGTCAGTGCAGGAGCTGTTAGGGCATTCAAGTCTGTCTACTACACAGAAGTATACCCATGTAAGCCTTGACAAACTCATGGAGGTGTATGATAAAGCGCATCCCAGGAGATGACGGAGATGTGAAGGGAGGAGAGATTCTTAGGCAATGAAAGAGAGGTGGATCCAGCAGAGATTTCATGCCACCACCATCCTAACGGTCCGAAGGGACGGAAGGGCGGTAATTGCAGGTGACGGACAGGTCAGCCTGGGCGAGACCATAATGAAGCAGAAGGCCAACAAGATTCGTTTCCTTTACAAGGACCGGGTCCTCGTGGGATTTGCAGGGGCTGCTGCCGACGCCTTCAACCTATTCGAAAAACTTGAAGGGAAACTGGAGAAATTCAGTGGCAGCCTCACACGGGCGGCAGTGGAGCTTGCCAAGGACTGGAGGACCGACAAGATATTAAGGAGACTGGAGGCGCAGCTGCTTGCAACGGACGAAGAGCATACCTTGATAATCTCCGGCAACGGGGACGTGGTGGAACCTGATGAACCTGTTGCCGCTATAGGCTCTGGGGGCCCTTACGCTCTGGCCGCCGCAAAGGCATTGTTGAGCTACTCTGACCTGGATGCCCCAAGTATTGCAAGGGAGGCCATGAAGATAGCCGCGTCCATATGTATCTACACGAACGATCAAATCATTGTCCGGGAGATCGGAACAGGTGAGTGACATGGAAATTGACGAGGTGGAACAAAATGAACTCATGAAGGTCTTGACCCCCAGGGAGATCGTATCAGAGCTGGACAAGTATATTATCGGTCAGGACCAGGCAAAACGCTCCGTGGCCATAGCGTTGCGCAACAGGTGGAGGCGCCAACAGGTGCCAAAGGAGCTGAGGGACGAAATAGCTCCAAAAAACATTATCATGATCGGACCCACTGGCGTCGGCAAAACGGAGATAGCCAGGCGCCTCGCCAGGCTGGCAAACAGTCCTTTCCTCAAGATCGAGGCCACCAAGTTTACTGAGGTTGGATATGTCGGCCGCGACGTGGAGTCCATGGTGCGGGACCTTACGGAATTGGCGGCCAACATGGCAAAAAAGGCCCACCAGGAAAGGGTCAAATCAAAGGCAGAGGAATTGGCCGAGGAAAGGCTGCTGGATATACTCCTGCCCAAACGGAAAAAGGAGGAAACCCGCGAGGGGGAAGAGGGGGCGGACAAGGAAAAGGTCCTGGAGGTGGTAAAGGCGGACAGGACAGAGACCAATTCGACAAGGGAAAAGCTCAGGAGGCTGTTGAGGAGCGGCAAACTGGATAATCGTTACGTGGAGCTGGAGACGGCGGACAAGAGTGTTCCCATGGTAGAGATATTCTCCAGTGCCGGTCTGGAGGAGATGGAGTTCAACATAAAGGAGGTCTTTGGAAATATTTTCCCAACCAAGAAAAAAAAGCGCCGTGTGAAGATACCCGAGGCCAAGGAGATCCTGTTCCAGGAAGAGTCACAAAAACTCATTGACATGGACAAGGTCATCGAAGAGGCCATTAGGATGACCGAACAGAACGGTATCATTTTCCTCGATGAACTGGACAAGATAGCAGGATCGGATTCCAGGTACGGCCCGGACGTCTCCAGGGAGGGAGTGCAGAGGGACCTCCTTCCCATCGTGGAGGGGTCGACCGTGACGACGAAGTATGGCATGGTCAGGACCGATCATATCCTTTTCATCGCCGCAGGGGCGTTCAATGTGAGCAAGCCTTCGGACCTTCTTCCCGAACTCCAAGGGAGGTTTCCGATCAGGGTTGAACTGGATCCCCTGTCACAACAGGATTTCGTTCGGATTCTCAAGGAACCCCAAAATGCCCTTATTACCCAATACAAGGCGCTCCTGGAGACGGAGGGAATAGAACTCCATTTCGAGGAATCAGCAATAGAGGAAATTGCTTATATAGCCAGTCAGGTCAATGAGAGGATGGAGAACATAGGGGCCAGGAGGCTACACACTGTCATGGAAAAGCTCCTGGATGAGATCTCCTTCAATGCACCGGACATGGTCGAGAAGGAGGTCGTCATAGACAAGAGGTACGTGAGCGAAAGGCTGAGGGACATCTTCGAGGACGAGAACCTCAGCAGATACATTCTGTAGTCCGAGTCAGGGGCAAGAGATTTGCGCTTGAGGCTTGGAAGTGCCCTGTAGGAGCAGCTTCCATCTGCGAGAAGAGATTCGCTTCTTGCAATGGCGGGAGGCGTTCGCGCCGCTGGTGGCGTATCGATGATGAGAAGGAGAAATGCTATGGGCGGTGACGAGAGAGAAAAGAGTACAATTGAGCTTGCCGATACCTACATGTTCAAGACCTATGCGCGGTTCCCGGTAACACTGGTCAGGGGACAGGGCTGCAGGGTTTGGGATGAAGACGGAAAGGAATACCTCGACTTCGTGGGAGGAATAGCGGTTTGTGCCTTGGGGCATAGTTCTTCCCTTGTTACGGACGCCCTGGGAAGGCAGTCAAGGGAGCTTGTTCATGTGTCTAACCTGTACTACACAAAGCCCCAGGTTGAGCTGGCACGGCTGCTCGTGGAGAACTCTTTCGGGGACCGGGTGTTTTTCTGCAACAGCGGGGCCGAGGCCAATGAGGCGGCCATAAAGCTTGCAAGGCGCCATGCGCTGGAGACACATGGGCCTGGAAGGCATACGATAATCTCCATGAAGAACTCCTTTCACGGCAGAACCATGGCCACCCTTTCGGCCACGGGACAGGAAAAGATACGTACGGGTTACGATCCTCTGCTGGAGGGGTTCAGGTTCGTGCGCTTCAACGATCTCGAAGACCTTGAAAAGGCTGTAGACGGCTCCGTCTGTGCGGTCATGCTCGAACCCATACAGGGGGAAGGCGGTGTGGTCTGCCCCGAGGGCGACTATCTCGAAGGGGTCAGGAGATTGTGTACGGAGCGGGGACTGTTGCTCATTTTCGACGAGATACAGGTCGGCATGGGGCGTACAGGACGGCTGTTCGCTTACCAACACTACGGGATATCCCCCGACATCATGACCCTTGCAAAGGCCCTGGGCAACGGCCTCCCTATAGGAGCCATGATTGCAAGGGAGGATCTCAGCGGGGCCTTTGGAGCGGGAAGCCACGCCAGTACCTTCGGAGGGACGCCCTTGGTAACGGCTGTAGCGTCCGCCGTGCTGAGGAGTATCATTGAGGATGGGTGGCTGGATAACTGTTCCGAGATGGGGGCGTATTTGAAAGGGGAACTCTTTAAACTCATGGGGAAGTATTCGTTCATCAAGGACGTCAGGGGCTTGGGTCTTATCCTGGGGATGGAGCTGGACAGGCCTGGAAGACCTATTGTGGATTCTTGTATGGAAAAGGGGTTCTTGATCAACTGCACCCAGGAAAGGGTCCTCCGCTTTATCCCGCCGCTCATAGTGGGCAAGGAGGAGATCAATGCCCTCGTTCATACCCTTGACACGGTCTTTGGAGAAGTAAAATAGATGGCTTCGTAAAAAGTCCAATTTCTGCGTTGCGCTTCATCCCTGCCCCGTTTAATGGGTACTGGTGGCGCTGAATCAGAGGTCTAGGAGGACCTAAGAACATCGTTGGGGCA
>JAFDHB010000203.1 GCA_019308985.1 Deltaproteobacteria bacterium | reverse complement strand
TCCTTTCCGAGCTGGAGGCTCTCCAAGCCGGAAGCCGCCAGTCACTCCAGAAAAGGCATCATCACCCGTTCTCCCTATCTGAGGAGGCATTTCAAAAGGCTAAAGTGTTACGAGTTATTAAATTTTAAAAGAGCGTCCCGGAATTCACTCACAGAAGGAAGGGGGTCGCGTTGGTACAGCAAACTTGTTGTGATTCTTGTTATCTTGACCTAATCATAAGGGTTCTCATATAATTGTTTTAAAATCCCTAAATCCCTGATCAGGTTACTGGAGTAAGATATGGCCGCCAGACCCAGCCTCAACATACCAAGGGAAGAACTGGAAAGGTTCTGCGAAAAGAATCGCATCAGAAGGCTCTCTATTTTTGGCTCCGCTCTCAGGGGAGACTTCGGTCCTGAGAGTGACATTGATGTGCTTGTGGAATTCGAGCCCGACGCACGAGTGGGGCTTATCAAATTGGCCGGGATGGAGATGGAACTGAGCGAGATACTGGGAAGAAAGGTGGATCTCAATACGCCGGGATTCATTAGCAAATACTTCCGGGATAAGGTCTTTTCCGAAGCGGAGATACAGTATGACGCAACACGATGATACCGTACGGCTCCGCCACATGCTGGACCATGCCCGGGAAGCCTTAGATCTCATAAAGCACAAAAGGCGAGAAGATTTACGGCGAGAAAGGATGCTCGAGTTGTCACTTGTCAGATTGATAGAGATTGTTGGTGAGGCGGCTGCTCGCGTCAGTGCTGAGGGGCAAAAAAAATACTCATCCATACCCTGGCCATTAATAGTAGGAATGCGCAACCGCCTTATTCACGGTTATGACCAGGTCGACCTGGATGTCCTTTGGGACACAATAGTGTATGACCTCCCTCCCCTCATTACGGAACTGGAGAAGGTTTTGAAAATCAGTTAGATTTGCCAACCCGGCCTCCACCCTGACCTCCTGCCATCTTGCTTTCACGCCCTGACATACAAGACTGATTTTGAATCGCGCTTGGAAGGTATACCTCGAAACCGGCGAGATAAGAAAAGAAAAAGTTTCATGGACTCCCCCCGGATCGCTGTCCGGAACAGGCCGGTCTAGACGGGGAATGACGGGTAGTGGGGAGGGGGAACGGTGAACCGGTTGGCTTGGTCCAGAAGAGCGGGTTCTAGGCATGAATCCCTGGTCACCCTTGCTATCTTGACCGGACCATTAGGTGTTTCACATGATTCTTAGTGAAAAGAGGGACGACCTTCAATAATCAAATAAGTCAATCGCTATGTCAGTGGTGGATTTGGGTGAGGAGATTTGACGTGGTCTCTGGCTCTGTCAGTTGCGTGATTCAGTGGTGGCCGAATACCGCAAAAACGGAGGACGCCAGAGCTTGATAATTGCGTTATTTGAATATTGAAGGTCGTCCCCTTTTTCGTATACTATCTTTTGGCGTATAACCCCTTTCTCTTTTCATATATAGCGTTTATGCCCTCCTTGGATTTTCTGGAGGAAGCGGATTTTCTTTACTTCTGATGCGTATGAGAGGTATAGTACAAGCAGTTGACGGAAAACCGCAGGAAAGCCTCCTTTTTGCTTACGCCGAGGCAAAATGAACCATGAAAGCGATACCTTCAAGAAACGATTCAGGAAAACCGGAATTACAGGCCCCTGCGGTCCATAGCTCCGCGTTTTATAAGGAACTCCAAGAAAAGTTTGAGTCTCGGTATCAGGAGTTTTCAATAAACCTGAACTGGCTTTTCACCAACATGCACCCTTACTTCTTCATTACTATGAAGGAGGAGACCGAGGCGATTATCAACCTGGCGGCAAGGCTGCATGATGTGGCCAAGGAGAGAAAGCTTATTCTCGCGGATCAGGACAAGAAGCTGATTCTGGCCCGCCTGGATGTCCCCGGTTCTCTCTACGATACGCTCAAGACACTTCAGGAGCGGGAGATCTCCTATGCTGAAATGATCCACGCTTACAGCCCTCTCCCCGGAGCCGGCAGTACCCTTGAAATACAGAGGTTCGAATTCGATCGTAAGAGCAACGAAGAGATTTACTGCGCCGGGGAGGTCAACGTCCCGGCGGAGATCCGCGGGAATGTCTTCTGTACCATGAAACGCCTTTACCCGGACTTTGAGCTGGAAAACCTTGACGGCATGTTGAATCTTCTTTGGCTCAACAACGAATCCTACGTGCGCATATCCCCCCCTGAAAGAATAGCTCGTGTCATACACCTGTATCACCAGGGCAAAACGCACGAGGGACTTTACCTGGATATAGAGACCAAGGAGGATGAGTTACACCAGAGGGAGAGCCGGATCCTGTTCTCCGTGGGTAACCCCCCCGGAAGGCTCTTTCTAACCCAGGTGAGCGAGGTGTTCCAGAGGCTTGGAATCGGCCTGCGCCGCTCCTATTGCCTGATCATCAACACCGGAGTGCATCCGTATTTTTTGGGCACTTTCTATGTGTTGACCCGCCAGGGCGAGCTGGTCGAAAAAGCCTCGGAGCTCTCCGCCAAGTTGAAGGCAGAGCTTTATAACACCCAAATATTGTCCACCTCCACGGATGCTTACGTGAGGTTTGTCGGCACCAGGATCATGACAGGAGAGGAGGCTTCCCTGACGAACGCCTTCATCTCTTTGTGCCATACCGCCCTTGCCCACAACCAGCCGGACCGCTTTGACGCCCAGGTAGTGAAGGACGCCTTCCACAGCGACCCGAGCATTACACTCAAGCTCATTGATCTGTTCAGAACCAAATTCGACCCAGACACGAAGAATAGAGACAAGGCTTACGCCAGGGCCCTCAAAGAGACCGAAGGCGTCCTGGCCGGCTACAATACGGGGCACAGGTACCTGGATGAGCTGCGAAAGACTGTGCTCCACACATGTCTGGTTTTCATCAGGAACACCTTGAAGACCAACTTTTTCGTGCCTGAAAAGCATGCGCTGGCCTTTCGAATGGATCCGGCGTTCCTGGACGAGTTGGGCCCTGAATTCACCTCCGATCTCCCCGATGCCAGGCCCTTTCGAATAACATTTTTTTTCACCCGCGATGCTGTGGGATATCATGTGGGCTTTTCGGACATTGCCAGGGGAGGCTGGCGCACTATTATCTGCAGGAGTCAGGACGAGCACACGACCAACACCAACACCCTGTTTCGAGAGGTCTATGTCCTGGCCCATACACAGCACCTGAAGAACAAAGACATATATCAGGGCGGATCAAAGATGACAGTTTTGCTTGACGCAACCGATCTCGATTCATCCGTCTCAATAACCCCTCGGCTTTACAAGACGCAGTACGGCATCATCAATGCCTTCCTGGACATTTTCGTGACCGAAAACGGCAAAGCCAAGAACCCGCGGGTAGTTGATTATTACAGGGAGGATGAGCCCATCGAGCTGGGACCGGACGAAAACATGCATGACGAGATGATCGAGCTCATCGCGCGTCAATCGCTCAAGCGAGGTTACATCCTCGGTATTGGCATCATGTCCAGCAAGCGCGTGGGGATAAATCACAGGGAGTACGGAGTCACTTCAAGAGGTGTCGTCAAGTTCGCCGAGATGGCCATGCGGGAGCTCGGTGTGGACATCTGCAGGGATTCGTTCTCGGTCAAGTTTACGGGTGGGCCCAACGGGGATGTGGCGGGAAACAGCATGCGCCTTATCCTTGAGAAATGCCCCAGGGCCGTGATTCGTTGCATTATTGACGGCACGGCCGGTCTGTACGACCCGAAGGGCGCGGATCGAGACTCGCTGCGTGGACTGATTCTCAAGGAGGACCTGGACCGGTTCGACCCGGAAGCACTTCATCCGGGAGGATTCATTCTTTATCGCCATGAGCACCGGCGGGAAGGTCTCAGGGAGCTTTACAGGAAAATCGTCCGCACCGGTCGAGGTGTGAAAGAACAGTGGGTTACAACGGATGACTTTCACAAGGAAATGGACGAGCTGCTTTTTTCCGTCCCCTCGGACCTGTTTCTTCCCTGCGGCGGAAGACCGGAGACCATAGACGGCACCAACTGGCAGAGGCTTGTGGCCAAGACCGGTATCCCTAACGTGAAGGTAATAACCGAAGGAGCGAACTCCTTCATAAGCCCTGAGGCCCGAATTGAGATCCAGAAGCAGGGGGTCATACTCCTGCGTGACGCCTCGGCCAACAAGTGTGGGGTGATCTCTTCATCCTACGAGATCATCGCCAACCTGCTGATGAGCGAAGAGGAGTTTCTCCGCAACAAGACCCCCTATGTCAATGATGTGCTGGACATCCTAGAAAAGAGGGCGGAAGAGGAAGCCAGGTTGATTTTTGACAGGCATCGGCAAGGGCCATCCAAAAGGCTCTATACGGATATAAGCGATGAAATCAGCATGGAGATAAATAAACACTACGCCGGGCTCTTTGAGTTTTTCCAGGATCATCCTCAACTGGCTGACCGGCCCCTTTTTCAAAGGGCTATTCGGAACCACCTGCCCGCTCTTATAAGTAATAATTCCAAATTCAGGTCGCGCGTCAAAAAGCTGCCGTCCAAGATGAAATTTGCGATACTCGCAGCGGAAATAGCAACAATGATGGTCTATCATGGCGGCTGGGAGATGGATTTCGAAACCAGGCTCCAGGGTTACTTAAAGGAACAATGGGCCAAGAAGTAGCAAGGGGTCGCCCATTAGAGGGCGACCTCCATCTCCGGTTGTTTAAAAGACATGAGGAAGTTCAACTTGACAGAATCAACTTGAGATGCCTGGAGGTCCTGAAAAGGATATGTATTCTCTTCTCGTGCATTTTAATGTGTCGGATGTTGACACGTTGGTCTTTCTGCCGCCGCCGGTGGCTTTCATTGTCTCTCTTTTTACATCCATGGGCGGGATCTCCGGGGCCTTTTTCTACAGTGTGATCCTGTTGCGGAAGGGCTATCCACGAGGCCCGATTGGTCCCTGGGCCTCCTCTTCGGGGCCGCGGGGTTTGCCGGGATATATTGCGGCGCCAGGCTTGCCTTCCCCTTTCTCCCCTACTTCATGGAAGACCTCTTCAGGGACGGATATCCTGGAAAAGACTTCCCCCAGGAGATCCAATCTCCCTATCTTTGAAAGTCCGATCAGGATCGTGGAATCGCAGACAACGATCACTTTTTGAACCTCTCGCCAAGCTTTCCCGCAGTTTCAAATTCCCTTGCCAATTCATCTTCCTCGTAATCAAGCACCGGGACATTGTTGTCGCTCAGGAATTCTATGAAATCCCATTTGGAAAGGCCCGAAAGTTCGGCAGATCTTCCCAGAGACAAAACCTTCTCTCGAAAACATTTCAATGTGGGAAAAGAGGGACGACCTTCAATAATCAAATAAGTCAATCGCTATGTCAGTGGTGGATTTGGGCGTGTGGTATAGGGGACGCTGTATACAAATTATACAAACTGGTTTATTCCCGCTTTTCCAATGGTCAAATACTGGCGGCATAACCTACGCGACAATTTTATCTCCCGCCTTGGAGCCCTGGCTAAAGAAACGAGCACTGCCATCTACGCCTGGGCGCTTTTAAGCAATCATGCCCATATCCTGCCGCGCAGCGGTGCGGCGGGTCTGCCCACCCTGATGCGGAGGCTGCTGTCGGGCTATGCGACGATCAGCCAGCCGCAGGCCTTCTGTATCGAGGCTGCGGGCACATCTGGCTAGGAAACTGGTGCAGGAGTTAGGGCTTTCTCCGGCGGAAACTGCGAGACACTTGGGCCTGTCCACCCACAGATTAGCTTTGGAATTGACCATGAACAGATGTGCCAACTTGATCAAACACGCAATGTGATAATACAAGACATGACCCCAAACACACAGTGGATGGACAACAAGATGCCCGTTGACACTCCGGGGCAGCCTATGATACGTTATTAACGTATCGTTAATACCGAATCATAGAAAGCGTAAATGGAAAACCCGTTTAGATACGCCGGGGTTGTCACCGGCCCTTATTTTGCGGACAGGACACAAGAACTCTCTGAACTGCTCGCAGAAATGAGGAATTTGAGCCGCATCTTCCTGGTCTCACCCAGGCGGTTCGGCAAGACGTGCCTGATTTTTAATGTGAACGAAGAACTCAAGAAGGATGGCTTTCAGCCTGTTTACCTGGATCTCAATGCTTACCCCCGGATCTCTGGCGGCAGGGGTTGAAATGGCGACTCCAAGACAGCAGGCCCTGCCGGCGCTGCTCGAAGGGCTGAGTCACTGCAAGCGGCTGGCCGCGAGGCGGCGGAAGAAGCTGGTCATTGCCATAGACGAGTTCTCTGACCTTTCAAAATATGATGGACCGGCCGTTGAAAAGGCGATCCGCTCGGAAATTCAGACCCACACCCACATAGGTTACATCTTCTCCGGTTCGGCACAGGGCGTGATGCTGGCAATGACCCAGGACTCCCAGAGGGCGTTTTACAGGATGGGCAGGATCATGGAACTGGGTCCCATTGACAGGTCCCAGTATCTCAGGTTTATCCTGAAATGGTTCAAGAAGGGAGGCTACAGGCTCGAAAACGTCAACCTTGATCTTCTTTTCGAGGCTGCTGAGGATGTCCCTTACAGCGTCCAGAGGATGTGCAACATCCTGTGGGAAAGGGGCCGGGCGACGGGAACCATTACGCAGGAGATGGTGGACCAGGCCCCCTCTGTCGTTGCCAGGCAGGACTCGGCCCATTTCGAGCTCATGTGGCAGGGAGCCACTCCTGCTCAAAAGACCCTGCTCATAGCCCTTTCCCGGGAGCCGAATGCCAAACCTTTTTCCAAGGAATTTCAGCTTACTTATGGGGTAGGTCCCTCATCGTCCATAAAGGCGTCACTGGGCTCATTGGTGAAGAAAGGCATCCTGTATCAAACCCCTGCCGGCCGATACAGATTTGCAGATACTTTCATGAGATATTGGATTCTTAGACTTGCAGAGCTTGCCCCGGAGAGGTAGTGTCCGGGATCTTTCGCACCTTTGAAAGGGGTGGCCCGCTTGCCAAGCAGC
>JAFDHB010000202.1 GCA_019308985.1 Deltaproteobacteria bacterium | reverse complement strand
GAAGCCATCAATTCATGATCTGCTTTGTCTTCAATATCCCGACCTTTTCCAAGTCCTTCTTTTCGAGATGAAGCACATCCTTGAGAATGTCAATCGGCCTCAGCTCTCCTACCCCTCTGTGTGTGAATACCATTTCCAGTTTGTCGGGCCCCACAAGGCTCATAGATTTTACCAGGGCCCGGGCATCGAGTTTCCTCTCACCCTTCTTCGTCCTCTTGATCACATGGAAGTGTTCCGCTTCCATGAACTGCCTTACGGCCTCTCTATCCAGACCCAGTCCATTTAGGGTGATCTGGAAATGGGTTTCCTTTATTTTGGCACCCCTTGGCTCATGGGTAATATCTTTCACATCCAGGATCGAAAGGCCTTCGGGGAGCTGCTCCTGTACATCTTCCCTTATCTTTCCGGGGCTATGCCCCTCGAAAACTTCCAAATCAATGGTCTCATTAAGGCTCTCCATGCCAACCGGCAGAGCCGTGGCAAACGTCACTCTTGGCAACGGGTGATATCCCTTGGAGTGGACAAGCTTGAGACCAGCTCTTCTAAAAGCCCTCAAGAATACCCTGACGGTCTCTAGGTGACTAAGGAACCTGATGCCCCCTGTCTTTGAAAAAGTCAGTCTGTATCTCCTGGTCTGCACCTCCGAGGTCCCTGCCTCTGAAATGGCCGGTCCGGCTCCGTAGGACACCCGATCCTCGTAATATAATCTTGGTGCGATATCCCTGTGATCGCATACGCCGCAATTCAAACAGCCCTCACGGCAGTCAGGTGTGGTCTCCCCCTTAAGGGCCTTTTCCCATTCCTTCTTGAGGTACTCATCAGTGACTCCGGACTTGATATGATGCCAGGGCAGAATTTCCCCCGGGGACCTTTGCCGGTAAAGATAGAACTCATGATCCAATCCCGATTCCCTGAATGCTTCTTCCCACAGATCCATACGGTAGCACTCTCCCCAGGCGTCAAACCTGGCCCCCTTCTGCCACGCCCTTATGAGCACTTCGGTCAACCTCCTGTCCCCTCTGGAAAAGATGCCTTCGAGCCAACTCATCTCAGGTTGATTCCACTTGACCCTGATCCTCCTGTTCTTCAAAGCGTTCCTGATGAATTCAATGCGCCTCCGTGCTTCCTCGAGTAGGAGCTGCTCGGCCCACATGAAAGGTGTATGGGACTTGGGCACAAAGGTTGCCACACTGATGTTGAGCCTGTTATTCCTTCCTTGTCCCCTTGAGAGTCCCGCCACCTCGTTTGCCAGGTCTACGATGTCCTTGGAATCGCTTTCTCTCTCTCCAGGCAGCCCCACCATGAAATAGAGCTTGACCAGGTTCCATCCTCCCTCATACACCGCTTTCACGGTTTCCAGCACCTCGGCATTGGTCAATGTCTTGTTGATGATTCTTCTCAGGCCATCATTTCCCGCTTCCGGTGCCAGAGTAAAGCCCGTCTTTCTCACCCTCTTGATTTGTTCGAGCCATGAATGATCAAGGCTATCCACTCTCAAGGACGGGAAACTAACAGCGATTTTCTCCTTGGATTGCCTGTCCATCAAGGCCCTCAGTAAAGGCCGTATACAACCGTAATCGCCGGAGCTCAAGGATAACAGGGACAACTCGTCAAACCCCGTTCCCCTGATTCCCAGCTCGGCGATCCTCAGGACCGAATCCGCGTCTCTTTCCCTTACCGGGCGATAGATCATACCGGCCTGGCAAAACCGGCATCCTCTGGTGCATCCCCGGGAAATCTCAATAGCCAGTCGATCATGTACCAGCTCTGTAAAGGGGACGACCTGATGGGTGGGAAAAGGGCACTGGTCCAAATCAGGGAAAACAGCCTTTCGAATTTCCCCGTATCCTGGTTGGAGGGCCTCAATGCCCTTAATCAGGCCATCGTCCTGATGATGTACTCGGAAAAGTGAAGGGATATAGACCCCTGCTATTTCCGTCAGGCGCAGGAGAATTTCTTCTTTTTTCACAGAGCCTTGTTTCTTTGCACGGCTTACGATCCGGCAAATCTCCAAAAGCGCCTGTTCCCCGTCACCAACCAGGATTGCATCAAAGATCTCGGCGACGGGCTCCGGGTTAAAACATGCCGGTCCTCCTGCAATTACCAGGGGAAAAGTTTGCCTTCTCTCCTGGGAAAGAAAAGGAATACCAGCCAAATCGAGCATTGTAAGGATATTCGTGAAAGACAGTTCACTCTGGAGACTGAATCCTATCAGGTCAAAATCCCTCAAGGCCTTTCCGGATTCCAAGGTGCAAAGAGGTAATCCTCTCGCCCTCAATTCTCTTTCCATGTCGGCCCAGGGGCAGAATACCCTCTCACCTGCAATCCAGTCCTCTCTATTGACTATGTGATAGAGGATCTTTAGCCCCAAGTGCGACATGCCCACCTCGTAGGTGTCAGGGAATCCGAGAGCAATAGTCAGCCCCACCTTTGAGTGGTCCTTTTTTATCGCATTTACTTCTCCGCCGAGGTATCGGCTCGGACGGCTGACAGAGCATAACCAATTCAAGTCTTTATCCTTTTACAATTCACCGTTGAAAAGAGGCGTTATAGTAGTCATCCAACTCGGTTTCTCTCTCGAAGGTCCTTGAAACAACCAGCAGCTTCCTCACCCTTCCATCCGTAACCGAATCGATTGGGAGCCTACAAAACGCGCCACCTCTCCGCTTCGATCGCGCATGTCGCTCCTGGAGGTTTATATTTTAACCCGAAATCATGCTTCTTTTCCACCTGTTATGTTCCAAGTACTCCATATTTCTCATATCCGACATACTTTCTCCCTCAGGTTGCTTACCCTGTTCTCCTCCTTCAGCTCCTTGATAGGGCAAACAGGGAGAATTGGTCAACTGGATGTTAATGGGGAAGGGTGGAGTAGGATTGTAATCTCGGCCCCTCCTTCGGGGTGGCACCTACCGGAGACCTTGCCGTTTAGACCCTCCACGATCCTCTTCACAATGGCCAGGCCCAGCCCAGAGCCTTCCTCCTTGGTAGTGAAGAAAGGGGTGAAGAGGTGGTCAAGTGCTGCAGGGCTGAAGCCTTTTCCCGTGTCCCTTAGGACTATTCTTGCCATCTCCTCTTCTCCTTCTATCCCGCCATTAACATTGACAAGGTCAGTCTCAATATGCAGGGCCCCTCCATTGGGCATGGCTTCACTGGCATTTATGTACAGGTTCCATAATACCTGCTTGATCTGTTCCGGGTCAGAGTTGATATATATGGGCCGCTTGAATTGGGTCCTGACTTCCATCCGCGAAACCCATTTCCTGCTATTCTTGAAGAGTTCCAGAGATTCGATTATAAGCTCCTTGAGATCTACCTTTTCCAGTTTCGGCTCCTTTGGTCTCGCATATCGGAGAAAATCATCTACCAAATGGTTTAACCTATTGATTTCTCTCAGTACTATGCCCATCAATCTGCTATTGACATCATCCCTGTCCAGCCCCTCCTTTAACATCTGTATTGACCCGCTGATTGATGCCATGGGATTTCTGATCTCGTGGGCTATGCCTGCCGCCAGCTCTCCTATCATTGCCAGTCCTTCAACCCTCTTCATTTCGTCCTCGATCCGCTTAATCTCGGTTATGTCCTGAAATAGGAGGATCTGCCCTTTACTGCCGCTTTCCGGTGAGTGGAGAGGTGAGATGGATAATCTGAGAAAGACATTTTTCCCGTTGGATCTGGTGTATTCTATGTCCGCGTAAGAATGGAATCTGTTCCTAAGCTTCAAAGGCCTGGCATCAGCATCAACATGGCCCTTCAAGAAGGGGAGCATACCAAATAGTTCCCTGGCTAGGGCACTCCGAGATTCAATCTCAAATATCTTTTCAGCCGCCGGGTTGAAGAGAATGATCCTGTTTCTTTCATCCACTGCAATCAGTCCGGAATCAATGCTCCGGACGATCCACTCATTCAGGGCCTCCAGCCTGGTTATGTCATCCTGTCTGGCCTCCAGTTCCACTCTGCTCTTTCTTTCCTGTTCTGACGGATAGCTGCTCAAAAAGGCCACCACGTAAAAGGCGGCTACATTGACCAAGATCATATAGAAAATGTATATTCCCTTGTATTCGGGAGAAAAATGCAGCTTACTACCTATCGGTTCTATGACGCCGTAGTAATGCAAGTCAAGGAGAAGGCCATAAAGGATGCTACTGCTGGAAGCAGTCGCCATGCCCCCCTTGCGGTACAGGATTATACTCCCGCTGATTATGGTCAGGATATATAAGAATGAAAAGATGCTCTCGATACCACCCGTGACATAGATTATGATTGTTACCAGGAAGGTATCAATAAAGAGTTGCGTATAGGCGAAGGTGACAAGGTCCTTTGACCGCTTCAGAAGGATGGCATAGATAAAAGTTAGGAAGTAGATCGTACCTATGATGGCATAGTGGGATGTTTGGATGTCTCCAAAGTATGTTTTGGTCTCTCTGACCTGGACAATTATCGAGGCGCCAAGAAGGAGAGACCCGAAGAGCACCCTCAAAAGCATCAGTTTTTGAAGGCGCCTGGAGAGCTCTGCTTCGCCACTCGTAGCACCACTACTATTGTCCATAGGGCCCCTTTGCTATCCCATGGCGGCAGCCATTTGAAATATGGGCAGGTACATGGCTATAACCAGTCCTCCTATCGACCCACCCAGGAAGAGCATCAGGAGAGGTTCCAGCATGGAGGTCATTGCGTCAACAGCCGCATCCACCTCTTCATCGTAGAAATCGGCTATCTTGGCCAGCATGCTGTCCAGGGCACCTGTGGCTTCTCCTACGGAAATCATTTGGACTACCATGCCGGGAAAAATGTCATTCTCAGACAAGGGTTCCGCAATCGTCTGACCCTCGGCTATACTGGTCCTCACCTCGTAAAGTATCTCTTCAAGAACCACGTTTCCAGATGTCTTGGCCACTATCTCCAGCGCATCCAAGATGGGAACGCCACTGGTGATCATCGTTCCCAGGGTCCTCGTAAATCTTGCCACAGCGACTTTCTTGAGCAGCTCTCCGAAGACCGGCAACTTGAGCGCAATAGTGTCCGTCACCTTTCTTCCGGATTTCGTCCCCCTGTACTTCTTGAAGCCCACGCCCAGGGCCACAATCGCCAAGAATATCCAATGAAAATTCCCTTTCACGAATCTGCTCATATTTACCACGATCTGGGTGGGAGCGGGGAGTGCAGAACCGAAGCTTGAAAACATCTCCTCGAATACCGGAATAACGAATATGAGAATTACTGCAATGACTATGATGGCTATTCCCACTACGACCAACGGGTAGGTCAATGCGCCCTTGATTTGAGACTTGAGTTTTTCCGCCTTTTCTATGTATTCCGCCAGGCGCCGCAAAATTGTATCAAGTATTCCACCAACCTCTCCTGCAGCCACGAGGTTCACGAAAAGGGTATCAAAGACCTTGGGATGCTTTTTCATGGCCTCGGCCAGCGTTGATCCCCCTTCCACATCCTTTGTAATCTGTTTCAGGACCTTCTTGAATGTGGGGTTGTCCGACTGTTCCGCCAATATGCTCAAACCCTGTACCAGGGGAAGACCGGCATCTATCATGGTGGAAAATTGTCGCGTAAACACCACGATGTCCTTGTTCTTGATCTTTGGCTGGAGGAACGAAACGTTTTCAAAAAGGTCTTTAGGTTTAGGCTTTAACTTTTTTACCGTGAAGTTACGTTTCTTCAGCTGGTTCAAGGCGATGGATTCATTTGGGGCATCGATCTCCCCCTTCAGCTTCCTACCCCTCTTGGTTTCGGCTACCCATATGTATACCGGCATATGTGATCCTCCTTAAGCCATTATCATATCATCTCAAAAAAACAATATCCCTCTCGGGGTTAATCTATATAAGGTTTTTTGGCTTTGTTTTTGGTTATTTTAATAAAATTGGCATATTATGTCAAGAATTCATGGCATTCCCATTGATTCT
>JAFDHB010000201.1 GCA_019308985.1 Deltaproteobacteria bacterium | reverse complement strand
GGGGGCAGAACTCCCCCGCAGATAAGTCGCAGAAAAGACCAGCCCGGGAGGCTCGGAACGCAAGAAAAGGCATCATCACCCCCGTTCGTCCATCACCGAGTTCTCTGAATCGCTATTCAAACAGCTAAAATGCTACTGCCACTCTAGTTTCACAGAGGCTTCCGGATCTTCTTGAATAACTCCGGCCGTGACTCCTAGCCGGACATTCCATATTCTCAAAGAAAAAGTTATAATGTCCTGTCTTTAGTACATTGTCTCTTGTTTCCTTGTCAAGAAAAAACTCCATCCAAATGCCGCTACCCTTAGCCGCATGTAATCAGTGCGGCCCCCGGCATGAGCCGGGGCATCCCGGCGAAGGCGAGTGAAAAGACTGTGAGATACTTTGCCCTCCGAGCCCATTGCCCAAGGTAACTTGGGGAGCCAGAATAGGAACTTATATGGCCACATATCCGCCGTCTACGTATAGTGTGACCCCCGTAATAAAGGAGGCAGCGTCGCTCGCAAGAAAAATGACAGCCCCCACTATCTCACTGGGCTTCCCTATGCGGCCTATAGGTAGTCTACCGATAACCTCGGAACGCAAACGAGGATCTGACAGGACGGGGGCAGCCAGATCCGTATCAACCGGCCCGGGAGCAACATTGTTCACACGGATACCGTAAGGCGCCAGTTCGACCGCCAAGGCCTTGGTGAGCATCTTAACCCCGCCTTTGGAACTAACATAGTGGGCTTTATTCGGCCGGGCAACTTCTCCAAGTTGTGAGCCAATATTGACAATCACCCCCTGCTTCGAGCGCGCCATGATTCGGCCCACAGCCTGGCTGCAAAGGAAAGAACCCTTTAGGTTGATGCTAATCACCCTGTCCCACTCCTCCTCAGGCAGCTCGAGGAATGGATAGTCACTTGTAACACCCGCATTGTTTACCAGAATATCGATACGGCCTAGACTACCAAATACATCATTCACCATGGTTTCGACATCCGTCTTTTTGGAGATGTTGCATTGGTATGCCATACCTTTCGCGCCTGTTTTTTCCTGAATCTGTCTAAGAGTGCTCTCACACGTCTTAAACCGCCTGCCACAGATGACCACACTTGCGCCCGCCCCTGCAAGACCAAAAGCGATTGCCTTGCCGATACCAGTGCCTCCCCCGGTAACAATGGCCACCCTCCCTGTCAGTTCAAAGGATGGTACATCCATATATGAATTCCGTCTCCTTTGCGCATCGCGATCGTGGGTTCATCATCTTGCGCGCAAACCGCTAGCTCATTCCCCGCAAAAGGGGGCTCAAGACCCTGATATCCTTGATGCCTCTCAGCTCCCAAATCATTTTCTCAAGTTTTTCAACGCTCCGAGCACGAACGCTCATACCGGCGAGGCGGTGAAACTTTTCTCTTAATTCGGCCTCCGTGTAAGGGTTATCAAACCCCCCGCGAGGTCTCTCCACGGTTTTTTCCAGGATGTCACCGCTTCGGAGCTTCACCTGCACTCTAGCCGGGCGAAGATCCGGGAGTTTCGCAGTAAATTCTGGATCCTCTCGTACAATTACCCGCTTCATTATCGCTCGAATCCTAGGGTCTTTGAGCATCTCATCTCTGTAAACCTCGAGGCTATTTGAACCTAACAGGATCCTTGCAGCTACATTGTAAGGTATAGAATGCTTGGCCCCGTACCCATTGGCAGGATCAGCCCAGCTGAGGCGGGTTGCCGGATCATAAGTCCACACAATGATTTCCTCGATATCATTTATTTCAAAGTCCCGCTCAGCGACTAGAGCTGATATAGCTTCAATGGGGGCGTGATTCCAGCGACTGCAAGCATGCCTCTTGAAATAGTTTCTCGTAATATAGAACTCCGACCCCAGACCATCACTTAGCCCGGCATCAACGAAACCGGTACCCAGGATTTCGCCGAAGACAATGTTCATGGATCCCGCTTCGCCCTTAAACCCGGCCTGCACGGCCATGGCCGCCAACATCCCGTTAGAGTTAGCCAGACCCGTAACGAGATTGCGTACCGATGCCCCCATGTTGGCGGCAGTTTGCGATGATGCAATAGTAATGCCTGCAGCCAGATCCAACGCTTCTGCCGTCTGCTCAACGCCCAGCCTTAGCAGTTTCGCTGCTGTGGCAGCAGTACCTACAATGCTATGTGTTCCAAAAGGATGAACGGCTCTTCGAAGGCGAGTGGCTCTTCCAATTCGAACAGCCAGTTCATACCCCGCTACGAAAGCCTCTATCAATTCCGGTCCTGAGCGACCCAGATCCTCTGCCAGGGCCAAAGCTGCAGGAAAGATATGCGCTGCCGGATGATTGACCGCAAACTGGTTGCCCTCGTCCAACTCTAAAGAGACGGCGCCTGCCCCATTCACAACCGCCGCAAAATTGGGGCTACACCCTTTCACGCGTCCTATGATAGTGGCATTTCCCTGCCCTCCAATGGTTTCGGCCATCCCTGCAAGACCACCAATTTCAGGTAGTGTGGATCCTGCCAGCATTGCGCCGAGCGTGTCCCTAATGATCAACACAGAATGAGACACGATCAGAGGGTCTAGTTTCGAAGTTTCCAAATGACACGCGAAACGGGCCAGCCTTCTGCTAACGTCACGTGCCTGTTCTCGACGAAGGATGTGTTCCCCACCACTGCCGAGGCCTTCATAAGACGCTGCATGTTCTTCCGCTTTTAAAGGCCCCTTCACCAATATTCCATCTCCTCTCCCAAATCCAGTTCATCGATCTGGAAGGAACCCACCATAGTGGGCTCATTCTCTCACAACGGCCGCCTCTTCAAGCCAGGTGCAGACATCTCATAAGCAATTCTTCAACCATGCTGAAATAGGCACCAAGGCTCGGGAAAATTACTCGAGGAAGATATGCTCTTCAGCAACAAATCTGATCCAATTCCTGGTATCCACGAACTTCTCCTCATCGTCCTTGAGCGCCCGGGCACCGTCCGTTTCTCTCCACTCGAGGAACGCCTTAAAGGCATCGACATTGTCCCACCAGAGTTCCACGATTCCGTCAATGTCAGAAGCGAACCCGGGCACTGGATGGCACTGCACGTATCTTTTTAGCCCGGGCACTACCTTGGCAGCGAGAGGACCGTGTATTTCCTTCCAATGTCTGAGAAACTGCTCGCGAGTGATACCGGGTTTCTTTCTCAGGAAAGTCAAGGTCTTAATCATGGCATTGCCTCCTTGCGCAATTCACAACAGAGAAGCTCTCAGTAAGGATTTTCACCCGAAAAATACGCCGCCGTAATTGCGAATCGAAGCACTAAGCAATCTTTCGCAACTTCTCGGTGAGACGGTTGAGGTTGTCCAGAGACTCCAGCTTCATCGTATCCTCATAAATCTCTTGAGCGATGCCATCTTGCCAGATACCTTTTGCGAGTTCAAAAAACTTCTCGCGCAGGACTTCCCGAGGGTAGGGATCCTCGGTATCCCCCTTATTTGTCATGACCTGGGCCTCTGAAACCGATCCGTCTTTGAAGGTCACTGTGACACGTGACGGCCTGTGGTTCGGCATCATTGCCGTCAGTTTTGGATCTTCGGACACCTTTATCCGCCTGGCCAGTTCCCTGACCGTGGGATTCGTAATGGCCTCAGATCGGAAACTTTCGACACCGGAGTTCCCGTGGAAAATGGTCGTAGCCAAGGCGAAGGGGATGGAAAATTTCCCGGCCAGCACGTTCTGAGGGTCTTGATCGCACAGCTGAGCGGCCAACGAGTAAGTTTCTACCTCCACTTTGATCACTTCATCCGGACTGCACTTTCCACCCGGCCTTTTTGCCATAATTTGTTCCAGGGCATCGAGACTCCCATGATTATATCGACAGCAGGCATGTCGCTTGAAGTAGTTCCGTGCAATTTCATACCGAGTCCCCAAATCCTCGGTCATGGCATTAGGATCAAAAGAGTCTGACACCACTGTGCCGAAAATAGTCCCGAGTCCATCGATCTCTCCTGTGAATCCGGACTGGACAAGCTCGTGGGCCAGGAATCCCATGAACCCGCTGACGCCTGCGTAGACATTCCTGACCGTGCCTCCTTGAAGCATGGTCTGCCGACTGGTGGCAAGACCTAAGGATGAGCTGACGTTGATTATCCGTTTCATGGTGGGTTGGTCATACCCCATCAGTTTCCCTACCGTCACTGCTGCACCTACCGTCCCCCACGTGCCGTGGGGATGCATGGACATGCGCAATTTGGAGGCGATGCCGATTCGCGTCCCAATCTCATAGCCCAAGATGAGGGCCGTCAGAAAATCCCTTCCGGAGAAACCCTTCTCCTCGGAAAGGGCGAGAGCGGCGGGTATAACGTGAATACCCGGATGTCCGCGCCCGAATTGGTTGCCTTCATCCAGTTCGAGAAAGGTGCCAGCCGTCCCATTGATCAACGCTGCCTTTGGAGGCTCAGTCCTGAGGCCTGTGCCGATAATTGTGCCCTTCTTTTTGCCGCCGCCATCAATGATCCTCTTCGTCAGGGCTTTAACTTCCTCCTCCCGGGAGCCTGCTGCGACCACTGCAACGGTGTCGACCACCACCTCACATCCTCTTCTAATGACTTTCTGAGGCAGGTCGGAAAAGCGGCAACTGCAAATAAAAGCAGAAATTTCATCCAGATAATTTGACATATTGTTCCTCTCTTCCTGGAAAGGGATGAAAACATCCGCGAAGCACGACCTGACGTCCTTTCAAAACCCGCACAAGGTTCATGCTTCGCCCAAGGAAGCAGTCCCTGCCTCCTCACCGGCAATTTTTCCCAACACAAGTGCAGCCAAAAGTCCATTCGCCGAAAGGTACCCGGAGGGTCCTGCTGTGCCCGAAAATCCGGCAGCCGTTCCTCCGCCGGCATAGAGGTTCGGTATCACAGAGCCATCAGGTCTCAATACCTGGGCGAACCGGTTCACCTTTAGACCGCCCTGAGTGTGAAACAAAGCCCCGGTAACCTTTGCAGCATAAAAGGGCGGGCGGAGGGGCTCTCCAAAACTGGTGCGTCCTTTCTCATCTGCCCCTTGCCCCATGGCTGCCTTCTGAAAAGCTTCATGGGTGCTGACAGTGCGCTCCACCGGCAACCCAAACGAAAGGGCAAGGTCTTCAATGCTTTCAAACCTTTTTATCGCACCCGTTTGAATACACTGCTGAAAGTCTTCGTAGTTTTCGACAGCCCGGTAGATGCGCTCATCAAAGATTTCGATCGCCACTTTTTCTTCCTGAGCAAGGACGTCCAGTGCGTGCTCTGAGTAACCGTGATATTCATTAACGAACCGCTCTCCCTCTAAATTCACCTGGTAACCACCCAGGCTAATTACAGCCCAGGTAAGGAGTGTGCCATGCGGGTAAGCAACAGATCCGTGAGCCTGATATGCCCCCATACAATCAAGTGCCGCCCCAAGTGCCTGCCCCCACAAAATGCCTTCTCCGGTGTTTCCCTCGTGTCCAAAGTAGTAAGCATCCTTCATTTCCGGAATGTATTCCTCAAGCATCTTCTTATTTGCACCAAACCCGTTCAGTGCTAGGATAACCTTCTTTGCGCGGGCCAGGTTTTTGCCAACTCCCTCAATCTCAGCTTCAGCGCCCATTACAGACCCATCAAGTGAGTTTGCAACCAACCTTCTGGCGGGAGCTTTATAGGCTATATCGATGCTTTCAAAACGGTTAAGACATTGAAACAAAGCGTTAATGAGACGAGCTCCCTTTCTGCTCCTGTTTGCGTGAATCCGATATCTTGAATGCCCCGGGTATAGAAACTCTGTAACCAGTTCCAGGTGGATCCCCATTGCCCCACTCAACCACTCGACCAGCCTTGAAGATTCTCGCGCCACGTGCAGAGTAAGCTCAGGATCACTCTGGTAGTTATTCTTTTTCAATATTTCTTCCGCCATTAATTCGGGAGAATCCTCTACTCCTGCATCCTTCTGAAAACGTGTTCCTGCGGCAGGGACCATTGCCTGGCTGAGGGA
>JAFDHB010000035.1 GCA_019308985.1 Deltaproteobacteria bacterium | reverse complement strand
AGATTACATTTCTTCTTCAGCATCCTGGCCGAGTTTGAAATTAGAAAGAAGCCGCCCCTGTTGCAAAAAAACACGGGATAGCTCCTGATCCTGTCCACAGCTGCCAGGATCCGCGTGCCCTGGCGAATTATTAATGCGAAGTTTCCCCGGAGCAGAAGAAGCTCCCTTTTCAGATCAGAAAGGGAGGCGTTCGGGTTCTTCATGCAAAAGGAAAGAAGCGGACCGACTGCCCTCTCCGATCCTATGTGCCAGTATTCCATCCCTCCTTGCCCGGCGTGACGCCAGCGGTATGCAGGGTCGATCAGAATAGACATCAGATTATCAAACCTAATCCAGGAGGCCGTTAGGGAGGCAGATTACGGAACCGAAGAGATCTCTTGCCCTCTTGATCTCGAACTTTTCGTAGGCTTGGTGAGAGTGTTAAATTTTAGGCTCTTCACACGAAAATGACGGTGGACCCAAAGGGTTTGAATAACCTAAGAGAAGAATTAAGCCCTGATACTGCATAGTAAGACCTTTGTAAAACACCCACTTTTGCCCAATTTCAGCGCCAGATTCAAATCCCAATCCTCGAAATACATAATGTATTCTTGTAGTTGAAATTTTCGTTTTTCTTGACCTTGAACAAAATTGAATGTTTTTCAACCCAGATTATGCAATTGCCAAGTTTGCCGAAGATGCATGGCGGAAGGCGCCCAAGACGTACATTTGTACTTCAAGCACCTGACAATGCAGCAGATTCGGCGAAATCGGCAATCCCGAAGAGTGACAAATTTTGAATAGATTTGATGTTGCTGGGCTCCACCTTTCATGTGAATGTAATCCGATTTGAAAACATGCCCAACAGTTCATTAAATAAAAAGTTTCTTTCACAATTTGTCTTGCATAATCCGGGTTCAAAGGTCTCGAGATTTATCTCAAAAATTTCTGCGGCCCCTTCAAGCAAAACTCGCTTTCAGGTGGTGATCATCTCTGGATGAACACCAAAACGCCGGGTCAGCTCAGCAGTTGTCTCTTCGTTTCTTAAGGCCGTAAGGGCAACTTTGGCTTTAAATACAGCATTGCACCTTTTCTGTTTGTTGCTCACTGTCAGCTCCTTTCTGTTTTCCCTGACTCAGAGCTTAACACATTGTCCAAATTTTGGTGACCACCATCCAGCATCCCATAGTCGTCAAGGACTTTCCTGAGAATCCGTTTCTCTTCCTTGTTTAGATCTCTATAATAGGAAGTTGTATAAGCATTGCAAATTCCCCTAAGAGAGAGGATATATTTCTCTTCTGCGACTTGGAGGAAGTTGTCTTTTTTCGTTTCTTTTGGCCATTCACTCAGAAAACGATTGAGCTTGTGCTGTTCTTTAAGTGCCTCCTCATGCCTGCCTTCCATATATAGCTCATAAATTCTAATCAGAACTTCAGGAAGACAACTGCCAAGACTCGAAGTGTGACCTTTACTTCCCATGCAAAGACAGGCATAAAGTTGGCTGGCTACCGCAGTAATCACCTGGAATTTTTCGCAAGCCATTTCAGTCACCTTAAGAACATCCACGGCGTTCCGAGAGCTGAACTTGATACCTGCAATATTGGGGTGATTTTTCATCCGTTCAACAAATTGTGGAGGAATCGGTCTGCTCCAATTAGCACTTGTATACATCCATAATGGTTTCGGGCTAATGTCCGCAATACGGCGATACATCCATTCGACGCGATCGAGTCCTAAAAGAGGATGGTAGGGCATTACGTGATATGCATCGACCTCAATGTCTGATGTTTCAGAAATAAAGTTTATCATATCTTCCATGGCGAAAAAACCTGTTCCGAGGATTATAGGAACCCGTCCTTTGTTTGCCTTGGCCACAACCTCTGCAACCTTGAGCCTTTTTTTAAAGGTAAGGTTCATATCTTCACTTCCTGTTCCCAGAACCCAAAGTCCCCCAATATTTTTGTTTACCAAAAATTCCACCAGACGATTCAATCCTTCAACATCGATTTCCCCTTCTGGTGTAATTGGTGTTGAAAGAACAGGCACAATTCCTCTCACCTGTCGCATCTTTTTCATAATTTCATTACTCCCGTATAGATGTGTTACTATTTAGATATCGCATATATGCTTCTGCAACAATAAAATCAGCCTCTGTGTCAATATCGACAGAATGGAAATCGTCCATTATTATTGGGATCTGTTTAGATGAAACCAGCTTTCGCTCTTTAACAAAATAATCTCTTTTTACAGCATATATAGAAGCATTGTAAATATAGAATGGCTCTATATTCTTCTCATCTGTAACAGGGCAATAGTCCACAAGAACACCGCCTCTTATAGTCTTAAGAATAGGATCTCTCTTTTTAAACGGTCCCTTGACGCTGACTGCGCTGTCTAAGTCGGAATGCCAAAGTTTAATTACAGCTTCATCTATGTGAGCCGGGTCCCGAATGGGGCAGGTAGGTTGGAGCAAAACAAGTATGTCATATTTTATGCCTCTAATATTCTCCATGAACTTCATGGCATGAAAAACCGTTTCGATATTTCGAACTTCATCACCTGCCAGTTCTTTGGGACGAACAAACGGTATCGGAGCACCATAATCATGTGCTACCTCAAGGATTTCATTGTCCTCAGAAGAGACCAAATAGTCAGTTAAAGTTTTTGCCTTTTGAGTGGCCTGGATCGTATACGCAATGAGGGGCTTCCCCGCCAAATCCCTAATGTTCTTTCGAGGTAACCGTTTTGATCCTCCCCTGGCCGGAATAACGGCCAGAACCCGCGGAGAGTCATGAACGCCAAAGGTCACTGAATCCTCCTTTCACGGTTTTTAATCATATCATCGATAATCCGAATACTCAACGCTGGCTCAGCATGCATGGTTTCTATTTCCAAAGTGGTCTCTCTCTCTGCATCTATGACTGCAGCCAGGCGAAGATCCCATTCCTGTTCAGGTACAGGAGTCCTTTGTTCTAAAGCTTGAATCATAACCCTGTCCAAAGCCCTTGGGTCTGGAACATGAAAAGAGAGTCCAGCGGCATCGTAGAATGTTTTTTCTAAAGTTACTACTGGCTTTTTAATCAGCAAACCTTCCCAACCGGTGGACCCGTTGTCAGTAACGATTAAAGAGGCATTCTGGATATATTTAAACTGAGAGTCAAACGGGTGGATCAGGGTAACATTGGGTAACCCAGAAAGATATTTTAGATAATCACCGTATCTCCGGCCCCAGTTGAAGCGGTGCTCTTTGACTAAAAGACGACAGCCGGCAGGCAACATAGAAGACACGTATTTCACCATGTGGCGCTGATCGTGCCAAAGTACGGACTCAAAGTTGAGCATGAGTTCCGGTTCCTTATGCAGAGGGAGATATGCGAACCTCATTCGGGCAAGCTCAGTATCTGTAAAGGTCCGGAAGTATTTCGCATGCAAATGCTTCATGCACAATATCCGGTAATACTCGGCGGCTTTAGGCAAGATCGGCTTGGGCTGGATGCCCTTTGCCCCACGGATATAAAAAAGGGCTTTCTGTTTGGCGAGAGCCATTAAATTCCTGTGCTGTTTCACCCAGTTGCTAGTCTCGGCCCGAGCCCAATTCCGCCGGATATAGTCAACAGTCATTGGCCGTTCACGATGACCTGCAATAACCGCCAAAGCCTCCCGGCTAGGGGCCTTACCTTCGGCGATGAATCTACGGGTAAGCATCGCTGCCTGCGTGTTGTACATGAAGTAATCATCGGTCCAAAAGGCTCGTTTGGACAACATCTTAGAAAAACGGCACGTGAAAAATGGGATCTCTTCCTTTTTGGCCAGGAACCAAGCAGACTGGGCCCAAGGGCTGTTAGTGTCGCGAGATATTATCAAGTCCGGCTTAGTTTTTTTAAAAAGATCTGCGGTGAAGGCAAAGAGTCGCTCCAATAGAAGGTTTGGACGCAGGTTGTCCTCGGCGCAAAACGAACGGACCGGGTTTTTCGGCCAGTAGAAAAAGCCTTTGGAGAACCCCTGACCTATATCCCGTTCTGCTGCCAGTATGATACGGTTGGCAGAGCGTCCCATAGCACGCTCACATGCGGTAATAACAGGACGAATCACATCTAACGGGTAATCCTGGAATGATTTGCCGTCAGTGAGGTCAGGCCAGGGAATCATTCTGGCCCCAGCTTCAACGTTTTGGGAATAAGAGTTCCAGAAGAATCTGGGGCAGAGAATCGAAACGTCTGCATCATGTCTGTGTTGAAGAAGGAGCAACAGATCGGAAAAAAAACTATGCCAAATAGTGGTATGGAAATAGAGGATGCGCATTAGGCTCTCTCGTTCTGACTAAGAATGGGCTTTAAGTATTTAAGAACGAATTGAGAGACTCCTTGATTATTCATATGGTCGTGATTGTAAAAAAATAATGGAAACTGCATTGCAGAGGCCATATCGTAAAATTCCACATTTCTGTATTTTTCAGTCAATTTTCTACATAGTTCGGCCACCTTGTCTTGACCGGGTTCATGACCGAGCAATGTCGGAATAAACAAAAGCACAACACGGTTAGCATGGCGGCTCATCTGCTGCACAAGCGTCTCGAATGCCTTTGAATATCTCCGAAATGTTACTTCTTTTACTCCCTCTAAATACAAACTTTGAATACGTTTGTGTACAGCTTCGGGATCGTTTCTGTTCAATTTTTTTTGTTTTTTCTCGAAGTTTTGAGGGCGATCCAACAACCAATCCACTGTAAATTTGCTTAGGATATAATTCCAAACGACTGTTGTGGAGATATGTTTCTTGACCATCAAACAAAGGAATCCAAAGTCTAGTGGTTCATCCGTCGCAAAAAAGCGTTTTCTGTTCCAGAGGTCGGAGAAAAAGACAAAGGGGTCGATTGCGTAAATTATGACATCGGCTGAATTCCCCCGCGTGACAAACCACTCAAAATAAAGACTTTCGGGAACGATTCCTCCCCCCCCTCCCCGGGCAATGTTAATGACCCTTTTCCTTAATACTCTTTCTAGAAAAGCGTGGCTTTTTCCTCTGGAAAGGCCTCTAGCTCGTGATGTGCCCATGATAAGGAGATCGAACTTTTGGTTTTCAGGAATAATCTTTAGGTTCGAGTCGGTGTTTGCGTTGTTCCATGAATAAAGGTATTGTGGAACATTTACGGCAACAAGTGCCAGGGAGAAGTTTATACCAAGGAAAATGACGGCCTTGATGACCAATTCTTTCATACGACTAGAAAACGAAATATATAAATTGGGTATTGTTGAAAACTCCAAGAAATACCACCATCCAGAGTAGAGCCGATGAGGCAATCCAACGAACACTAGAATTGGTTGCCGGGCTGATCAATCTCCATTTGGTCAAGCCAAAAATGTGTTCAGAAGCTATAATTAAGCTGAGCAGCGAGAGGATTGAAAGGTCAACAACTGAGCCAAGATTTGAGGGTAAGTGCAGCTCTAATGTTGTGCCTATGCGGTTGAAAAAAAACAATGCCTCATCAACGGTTTTCGAACGGAACACAATCCAAAGGGCGGTTACCAAATGAAAGGTAAGCAAAGTAGCGAATACTTGCCGGAATCGCGAGTTGATCCCCAACCCGAGGCCAGCTATCACTCGATTCCGGAATTCGGATGTTGAGCGGGACACAACAACACACAGGCCATGAAGCACACCCCAAACTATGAATGTATAGGCTGCCCCATGCCACAGTCCACTTAAGAAAAAAACCACCAGGATATTAAAATAAGCCCTGGTCTGAGACACACGGCTTCCACCCAGAGGAATATAGATGTAGTCGCGAAACCATGTATACAGTGAGATGTGCCAACGATTCCAGAATTCGGTGATGGAGCGTGCGACGTATGGTCTGTCGAAATTCTCCATCAAGTCAAAGCCAATGACTTTGGCCGACCCCAGGGCTATGTCCGTGTATCCCGAAAAATCACAGTAAATTTGTAAAGCAAACAGATAGGCTGCAATCAGGAGGGAAAGTCCGGAATAGTCTCCTGGGGATGAAAACACCTTATCTACAATCGGAGCGCATCGATCTGCAACAACGACTTTCTTGAAGAAACCGCAGAGCATGAACAAAAGACCGTTCCGAACGCGGGTATAATGGAAGCCATGTCGCAACTTTAGTTGAGGGAGAAGACGGGTGGAGCGTTCAATAGGACCTGCTACCAGTTGAGGGAAAAAAGAGACATACAAGGCATATATTCCGAAGTTTCGTTCCGGCGTCTTGTCCCCGCGAAAAACATCCACAACGTAGCTTAGAGCTTGAAAAGTATAGAACGAAAGACCAACTGGAAGTAAGAGATGGAGCCTCCCAAGTGGAATACGCAACCCAAGGACAGACAAAATGTCCTCTAAACTATCAGCTAGAAAATCACAATACTTATACAGAACAAGCACACTGATTAATGCCAGAGTGGTAAACCAGAGGATGCGTCGCTTCCTCTCCTTGTTCGAACCATGCCGGCCGAACACCAAACCGGCGCTGAATGATACAATTGTAACGAAAAAAAGAAGCAACGCATACAGTGGTCCAGAGCACATATAGAAATAATAGCTCGCAGCCAGGAGCAGCGCACTAGCCCATCTTGCTGGGACAAAAAAATAAAGACCAGAAACAATCGGATAGAAGAACAAGAAATGTAGAGAATTAAAAAGCATTGGCAATCTTTGCTGCCGGAGGTTAACATTCCAAAACATCCTTGACCGACAGCAGGATACTTACGGCGTCCAAGCCGTGGCGGTGGAGAACCTCATCGTTGGTTCCGCAACATGGAACCCCACGCAGGCCCAGGTGCTTAACACGGCTACCAACTCCCCGTTGACACAGCACAACAGCCAACATCTCCCCCTGTCCTCCCTTCACATAATGGTTATCCAGGGTAATGATATTGGGGAACCTTCTTGCCAGGGACACAAACCAGGCTTCATCCACGATGTTAAGCCAGGGCAGGTTGAGTACCGCCACCTTTTGCCCGAGCTCTCGTTCAAGGGTCTGAGCCGCTTGCCATGCTTGGGTGAGGAGTACGGGGCCATATCCAATCAGCAGCACATCTTTTCCGTCTTGCAGCAAACAACCTCGGCCCAGTTCCAAAACATAGCCCTCGGGCAGATCGAATGGGATGTCACAAGGAATCGAGACAAGCCGGATATAGGTGCTTCCAGATGCATTGTTTATGGCCCAGTCCAGGGCCATAGCCACCTCGACATCGCAGCAGGGCTCCACCAGAGTAAGCCCTGGGACGGCTGAGAGGATGGAGATGTCACGCACGCTCTGATGAGAATGTCCCGGCCCTCCCGGAACAATGCCAGCCAGGGAGCCAACATATATAATCCGGGTTTCTTCCGTTGCATTGGTGTAGATCTGCTCGTTGGCCCGGGTGGTTAGAAAGCAGGCGAAGGAGTGGACTACCGGGAGCATTCCCGAAAGGGCTAGTCCTCCGGCTTGGGAGACCATGTCCTGTTCGGCGATGCCGCACTCGATGAAACGTTCCGGAAACTCCTGTTCAAAAGGAATGAGCCCGCAGTCGAGTTTCAAATCGGCGTCGAGCACGACCAGATCCTTTCTTTTTTTACCCTGTTCCACTAGAGCTTGGGCGTAAGCTTCGACCAGCCGCTGGGGAGATTTTGGGGAGGCTGGCAACGTGATTTCACCCTTCTCTAAAGACAGATCGAAAAGACCAGCAGCTGCCGCCGCTTCTCTGGCCTTGTCGAGCAGATCTTCCATGGCTTTGCGGCAAGTCTCAATGTCCGGAGCGCCACTATGGAAACGATACAGACTCGAATCATTTGGTGAAACCCGGTGCTCGAAAAGGGGGGTGCCTTTCCCCTTAACCGTTTCCGCGATGATTACGGCTGGCCGTTTCCTCTCGGCCCGGGCGGAGGCAATGGATTGTCCGATGGCCTCATGATCGTGGCCGTCTATACACTGAACAAGCCAACCAAAAGCCTCAAATTTGGCCTTCAGATCCCCAATATCGCTGGTCTTGTGAACCCAGATGTCGGATTGAAGTTTGTTGCGGTCCACGATTACGGTTAATTCGCCCATCTGCCGGTTAGCGGCCGAGGCCAAGGATTCCCAGATTTGGCCTTCCTGGAGTTCGCCGTCACCGGTCATGACGAAGATTCTGCGGTCCCGACCCGCCAAACGATCAGCCAGGATCATACCCTTAGCCTTGGAAATTCCCATGCCAAGTGATCCGCTATTGGCCGGAATGCCAGGGGTATGCACGTCAGGATGGCCAGGCAGGCCGCCCAGCCTTCGAAGTTTGTGGATCATGTCGAAGGGAATGATTCCTAAAGCTGTCATAACGGCATAGAGTCCGGGGGCGTCGTGACCTTTGGAAGAGAAGTATAAATCACGAAAACCAGCACCGTTCGAGACTGGACGAAGCTCATTCAACAACACCCAAGATACGATGTCTAGGCTGCTAAAGCTTGATCCGATATGGCCGGATCCGGCCTTCCGGATCATGTATAGGGTATTTATTCTACAGAAGGAGGCAAGGGCTCTTGATTTCTGCACCGGCGAACAGTCACATCGGATCAGACGGTCGAACTCGGCTTTCGGGATGTATGGCAGGGTGGTCATGGGCAATCTCAGTCGTTTAGGTCTAGACCGCGTCTGGGTCGAAGTTCAGGTACACGTCTTTCAACTCGGAGTAGATGTCCAAAGCCTCGGTTCCAGGCTCCCGGGTGCCGTTGCCAGACAGCCCGCGACCGCCAAAAGGCATGTGGGGCTCGCTACCAAAGGTCCCGGCGTTGACAACTGCCACGCCGGTTTTCACCTTAAGGCAGAATTCCCCGGCCCGGTCGAAATTTTTGGTGTGGATGCAGGCGGTTAGCCCGTACGGAGAATCGTTGGCCAAGGCCAAGGCCTCGGCTAAGTCCCGCACCCGGTAGAGACACATGATAGGGCCAAAGAGCTCGTGGGTGGAGATCTCGTCTTGGGGTTTCACGTTCTCTAAGATAGTCGGGGCCATATAGAATCCTAGGGCGTGATCCGGGTCGGTCATCCGTTCCCCGCCGCAAAGAAGGGCAGCCCCGGCGGCAACCGCTTTTTTAACGGCATCGACCATAATCACGAGCTGTTTCTCATTGATAACCGGCCCGAAGTCGTCGTTGTCTGAGGGGCCCACCTTCAAGGCCTTTGTGGCAGAAAGGAGTCGGTGACGGAACTCCTCATAAATCGTATCGAAAACAATTATACGACTGCCCGAGGCGCAGCGTTGTCCTGCGTTGCTGAAGGCAGAGAGAATCGTCCAACGGACGGCTTTGTCCAGGTCCGCATCATCACAGACCACAAGGGGGTTTTTCCCGCCCAACTCCAGGGAAACCTTGGCCAGGCGTTTTCCGGCCACTTCGGCGATGATGCGGCCCACGGCGCTAGAGCCGGTAAAACTCACCACTCCCACATCCTCGTGAGCCACCAGGGGGGCCCCGGCCTCCTCGCCCAGACCTTGAACGATGTTCAAAACGCCATCTGGCAGGCCAGCTTCTTTGGCGAGACGACCTACAATCCATGCCGTGGCAGGGGTGTCCTCCGCCGCCTTGAGCACGACAGCGTTGCCACAGATCAAAGCCGGGAAGATCTTCCAGGCCACGTTGGCGATGGGAGTATTTGCGGCGATAATGAGCCCGGCTACGCCTACGGCCTGACGGATGGTGAGGGCATGTTTGTTGGGTGCGGCGCTGGTACAGGTCCGACCATAGAGGCGCTGGCCTTCGCCGGCGAAAAAGAGGCCACATTGTATGGCTCCGTCAGTCTCCGCCATAGCTTCTTTTGGGGATTTCCCGGTTTCCAGGGCCACGATATGAGCGATTTCCTGGCGTCTGGCCTTCATGGCTTGTACCAATTCCAGGAGAATAAGACCCCGGCGGACAGCAGGGATTGCCTCCCAAGCCGGTTGAGCAGCCTTGGCTGCAGCTACGGACAAGGCAATCTCATCTGCTCCGGATCGAGCCAAGCGACAGAGAATTTGACCCGTGGCCGGATTGAATTTGTCCACTGTTCTGCCGGAGTGCGAAGGCTCTTCCTTCCCGGCAATGATGTTCGGCACGAACTCTGGGAAAATCACACTCATATCATTCACTCCCTCGGTTGCTTAAAAGATCACCAGGCCGTCCAACCTCCGTCCATGATAATATTCGCCCCGGTCATATATGCTGAAGCGTCGGACATGAGAAAGATGACGGCCCCGTTGTATTCGTCCGGTCGGGCCATGCGTCCCAAAGGGACTCTAGCGCAGTATCCAGTCAAAAAACGTTTATCCTGGTTGTTGAACACCCCTCCGAGGGTCAAGGTATTCACCCTGACTCCCTTTGGGGCGAAATAGGTGGCCAAATACCTTGTCATGTTTAAAAGGGCGGACTTTGAGGCTGAATAAGCGATGGGTTTGAAAAACGGGGCTCCAGACTCTTTCCGATAATCATAGATGCGTTGATCCGGGGATACCAGGCCGTAAATCGAGCCAATGTTCACAATGGATCCTCTGCCAGCCTCAGCCATAGCTTGACCGAAAACTTGGCAACAGAGCATGACCCCTTTGACGTTGACCGTCATGATCCGATCCCAGGAGGATTCAGGATAAGTTTCGAAAGGACCGTTTTCTTCCGCCGGGGCATTAGGCGGAGAATCAAGGCCCGCATTGTTCACTAAACCATAAGGTGCTCCCCAATGTCCCTGAATACGTGACAGGGCTTGTTCCAGGGAAGCCCTCTGGGTGACATCCGCCTGCACATAGAAAAGATGATTTTTGGGGGCATTGATCGTATTCAGAGCCTGGCCGGGGTCTTCCGCTAGGTCGAGAATGGCGACCCGGGCGCCTGATCTGGTCAAAGCGCTGGCGTACTGACGGCCGATCTGACCTAAACCGCCGGTGATTACAATAATCCGATTGGTCACGCTGAACAGGTTGCGGTTCATGTTCATTCCAGATTTTCAAAAGTGATGTTTTGGTCAGTGGACACCCTTACTTTGAGGGTGCGACCCAGCACGCGGTCCAGCTCAAAGGGCGGCAGCCCATCACCTGGCGACTTGAGAGCAACATCGTTTCTGGTGAGGACATGGCCAGCTGGAAGGTCGCGAGCAGCCACAATTTTTTTTCTCATCTTGAAAAGGGGCTTTTCCTCCCGGGGAAGCCGACGTTTAACCCCGTCGCCCATCGCCTTGCGGGCCCTTTTCAAATCGCGGACAAGGCGCCGTAATCCAACGGGAGCCAAGGAAAAAGCATGGTCGGTGCCACGCCAGGAACGATTCAAGGTGAAATGCTTTTCAATGACCCTAGCCCCCAGGGTGTAAGCCACCAGGGCCATAGAAATGCCACTTTCATGATCCGAGAGGCCGATAACATTGGTGGGGAAAGACCGCCGCAGCGTGGAGATGACCCGCAGGTTCATGTCCGCATAATCTTCCACGGGATAGCAAGCCGTACACTGGAGGATGCATAATTGTGGGTTGATGGACATAACCGTGTCGCAGGCCTTTTGGATGTCGTCCATAGTGCCACCGCCAGTGCTCAGGATCATTGGTTTACCAAAGGCGGCGATATGTTTAAGTAAGGGTGTGTTGGTCAAATCCCCTGAAGCAATCTTGTATATGGGCATGTCCAAGCGTTCTAAAAAATCGGCGCTCTCGAAGTCAAAAGCCGTGGCGAACATTGTCAATCCGAGTTCTTTCGCATAAGCTTGAAGTTCTCGGTACTCGGATTCGCCGAGTTCCAAAGCTTCACGATGAGCGCCGTAAGTGTCTCCATAACTGTTCTCTCCAGTGTAAGGGGAATCATACAATGCCTTGGTAAACAGAGTTCTGTTGTTCCTTTTCTGGAGTTTCACCGCATGGGCCCCGCATTCTTTAGCGGATTTGAATAAGCTTTTGGCGGTCTCCACATTTCCCTGATGGTTGTGCCCGATCTCGGCGATAACATAAGCGTCGGTATCATCCGCAACCCGGACTCCATTGAAAAAGATTTCCCTCATGCCCCTCTCCGTGTTGAGTTGTTCAGTTTTTGTCGCCTTTTTAAAGCGAGGAACACCTTGTGTACCACTCGTCATTGTGCACGAGCTGATCATGGGCTCCCTGCTTCACGACCCGACCTTGATCGGCAACAATGATTTTGTCTGCCTCCAGAATGTAGACAGCCGGTCAGCGATCACCACCATAGTCACCTTTCTCTTTTCGCGAAGGTCGCGGATAAAGCTCTTAGATAGGCAGTTCTCTTTCGGTATAGGGGGCGCTTGTGCCCTCCTCTTCCAAGGAGACCTTTGAAAAACGCCCTCTTTTGCCCAATCTCAGCGTCAGATTCAAATCTCAATCCTCGAAATACTCAATGTATTCCTGTGGTTGGAATTTTCGTCTACCTTGACCTTGAACAAAATCGAACGTTTTTCAAAAGTCTCCTAGGATAAGAATCGAAGCTTTTTCGGGCGGGACTCGAGTGAGGGACAACCGCTGTTTCTGCCCGCCTAAAAGTTTGATCCGTTCCCCCCCAGGGAGTATCCAAGCCCTGGGGTAAAATTTCGACTATAACGTTACTACACCAAATACCCACTGGATTTTCTTGGTATTGGGGGGAACCCCATATCACATCTCAAACAGACATGCAAATTTTGGGTTCATTACCTCAACCCAAGGCCTGCATCCTGACAATTTCAGCATACCAGGACGCTTCCTTTACCAGATCCTTGTGCCTGCCGGTCTCCGTAACCCTTCCCTTGTCCATTACAATAATCTGATCGGCGCTTCTTATGGTCGCCAGACGATGGGCTATGATGATAAGGGTTATTTTTTCTTTCTTCCTGATTTCCTCCATGGCCTTCTGTATATATTGCTCTGATTCCGAATCCAATGAACTCGTCGGCTCATCCAAAATTATGATTGAAGCCTCTTGAAGCAAGGCTCTCGCCAAAATGATCCTCTGGCGTTGCCCGCCCGACAGCTTTATCCCTCTCTCACCAACGACGGTTTCATACTCTTCGGGCATGTCCTTGATAAAGTGGTGGGCATGAGCCATCCGGGCAGCCCTGGTAACTTCTTCCGGACTTGCTTCCGGCCGCCCGTACCTTATGTTCCTTTCAATAGTATCATTAAAGAGAAATCCCTCTTGAGAAACAAAAGCGATGAATCTCCTAAGGGCACGGATATCATAGTTTTCTATGGCCAGATCATCGAAGCATATTCTTCCTTTTGTCGGCACCCTGAGTCGCGGTATCAAATCAACGAGTGTCGATTTACCGGCACCTGATCTTCCCACTAGAGCCGTCATCTTCCCTGCGGGGATGAAGATGTTAATATTCTCCAAAACCGGAGCTTCACCAGGAACATAAGAAAATGACACGTTTTCAAACCGGATCCCTTTCTCCAGCTTTATTATGGACACCCTTCCACCTTTTATTGTGTGGGCTTCTTTGGCCTTTCGAAAAAAATCGGTAACCCGGAAAAGACTCCCTGAAAAACCTGCCAAAGCCTGCCTTGAATTAAAAATATCCTTCGTGTAAGGCATAATCCTCAACAACACAAAAATGAACATCCCCGTTTTGGCCATGGTCATGTGGAATACTTCAACTGAAAAATACAATATTGCCAACCCGGCCAAGATCACCATGGGGTCTACCATGAATTCCATTCGTGCGCGAATCCTGGCAAGATCGAACGTGTTGAGCTTTATCTTTTCCGAGAGATCTTTGACAAAGTTACTTTCTTTCTCTTCCGTTGAAGCCAACTTCAAAAGCCTGATCCCATTCAACCTCTCAACAATGGAATTTGATATTTTTTCGTTATACTCTGAAACCTTCACCCCGATTTCCCCGGATCTCCTAATTCGGGACCGGAGAACCATTCCGACACACCCCATGATAGCCATTGCAAAAATGGTCATCCCAGGTGAAAGAATCATCAAGAATACGAAATAGAGAACAAATATGGTTGATGCGGAGAGCAGGTTGAAGAAAGTAAATACTCCCCCTCCCGCCCTTACGCCGTCTACCGTGAGTACGTTAATTAGTTGCCCCACTCCGTAGGAATCATAAAACGGCATGTCAGCATTTGCGAAACACTTGAATCCGTCGCTTCGGATATCCGAGAAAATGCTCTCCGTGATCCAGGTTCCATATATGCTCTTCAGATAATTAAACAATTGCCTTACCATCAGCAAGAAAAACACAATTATCATGAGAGAGAGAAGAGTTTTCGGAATGGAGAATAGATCAAGGGTCTTGACAATGATAAACCACATTTTCGAGGTAGCCGCCAAGACGGTAAAATCTTTTCCCTTTTCAATGAAATCAATGACAGGGAAAAGCATGGCGACCCCGAATCCCTCAAAAAAAGCGGCCGCAAGGGTGACGCCCATAAGGAGCGCCATCTTTGTCTTGGTGACAGATGGAAAAAATAGAATTGCCTCGATAACTTTACGCATCGATTTCTCTTTTCATCGGGCCTGCCTTACAATGAGACCTCTGAATTTTTGAGAATAAGTGCAAAGCGTTCCTTTTAAAATCAAATTTTGACAAAATTTGTCACAAGCTTTTCAAATTCATGTTTTCCTTGGTTGGATGTTTCGTGGCCATGTCCCTCATTTCGTCCCAATATCAATTAGCTATAATTTTTCATACTTCTCTTTCCTTATGGTAATGATACACTCAATTCTCATTACAGCGATACAATCTTGCAGTTTCTTGAAAAATAAATTTCGCTGCTCGCATTCCGGCATTTCCCGGAGGACCGATAATATACTCTTTTTCAACTCTTTCCCTCATAGTTTCTTTCTCTTTCCATTTTGAAAGAAGCTTTCCATATGGTAATGTCAATAGATATCTTGCCTTTTCAACCCAGTCTAACTTCGAACAATCAATTCTGAATATCGCATCGTCAAAAGCTTTTGCTACATGGGGAAGAAGAGGATTGGACGGCAAATCCAAATAAATGACAGGAACCCTAGCAGACCATACCCACCCAAGAGTGCTTTGTGGGGAATCGCAAATCATTATGTCCCCTATAGCCCGTAGATATCTAAATTCAATAAATTGAACGGCCTTAACGTTGGATGGGAGGGTTATTAATCTACCAAAAGGATCAGGATCACGATATCGAAAAGTTGGATATAACTTGATAATACAATTATAGTCACTTTCGCCAAGAATCTCGAAAACGACTTTTCTCTTGAATTGATGGTACCATGTGTCACTGCAACATCCGGGACTATATATGAAGTTGTTGAAATACAAGTTAGCAATATATACGACAGTCCGCCTCTTATCCGGGAACTTCAGGATTCTATTTCCAATTGCCTTTTGAATAAATTTCCACCTCACTCTTTCATTTATTTTCGGCATTCCAGAAACAACGCCCTTGCCCACTCCATTGCAGCATTTCTGGTGAAATTTTTCAGCTATAGGCGTATAGCTTATTCGGCCACTACCAACGCACATTGAATCTCTATCACCCCAATACTCCGTCATCATCGAAAGCCCATAAGTCAATCCATGTTCAAACGTAAATACAGGAACGCCCATTTCTCTTAGGAAACCACATATTACCATCCTGTCAACATGTGAAATCCCGCTAGTAACAACGCATAAGCTCCTCTCTCGTGCCAATTCCTTTACCATTTTCATCTCAGCGGAATTCCCTTCCAACCATGAAACCACATTTAACACCTGATTCATTTTTTGTATTAGCATCGGATGGAAAAGGATTGCCAAGGCATTCAACATTCGAGCCTTGATCCAATCTTTCACATTTGAATGCCTGTTCAAACAACAGTAAAACAAGTCAGCCAGCCGATCATATGATAGTTCTCTTTGGATATCACATTGTTTTTCCCACCCCTCATCATTTAGGCCTTTGAGTTTCGATACACTGCCACCCCCTAACAAAAGAAACAAAAACGTTTCTTCTAAAAGTTCGCATTCATCAATGATGAGTATAGATATCCCGTTTTTCTTTGTAAAAGGTAGCTTAATTTTTCTTGAATGAAGCAGTCGTTTCCAGAACCGATGAACCAAGATGGGCAAGTTTGCGTTTACCAAGCTTAGAAGTTTCTCACGGCCACTCCGGCCGACTCTCATCATGCGTAATCTAGTATCTTTATCGTCAATTCCAGATTCGATCTCAACCACATCAAAGTCACTGCTTAAATCAATGCACTTGCCAATCTGCGCATATAAGTTGTCAAACCTATCAAAATCCACTTTTTTTTTATTATGCAGCCTTTTCTTCACTCCAATAATTACGTTTTTTGTGCCTTGTTCACTTACATAACCTATCCACCGATTCAAAATTACGCTCTTGTATATCAGGGGGAAAAGTGTTCTTCTAAGATAATATAGGAAGGAAACTTTGACATGAGGCGTCAGGGAATGATCCCCAATGCATTTCACTAATAAATCAGCTAGGTCAAGAGATAGGTGGATACAGAATACACCTAATTCATTTATTTCTTTCTGCGAAACGAAACTTTCAAGAGAAACAACCTGTTGCTTCATCATAGGGAGTTTCTCAAGAAGCCATGGAGTATGAGTATACCATATCTTCTCTCCGACCTTGTGATCCTTCATCCAGAACCGATATGCCTCTTCTTCTTCTACCAAAAGCCTTTCCAGTGTCATCTATTGTCCTACTAGCACTTAATATAGATAAAGGATACTCTAAGATATAATTGATCAGAATATTTATGGTTTTTCCGCACAAACAATAAATTCACCAATCCTTCTATTAAAATATTTATGGACTGAATATCCAACATCGATTATCTTGAAATATGGCCTTAAAATCTCGACAAAGGTTTCAGCATCAGGAAAGCAAAGCATGGGCACAGGATCTTCTTTTCCTGAATTCCCACGAAAAAGATAAACATTGTTTCCAATATACTCACTGTTTTCAGAAAATTCGCTCTTTGTATCGTTGATATCAAGGATCGCTTTTGCTCCTGGTTTAAGAACTCGAATAAATTCCTCCAGCAAATATATAAGTCGCTCCCTGGATCCAAGGAGTGATAGAACACTCATGCACACGAGAAAGTCGAATATATCATTATCAAATGGGAGTCTTTCGGAATCCTGAGGAAGATGAATGAGAGTAGCTCTATCCTTTATTTCCTGATGATTTTCCAATTTCTTTTCTACTAACTTCTTTGCCCCAAGGGCGGCGTCCAACCCAATGACAGTATACCCACACTCCAGGAGATGGATAGTATTGACTCCAGTGCCAAAACCATATTCCAGCAACATTCCCTTCTCAGGATGCTTAAAAAACCAATATTCCAGTCGCACCAGGTCAATGGAAGGGTATCGCTTGTCAGAACCTTCGGCAAAGGCCTTTTCCCACTTCTTAACGACTTCCGGCTGAACAAAGGGCATCCCCATTAATAGATCTCCTTTCTATCAATATCCACGTTTCTTATCCACGATATTGAGGAGCGGCATCCCGGCAAGAAACCGCTCGATGTTGGCCCGAATTAGATCGAAACCCCTACGCCTGTTGTGGTCGGAGGGGCCAGCAATGTGAGGGGTAATGACGACATGGTCCATACTCCTCAAGGGATGGTCCTCAGGGAGGGGTTCCGGCTCGGTCACATCGAGACCCACACCCCGCAGTCGACCCTCCTTTAAAACTTTCACCAAGTCATCGGTCTTCACAAGCATGCCTCTAGACACATTCACAAAGAAGGCATCCTGCCTCATCGCCTTGAAAGCCACCTCGTTGAATGTGAATCGGGATCGTTCCGTATTCGGACAGCAACAAATCACAACGTCCGCCCGAGGAAGCTGTTTTAGGAGGTGCTCCGTAAGGTGGATCTCATCAATGAAGCTTGCCATTGGCAGATAGTCATCATCCACAGCGATCACGTACATACCGAAGGCCTTCAATTTCTCTGCCAGAAGCAACCCGATGCCGCCGGATCCGAAGACCAAAGCCGTCTTCTTCCTGAGCTCAACGGGCCGGGGCATAGATCTAGGTGCTTTTCCTCGAAGCACGAGATGGATGTTCCTTGTGAGGGATAGCAGAAGCGCCATGGCATGATCGGAAACCTCGGGTCCCTGGATAATCTTTCCGTTGGTGAAGGCCGCCCTATGGTGCACAAATTCAGGATAAAGGAACTCTTCGATACCCGCCCCTCCCGCATGTACCCATTCCAGGCTTTCACCGATTCGGACCAAAAGTTCGGGGGTAAAAATGGACCTCGGGCATCCGATGAGGGCATGGACTCCTTCTGCTTGCGAATATATCGATTCCGCGTTGTCATCGGCCACGACGAACTGGGCGTAAGGGAAGGCCGCTTCCATCTCCTGCACCCATTTCTGGGGAAAGCCCGTGGATCTTACAAGCATGATTTTCTTGGTTTGACCGGCTCTCATTACTCCATCCTGTTCCTTCATTTCACTAACTCAACGAAACCTTAAAACGATTATATACAATAACTTAAGACCCTGTGCATAGAAAGGTTTATGATTGCTCCAATTACACACATGACATCTCTACCTCATCTCTCCTCGGTCTCTCTCAGGATTTTGGGATCCGGTTTGAAATCTTCCGCAAGGAGCCCCATGAGTATATGATCAACTCGGTCTCCTTTGAAGTTGACAAGCTTCCCTTTGAGCCTCCCCTCGATCTGATAGCCGTTCTTCAAGAAGACCCTTTCGCTTGCCGCGTGACCTTCGTAGTAACCTCCCCAGAGCTTGACGAACCCTCTAGCTCTAAACATATAGTGGGTAGCTGCATGGACAGCTTCCGATCCATATCCTTTCCCCCTCGCCTCCGGATGACCGATCACAAATGAAATGCTTGCAGACCGATGATGTTCATCCATGTTGTGAAAGGTCACAGTGCCTACTAGGCGACTTCCTTCCTGGTCAAATACACCAAGATGGAGGGTCCTGCTCTTCGGGGCCAGGCATTTCTTTACATACTCAACGACACTCTCCCTGGACTGAGGGGAAAACCTGACCTCCAGGAACCGATTTACTTCCGGATCGTTGAGCCAGGCCACATAGGCCTGAGTCACGTCCTCTTCCACTATCTGTCTAAGGAGCAATCTTTTGGACCTGAACTGTTCGATTCTTGGATGTTCTCTATCGTAAACCATTCCCTCTCTCCCAAGAAAGGGTGTTGGGTACGAAGTTCACACGTATTGGATTGTCCCGTCAGGGTATACGCCCACGTTCACTTTGCCCTTGTGCTTTGCTTTCAGGTGCTCCAGTACGTCTTCCCACCTTTTCATCCACAGGATTCGCTCTTCACTGTCGAAGGAATCAAAACTCGTCATGTCTTTGTATTCCGACAGAACGATCAGTTCGGTCTCCTCTGGCAGACGGCTCCGGGTAACCCACTGTCTGCCGCCGGTAAACTTCCCAAAGGACCTCATGAGATAGTGGGGCATCTGTCCCTTGGGTGCATTCATAACGAGGATACAGGTGCCGCCCTTTTTCTTCAGGGACCTGAACCCCAAGAGCATGGCGATGTCCGCTTCATTGGCCTTGAGGTATGCGTTTACCACGGCCACATCCTGATCCGGATAGAATTCCGATTTGTAAATCCTTGACGCCTGGCGGATTCCCATCCTATAGACTGTATTCGGCTCTCCGGCGTAAAGGTCTATGATCTCGCCACGGGTGTTCACCAACACGTCAATCTTGAAATCAAGGCCTACCAGAGCCACAGCTTCCTCTATGTCTTTACACAAGGGATTGGAGTCACCCGCCTTCCCCTTTTGGTCTGGAAGAAGGCTCGAATGGAACAAATCTATAGTATCGATGTGTGAGAGTCCTGGAAGAACTATTTTCCCTCCTCCAGAATATCCCACATAGAGATGGGGCAGTATAGCACCGATAGCTATCTTGAGATCACACCTCATAAACTCTGTATTTACCTTAAGAGGGATGCCCCTTTCCGTCCTCCCTACGTAATCACAGTTCTCATAGCAATTGTGATTGTAAACGCCATAGTTTTCCACAACGTCGTCTCCGAGCTTTTTTCTGAAATCGTCCTGCCCGTGGGCGCCGTGTGATCCGAGAGACACTAGAAAGCGAATGTTGTGCTCCTTGATGCCTGCTTTTCTGAGTTCTTCCAGCACGTAGGATGCAAGGCTAGCGGCTCGTGTTGGTCTGGTCATATCATCCACCACGATGGCCACCTCTTTTTTCCCCCTTGCCATCTGGCAGATTGGAGGGCAACCGACAGGCTTTTCCAATCGTTCCTTTATGTGACGGGGAGTTAACGAAAAAAGGCTGTCCCCCGCCATTCGGCAAAAACGAATTTTCCAAGATTCGGGAAATTTCAACAACCATTCGTCCCTTCTATCCCAAAATTCCCTGGGAAGCAGGACGATTTGTTCATTTCCTTTTCTCTTCACCTCGGCCACGGACAACCTCACCGCTCATGAAAGGTGTTCGAATCGAATGGATTCGTCTTTGCGAATGTTTTTGGCAGCTTTTCTCCCAATCACTTGGTAAAAGAAATCCGTCTCCAGACCTCTCCTTCCCTCTGGTCGTTTCAGGCCGATCATCTCCTCTCTAATCACAGTCCCAGACGGGATGTCCTGGTTTGCAACGAGGCATCTCCGGTAAGTATCCCTCTTACTTATCTCCGGTTCACAAGGTGCTTTGTACGGTGACCCCAAAGCACTCTCCACTTCTCTAATCTCCTGTACCAGAGTCCTAAAATCGGCGCTATCGGCCGAAAAGCGATGCTCGGGCCCCTCCATCTCCTTGTCCAAGGTGAAATGTTTTTCAATTACCTTCGCTCCCAGAGCCACGGCTGCAAGGCAAGCTACCCTTCCGAGGCTGTGGTCAGAATAGCCTACAGGGTAAGGGAATACCCGCATCATGGTTTGCATGGAAAGGAGATTCAAGCACTCTGTAGGCGCTGGATAGAGGGAGACACAATGAAGAAGAACAATCTCCCGAACACCCTTGCTCTCCAGATTTCTCACCGCCTTTTCCACTTCACCCACGTAGGACATCCCTGTAGAGACCATCACCGGTACTCCTAACTGTGCCAGTTCATTCTGTAAGGGCACATTGGTCATGGACGGAGAAGAGATTTTCACAAGGGGCGGCCGGAGTCTTTTCATCATCCTAGCCCCTGGGATATCCGCAGGTGCTGCAAAGAAAACGAGCCCCTTATGTTCGGTTCTTTCCTTGATTTTTATCCAGTCATCCTCCTCCAGCCAAGCTCTGGAATATATCTCATAGGGCTCCGTTCCCCGCACGTAAGAAGCCTCCGGGTTCACGGGCTGGAATTTCACCGCATCAGCGCCTGCCTCTTTCGCGTGATCCACCATCTCTAGAGCAAGATTAACATCTCCATTGTGATTAGTACCGACTTCTGCCACAATAAAAGTCGGGCTGTCTTCTCCAATGGTTTTGTTCCCTACCCTGATTTTCATGTCTTACCCCGCTAAACCTCTTTCACGAAAAGGTGCTGCCAATATCGATAGAAGCGTGGCCCTGGCATCTGACCTCGAACGATCCGCACGTTTTCGGAATAGGGCTCTCCGAGAGCGTGCCGAATCATTTCATGGTAGAAGTTGATCCCGATCCCCAGGCATATGGGGAGCGTGGCGTCGAGTCTGGGGTTGATCTCCACTAGTTTCGGCTTTCCCGTCTCATCTCTCCCTATTTCCAGTTGTACGAAATAGTCAAACGGAAAGACTTCCATTACGGACTGAGCATATGAAATTAAATCCTCGTCGAAAACAATATCCGCCAATTGGGTAGGTGAGCCTACTGGAAAAATTTTGTTTCGGATGACCACGGCTTTCATTCTTCCATCTCTGACCAGTATGTCTGTAGAGTACTTCTTTCCGGGCAGGTACTCCATAAGGAAAAAGCGCTTCATCTTGTCCTCAACCTTTTCGAACAATCGCTGAAGCCCGTCAAAGTCGATAGTCGTGTTGTCACCAGCCATGTAGCCCTCGTAAGGGTCCACCTGGTTCCTGACTACCCGAAACCCCCGCCCCCCCCTAGATACCCTGGGCTTGATGACAAAGGGTCTTCCTGGAAACCCGAGATTATCCGCTCCCCTGCGAAGTTCATCCAAAGATTCAAACAGGCAGATATCCGCAACCTTCACTCCGCACTCTCCGAGCCTCTCCATGGTTCGATATTTATCCACAACAAACGCCACTGTTTCATGGGCGGAGCAGGCGACCGTGCACCCCATACCCGCGAATCTGGATGCCGCCGCCGAAAGACTTAGGGCCTCTTCGTCGCTCCCGGGCAGAATAACCCTCGCACCCGTCCTTTGCACGATCTCAAGCATAGCGGTAATGTATTCGGGATGGTCTCCCATGGGCACCCTATAATACTGGTCCACGAAAGGGGCTCCCACCGAGTCTTCCCTCCTCTTGGTGTCTACTCCGATCAGCACCACCTCATGGATCGGATGGTTCTTGATGCACTGAATCGCGGAGGGTGCGACCTGGCTGCCTACACATGTGAGGATGACCGGGATCTTCATGGACCTAAGTGATGAACCTCCCCTTCTTCTATCAAGAACTTTTCAAAAAGGACATATTTGACACTGAACCCACAGGCTCTGAACATCCTGAGGGAAGCCTCGTTCTCATCCTTGACCTTTGCCACAAGTTTTTGGATGTTTCCACTCTTCTTTACCCATCTCTCTCCCTCATGGAGAATGCTCTTACCCAAACCTCTTCCTTGGTAATCTGGGGCAACATAGATATCGACTTCTGCTGTACCAGGCATCTCATCCAAAATGTCAAAACGAAGGACTCCCACTGCATGATCGCCTCTGTAAGCCAAAAAGATGAACCTATCTTTCTTTTCAAGGGACGATTTGAACCACTTCTCGTGTTCTTCGTAACTAAGTCGTCTAGGGTCGAAGAAATGCCGCCTCACTTCAGGGTGATTGCGCCAGTTAAAGATGGTTCTGCAATCACGGAGTTCCGCTCTTCTGAGAGTAATCATTATCTACCTCATCGCTGGAAATTCTTTCCTCTTTTTCGGGGAGAACCCTTCGCAAAAGCATAAAAGCCTCAGCCGCCTTTAACCCCGCTTGGCCGCCCCTCCGCATGGCCAGGGCCCGGATCGCCTCCGGGGATCGGGGATGGGGAAAGGGTCTGATTTCGGTAGAATAGAAGGCCATGGCATCGATTTTCCTCTGCAGGCTACTCTCAATCCCAACGAAGTGGTTGGGCCTGAACCCTGCATGGTCCAGCCCGAAAGCCCATTCCGTTGAAGATGGCACCTCAAAGGCATAGATCTCCGTGATTAGTTTGTGTGGAAGTGGCCTTGTGGCAGTTACCACAGCCTTAGATAGAATAGAGTGATCAATGTTGAGGTCTCCGTGATAATGAGTATAGACAATATCTGGATTATATGCAGCCAAGCTCTCTTCTACCTTCCTGATGATTTCCAGGAGTTCAACCCCATCCATCCGATTGTCAGGGAAACCGAAATGGACCACCTCCTTGACTCCAAGAACCGTGGCAGCCCTGCGAGCCGATTCCCACAGAGTTCTCTTCTGCCCTTCGAAATGGTCCCCCGCATTCCCTTTCGCCCTGGCCATCATCCCCTCAGCAGCAATCACCACAAACACATCGTCTCCGCAGGCACTGTGTCTGGCAATGGTTCCTCCGCACCCCAGAACCTCATCGTCAGGATGTGCCGCAAAAACTACAACTCTCATAACCTGGCCCTTTCAGAGAGTGAAAAAAAGGCTGTCATTTCATCCACGATCCGATCCGCTCCCATGCCATCCACCAGGGCTCGCCCAGCGCGCGACATGTCAGCCCTCTTCTTCTTATCGTAAAGGACATCATAAATCACCCCGCTCATTGACTCTGCCTTTAAATCTTCCCATTGGCCCAGCAAAACAGAACACCCTGTGCGGGAGAGTTCTTCTGCCACAGGCCATTGATTCTCGGATAAAATGATCATAAGGTTCGGTAATCCCATAAAGGCCATCTCCCAAGAAGTCCCTCCCGCCCCTGAGATGGCCAAATCGGCCCATGCCATGAGAGAAGCCATATCCGAGACCCCTCCTAAAAGTTCAAAATTCGACACTCCCCGTCGTGAGAGTGCAACCACAAGTGACTCCCTATGGGGGTTAGCTTCACCTATAACCACCTTCACCCTCAATCCATCCACTTCCAGTCCCAGAAGCACCTCCACCACTTTGAGCGTCACGTTGTGGGAATCGGCCGCGCCCAATGTGACTAATAGGTTTCTAGCCACATCCGGTACTTGCATCTTCCAGCCTCGCCGATCAAGGAATTCTCGCCTTAAAAGACGGTAGCTGACCCCGGAAAGCACTCGGGTCTCGGGGCAGCAAGTATAGACATCCTCATTCACCTCGAGACCGGGGTTCAGGACAAGATCGCAAGGATACCAAGGGAGTCGGCACATGTCGTCCAGGACTAAGAGAAAATATCCTGCCTCGTGTATCGCCTCAAGGTAAGGCGAATCGAAATGATAGCCGTCCAGAACGACCCAGAGATTTTGATGATTCTGGTTCTTATCTTTCAGAACACGGAGGATTTCCAGGGTTTTTTTGAGATCTTCCTCATGAGGGTGGACTTTGTTGAGGGTATGGATTGCAATTCCTTCACCACCGATCCTGGGGAAGAAAGCCCGGCTATCTTCCGCAGTCACCAAGTGGACCTGCCCACCTCGGTCTCTCCACCTTTCGGCCAGGGCCAGGCACCTCAGGAGATGCCCTCCCCCTATTTTAGAGGAGCCGTCCGCCCGGATCACCAGACTCCCCAGACGGTATAAATCATCTAACTTTGAAGATGGGCTCAATTGGATTCCCAATTAGTAACTCTGGCAAATTTCCATTGTCCAGAGCCTTCCGGAGGAGCCCCATAACCTCATCATAGGAACGAAGAAGTGTTTCCAAATCTTCAGAAGAGTGGGAATATGAAAGGTTGTGGCTTACGGAGATGAGAATCCCCCTTCGCAGCATCTCCTGCTTTATGAGGCTCTTGATCTCCCAAGATGTGAACTTCTCGTGGTCCCTGATGTCTAGGAGGCTCCAAGGCTGCTTGCCCCTGACCTGGATGACCCCTCCCAGATCTTGCTTCTGAATGATACGGAACACCCCGTCCATGATTACCTGCCCCTTATCCCACAGGGACTGAATGACCGACTCCTTCATAAGCTTCTGGATCGTCGCAATCGCCGCTGCGATGGATAGGGTTTCGCCGCCGAAAGTAAAGGAAAAGAATACCTCCTCCATTTCCTTCATCAATTCTTTTCTCCCTACGACGGCTGAAATGGG
>JAFDHB010000200.1 GCA_019308985.1 Deltaproteobacteria bacterium | reverse complement strand
CGGTTCCTCCGTTATTGGAATGGGAGTGATCGCAGAGCTCGATGCGAAAAAAGGAGCGCGTTTCCTCTCCTTCGATCCTTCCGCGGGAGCAGCAAAGAGGTATGCGGACATTTTTCCTGCTGTACCGGTCAAGATGGTTCCCGGTCCCAAGAGAATAGGGGTAAGAGGTCCGACCTATATGATGAAGTATGATACCTATTTGGTAGGCAGCAAGAATCTTGGCACTGAAACAGTTTACCAGATCGTTAAGGTTCTCTGGGAATACAACAAAGAGCTTTGGCCTATTCATCCGGGCCTGAAGACCTGGACAACGGATCTTTTTGTTACTGAGAATGCGACTATCCCCTATCATCCCGGTGCCATAAAGTTTTATCGAGAAAAAGGAGTCTGGAGTAGTAAGATGGATAAGATTCAACAACGTCTTCTTGAAATAGAGAAATAGATATCATGGGGGGCCAATTCATCAACTATGCCGGCCCCCCCTTTCTTTTCAAATTTTTTTGGTCAGGATATCCCATGAATAGGATTGCCAGGGCATTGACGCATTTCCTCGGAATCAGCATTCCCATTGTTGCCATAATTTTCGTCTTGGATATTCCTCTTTACTTGAAAGGCATTTCATTATTCAACCAGCAATATCTTGCCATCTTTTGGGCTCAAGTAGTCGCACTGATTTTTCTGACTAAACCTGCGTCAAGAAAAAGAAACCGAGAAAAGATCGCCCGATATGACTTGTTTTTGGCTTTGCTGACACTTGCTGTCGGCCTGTATGTCGCCTTGTTTTATCCGAGTATTCTGCTTACCTTGGGCACCCTCACCTTGTTCAAGACCTTAATCGGACTCTTGGCGGTATTACTCGTGATCGAAAGCGTCAGACGCGTGACAGGGTGGCCCATTGTCATCATCATTGTTCTTTTTATCGCCTATACAAAATACGGGAACTACGCACCCGGTGTTCTCCAGATAAAGGCAGTATCATGGTCGCGAATATTTAGTCAGCTCTATCTCGGTGCTGATTTCATGTTTGGTATCCCACTCCGGGTGGCAGCCCTGATGGTGTTCGGTTTCATCCTCTTCGGAAGTGTCATCATGGAAACCGGAGGGGGGGATGTCCTCTTTAACCTTGCCCAGGCCTTGATGGGAAGGTTTAGGGGGGGACCTGCCAAGGTCGCGGTGTTGGCCAGCACTTTTTTCGGGACACTTTCGGGAAGTGCAGTGGCCAACGTGGCCGGCACCGGCATGATCACCATCCCCTTGATGAAGAGGGTGGGCTACTCGCCGACGTACGCGGGCGCCATAGAGGCCACCGCATCCACAGGAGGCCAGATACTGCCACCCGTAATGGGGGCGGCAGCTTTCGTTATGGCGGAATTCCTGGGGATCTCTTATCCTGCTGTGGTTGCGGCTGCCCTTTTCCCTGCCTTGCTCTATTATTTCGGTCTCTTTTTGCAGATAGACCTCCAGGCTGCAAGACAAGGCATGAAGGGGTTACCAAGGCAGGATTTGCCATCCCTTGGCGAAATCCTTAAACAAGGCTGGATCTATTTCATTCCTCTAACAGTTTTGATTATTACACTCTTTGTGCTTTTCCTGCCGCCAGGGGCCGCAGCCCTGTATAGCACGGGGGCGACTGTGATCGCGACCCTTTTGACGCGAAAGACAAGGTCTGTTTGGAGTTGGACCAAGATAAATAGTATCTTCTATCGAACAAGCAGGACTCTCTTTGAATTGACTGCGATCAGTGCGGGGGCAGGCTTTGTGGTGGGAATTGTCGGCTACACGGGGCTTGGGCTATCACTCTCCCGCGTTTTGACCCAGGCGGCGGGGGGCAGTTTATTGTTTCTAGCTGTCCTCACGGCCACTACCAGCACTCTGCTTGGAATGGGTATGCCAACAACGGCGGCCTATATACTCCTCGCTGTTTTGGCGGCTCCAGCCCTGACCAATTTGGGGATTGAGCCAATATTGGCCCACTTGTTTATCTTTTATTTTGGCACCCTGTCCATGCTTACCCCGCCCGTATGCCTGGCGGCTTACGCCGCGGCTTCCATTGCCAAGGCTCCGCAGATGTCATTGGCACTACAGGCCATGAGGCTCGCTATTGCAGGGTATATAGTGCCGTTTATCTTTCTCTATGCATCAGGGCTGGCTTTAATTGGCTCCTGGCCTCATATTATCGCTACGCTGGGTGCTTCCGTCATTGCTATTGCCCTTTTTTCTTTCGGTATAGAAGGGTATTGCATGGGTGTAATGACATGGTTTGAGAGGTTGGTAGCGGTTTTTTCAGCCATTGCTATCATAACGCCATATCATTACAGCAGGATTATAGGTTTTTCATTATTGGGCCTATTAATGCTAATACAGTTCAAGAGGAAATATGGCAGTAAGAGAGCTTAGACATGCAAGGATCTTCTCATCTTATGCGCGGATGCCTGTCAAGCTGCCCAAGCCAAGCCCGCAATCTTCATAGTAATATGTTTTCATAGGGCATCTGAACTTCATTATCTCACATCATCGCCCTGAGTTTCCGATCTTGAATGTATCAGACTCTGGAGAAGCGGTTATCATTGGGGTTAGAGTGAGAGCCTGACTGAAGCAGGGGCACCAAAGTGGTGATTTGTATTCCATGTGCCTGTCTTAGATCCTCTTTATTTCAAAGATATCGGTGGTCCGGCAATAAAACCCACCGCTTGCCCCCGGGATAGGTTACTGTAACAGCCGAGATACCTGACCATCTGCTCCCCTCTATTTTGTCCTGAAAAACCTGGCCCTTCCCCGCATAGCGGGATCTTCGATGGGCCAGGATGCTTACTTGGGCGGGTACCGGGGAAATGGACCGGGAAATTCAGTTTGTAAACCCGGGATCCACCACCGGACGCTCACATCCCGGGAAGGATAAGCTCTGCAATCATATCCGAAGGGCTTCAAATATTTAAGGGCCCGGCAACCCCTTCCCATCCCGCCCACTTACCGGTGTGCGGGTCTCCTGGAGGTCCCGGGCCCAAGTGGTCCTAACGTCTTTACGTGGGTGTGAGGTTTTTCAAAGACCTATTTCCGCTTGTACAGATGACGAGTTGGCCATGTGCCCAGATTCACCACCTTGCCATTTTGTACTTGGTCGACTCGCACCCTGTCCACACCTTCTATATCCCCTTTGCCGTACGTAAGGGGTGTGCTAGTCATTCCGCCCGTGGAAAGGCCTTTGATCTGGTAGAATCCGTTTTCAAGTACGGCACGGGGTGTGAGTTTATCAAAGGACACCTTTTGCATTGCAAGCCTCAATGCCTCTACCTGGGTCATGGCTTCGATGATACCTGCTTCATACATGATGTGCGTAACCCTCTTATTCGGGTGATATTTATTCTGAAGGTCATTGGCGAAACGTATCCCGGGAATAGAAATCTCATCCATGGGAGGAAAGCTGCCGGCGCATACATAGCCGTCTCCCAGCTTGCCCATAGCAGCAGCAAACACGGCAGTGTGGCCCGGTGCCGGGACTCCAAAAATGATTTTATAAGGTTGCTTTGGCCCCATTCCAAGCCTGACCATCTCCTTTACCGTGGGTTGTGAACCGGGGTTGATCATAACACCAAGGGCAAGGTCTACCTGCCTCTTCTTGAGCCACATGAGCTGAGTGGTCGGAGGCGATGTCGGGACAAGTGGTACGAACTGGGTGCCGACAAAGGTGTATCCGATTTTCTTCAGGTAATTTGTGAGTTCAGGGACCACGATTGATCTCCCCATGGCATTATCCGCAGTAAGGTAGGCTACCCTGGGTTTCCTCTTTTCCTTCCAGTTCACCATGAACCAATCAGCAACGGCTGCCAATGAATCGGTATAGATAGGGTAATAAGTGAAAACACTTTGTGGCGGCGTCAAAAGATAGGGTCCTGTGGCCATACTCGGAGCACCAAAGCCATCCTCGAATAATCTATCTTTTAATGCCAGGGCCTGGGGGGAGCCGGAGCACCTGAAGACCAGTATTCCCTTCGCCTTAAGCTCTTCGTAAATAGACAGGGCTTTTGGCGGTTTTAGTTCGTCATCCCGCCACAGTAATTTCAGGGTGACATCGGGCGGAAATTTTTCATTTCGCCAAGGAGCCAGGTTCTTTGTCTCGTTCACGTACCTGACATAGTCTTGATAGCCTGCAAGGACTGCTGCCGTATCCTCGGCATAGGCCCCTGTCAACGCCATGGTTCCACCCACATAAAGGGTTTTGGCATATCCTGGAGGGGCAGCGATCACCAAAATTGCAAATAATAGGCTTGCAAAGCTCGTTACGAAAACCGATTTGATTTTATCCATTTCTCGTATCCTCCTTTCTGCTGTTGGTCTTGTGGTTTTTCCCGGAAGCCGCCATTCATTCCTTCCTTTCTTTTATCACCCCCTTTATTCCTGTTCCTCATGGGAGAAAGGCCATAGCCGGAAATAGGCCCTCATGATCTCCCACCGGTGTACAAGTCCCCTTGGTTCATAAATAAGAAAAATAATAATCACCAACCCATGTGTTATCAGGCCCAGCGAAGCGGCTGCCTGAGGAGCAATGACCGCAGACAGGACAGGCCCGACAGTCGTGATCAGCTCATCCAGCAACTTAAGGGCTATGGCGCCAAAGATAGCCCCCAGGGTACTGCCCATACCGCCCACGATCAGCATGCCCAGATACCAGACCGAATCCATGAATGGAAAAAGCTCGACGGATGCGAAGGCATAGTAATGTGTCAGAAGCACGCCGGCAAGACCGGCATAAACGCAGCCGATAAAGAATGCCTGCAATTTATAGCTCCACAGATTGACTCCCATGACCTCGGAGGCTAAGTCGTTATCCCGGATGGCCACGAATGCCCTGCCTGCCCTTGTTCTTACGATATTCTTGGCCAAGCAGGTGGCGATGCAGGCAAATGCCATTACCAGGTAGAAATAGCTGGCCTTTGTCTTAAACACAAAGCCGGCTATCTCCGGTCTTGAAACGGCCAGTCCATCCCCCCCGCCGGTCAGTCCATAGAGCTGGAGTATTAGCCAGACGATTATGAAGTGGGCTGCTATGGTAGCCATAATCAGATAAAAGCCCTTGATCTTTAGAGACGGTAAACCGAAAATCAAGCCGGCCAGCCCTGCGCCCAGTGCTCCACAGGGCAGGGTAGCCCAGAACGGCCAACCAAGCTTTGCGCTTAGGATGGCGGAGGTATAGGCACCAACCGCCATAAACCCCGCATGACCTATGGAAATCTGCCCGCAGTAACCGGTCAAAATGTTTAGGCCATGGACACTGATAACTGCGATACCCATCATGGTCATTACGGTAAGCGCCCTGTCGCTCAGAAAAAAGGGGCAACTGAAAAGAAGGGCAAGAAAGGCGATCAAAACAGCCCATTGAAACCGGCTTCTTATAATAGCCATATCCTGAGCAAAGTTTTCCAGAAAGGTCCCTGAGCTCAAACTCATATATCAAATCCTTTCTATCCTGGCTTGACCAAACAGACCATGGGGTTTGAAAATAAGCACGATTATCATGACAATAAACGGAAACACGTTGGCCAACCCACCACCGGGAAGCATGGGATCCAGATACCCGGCAGCCAAATTCTCCAGTACACCCAGGATGATCCCCGCCACAATGGCTCCCCCGATTGATTCAAGCCCTCCCAACAGAACTACGGCGAAGGCCTTGATTCCAATATTGGCCAGCGGAACCATAACGCCGGAAACTCCGCCCAAGAGAATCCCGCCAATGACACCAACAACTGATGCAATTACCCATGAAAGAGCATAGATCTTGGTTGCCTTGATGCCGGCACTCTGCACTACCTGAAGGTCCTCCGCAGTGGCCCTCATTGCAAGCCCGATTTTGGTGTAATGAAAAAAAATCATCAATATTGCCACCGCACAAGCAGACACAATCAATCCTATCAATGATTCCGAGGGCATAGATATTTCTCCCACCTGTAGAGACAGGGTCGGGAGCATCCCATGATAAGTCTTGTACTCCCCCCCCCAAATCAGGGTTACCAGCCCTT
>JAFDHB010000199.1 GCA_019308985.1 Deltaproteobacteria bacterium | reverse complement strand
TGGAGAAGGGGATTAGCTTGGTTGACGTGGGCTCTGAGAATCCCCTGGAACAGGGGTTGATAGATATCCTCAACGACAAGGGAATTCCCACGGTCGGACCCAAGAAGGCTTATGTAAAACTTGAGAGCGATCGTGCGTTTACCGATGAGCTCCTGAGTAAGATAGGCGTACCAAAGCCGCAATACAGGGTATTCGACGATCCGGACAAGGCAAAGGGCTACGTGCGGAATATAGGTTACCAGGTAGTGGTCAAAGCCAACGGGCTGGCAGCAGGCAAAGGGGCCATTGTATGCGAAGATGTCCCGGACGCTGAAGAGGCCATTGACAAGATCATGATCCAAAAGATTTTTGGAAATTCAGGGAATAGGGTTGTCATTGAAGAAAGAAAATATGGCAATGAGATCTCCTTCTTTGCATTCCTCGATGGGAAGCACGTAATGCCCCTTCGTATGTTCGCGAAGGATTACAAACCCGCGTTCGACCCTGACGACCTGGAGGCCATCAGGCAGTTTGGAGGTAACCTTAACACCGGGGGAACTGGATGCTACTGCCCCCATAAACTTGTCTCCCCCTGGCTCGTCAACCGGATTATCAAAGAAATCGTCAACCCCACCGTAAATGAAATCTATAACCATCTTGGCTGGGCCTATAAGGGTGTGCTCTATTTCGGGTTGAACCTGGACCCCTATGACAATCTGGATGTCTTTGAAATAAATGTCAGGCATGGAGACCCTGAATGGGAGGTCCTTGCCCGCAAACTCAGCACGGACCTCTTTGAAATAGGGATGGCCGTCTGGGAGGGAACCCTCGACAGGGTGAGACAGGTATGGAACAATCAATACTATGTAGATGTGATCGCCATGGAGGGGCGTTCGAAGGCGTCCAGGGGATGGAACAAGGGATATCCTGGTCGTTACGGTAAAGGCCACAGGATCATCGGTCTGGACAAGATTGAAAAGGGAATAGCCATATATTTTGCAGGTGTTGACGAACACCCGGAGAAGGGCCTGGTAACCTATGGAGGCCGGGTCCTACACGTAGTCGCCGGCGATTCGACCCTTGAGGGGGCACGGGAGAAGGCCTATCGAAATATCCGGAAACTGGCTTTCGAGGATCACAACAACAACGGAGTAAACTGTATGCGTTATCGCAAGACCATCGGACTTGAGCCCCTGGGCTGATTGAAATAACCCAGATGGAGGTCGGGGAATTCCTCTCTTATCAAGGCCACCATCTTTCTCATGCCTACTGGTGCCGATCCTGACTTTGGCATTTCCTGCACATACAGGTAAGGATCAATGTTGAGATTCTTGAGGTGCAGAAAGTTTAAGCCGGTCCTTTTGATCAGGTCGATGAGTGCCCCCATTTCTTCTTCCTGGTCGGTGATGCCTGGAAATACCAGGTAGTTGACCATAGTGTACAGGCCCAAGTCCCTCGAGAGGGCAATGGAAGATACCACATCCTCAAAACTGTAATTCACCGGTCGAAAATAGGCCCTGTAGTATTCAGCACGGGCACTGTTGATACTTATTCTGATGGAATCCAATCCGCTCTCGGCTATCGCCCTGATCCTCTCAGGCCATGAGCCGTTTGTGTTCAGGTTTATCGTTCCCCGATCCGTTTTCTCCCTTATCTTCCTTATGCTTCTTGCTATGAGCCTGTACTCTGTCAAGGGTTCTCCCTCGCACCCCTGCCCAAAGCTCACGATTGCGTCAGGCGCATGCTCCAGGTGATCACAGGCCATCGAGACGATTTCATCTAGTTCCGGTACAAAGGAAATCCTCTGGTGAGAAGATGCGCAGGAATTCCCCTCCTGATGGGAAAGGCAACCCAAACACTTGGCATTGCAGTTCCTGCTCACCGGGATGGGGGCCTCCCACCTCCTCAAGAACAGGTTCTTCGCCGCAAAGCAGTGGTTGTTTGTCGCACAATTGATAAGATGTCCTATGAGCCTCCCGCATGTGCGCCGCCGTTTGTATTCATCTATTGCCGGGACCAGTTCCCGGTCATCAAAGTTGCGGGGGTCCCACCTGAAGTTGTATTCGATCCAGAAGCCTGGAGCCCAGTAATGTTCCCCCTTGGCGCCGACAGCAGTATAGGCCCAGGTCGGCAGCCTGTAGCGTTTGTGCCCGTAATCCGCGGCCGGCAGCAAGCTCCTCACTAGTCCAGGCTCCAGGAAGGTAGCCACCGCAAAGCATTGGATCCTCTTACCTTCTACCCGAACTTCAGGCAGGAGCTCGAACCTTCCGGTCATGGGATCGAGCCCAATGGGGGCGCAATCCGGCAGGAAAAAGATTTTGCTGAATTCGGGGACCTCCACAAGCTCATCACTTTCGATAGTGACAGGACTGAGTCCCGAGAATCCCGCCATCTTAAGGCAGGGATGCTCATAGACCACTCCTCTTGCATCAGCGTAGAGGAGATTTGGGAGTTCTTGATAATGCCCTTCGCGGTCAACCATTTTTCCAGGTCGCTTCTTATGGCCTGAGCCATTCTTCAGGCTCATTCACCTTTCTCCCCTGATCTGAGCCAAAGACCAGGTAAGGCTTCAAACTGATTCAGTTTACGTATCATTCTACCACTTTCAAATGCCTGCAAGTATCATGATTCCCTTTGTTTTGTTCCAAGGCTCCCAGGCCTGCCCGCCTCAGGAGGACTGGCCTTTTCACCGGCTTATCAGGGAATACCCCCTTTGTCAAGGATACCCCCAGGCCCGATTGCCGCTTTTCATTTTGTCTTTTTTGCTTTAGAATATCAATACGATAGGTTAAAATTTTTCGTAATAGGGCAGTAGATAAACCAACAGGGGCGATCTGGTCAACAAGTTTTGCTAAGACAAGCCCCGGAAGGGAATTCCATCCAGGGAGGCATGGTCCCTGAGAAAAGGTGTTTCATGGAGGCTCCTATTCCAAATGTGCAAGCCAGAGGAAAGCAATTTCGCCTGGTCAAATTCTTTGCCTGGGCCAGTTTCATTGTGATCCTCATCTTCAGTTTCCCATTTTCCATGGTAATTTCCCAAAAGGCAAAAGAGATACTACTCAAGAGCTATGAGAATTATGCGTTCCTTCTTGGGGAAAATCTCAATCATCAGGTCTTTCAGTACTTTGTGATACCCATTGTCTATGAGAGGGGGGAGCCCATCCAACTGAGGGACGAAGAACAACGCAAGTTGCTGGACAGGGTCGTTCGCAACACCATCCATGGCTTTAACGTAGATCTGGTGAATATCCATTCAATAGGGCAGGATGTCATTGCCTACAGCACGGATGCAAGCCTCATTGGTATGAGGGTGAAAGAGAGTCTGGGATATAAGAAGGCCCTCAGGGGAGAAGTCTCTTCCGGGTTGATTTCCAGCAAGGACGATCTGTTGGGACTGGACATCGACTTCGGAGGCGGGCAACGGAAGCTGAGGACTTACATCCCTTTCAGGGGCCCTTACCCCCTCTTCAGTCCGGTTGAAGGGTATATCGGCGGCGTTTTTGAACTCATCCAGGACCTCACCCCCCAGTACAAGTCGATAGTCAAGTTCCAGTATCTCATTTTCGGCCTGTCCATTCTCATCATGGGATTGATCTTCCTGGCCCTCCTCTTGATTGTGCACAAGGCGGAAAGAGACATAGAACAACGCACCCTTGAGCGCCTGAAACTGGAAGAGCAGTTGAGCCAGGCAGAGCGACTTGCCTCACTCGGCCAAATGGTCGCGGGGGTTTCCCATGAGATAAAGAACCCCTTGGGCATTATTCAAAGTACCGCTGAACTGCTCGGCGGCTTACCGGATGCAACGGAAACACAAAAAAGACTTTCAAATGTGATCACCGAGGAATCCGCCCGCCTGAACAATATCGTCACAAAGTTTCTTGACTTCGCCAGGCCCCAGAGGCCCAAAATGCAAGACTGTTATCTCGAAGAAATAATATCGCGAAATCTCTCCTTTCTCAGCCCGGAATTGGAGAAGAGGGGAATCAGGTTAGAAACAAGCTGGGACGGGAAACATTTCGGCATCAAAGGGGATCAGGAACTCCTGTACCGGGCCTTTCTCAACATCCTTTTGAACGCAATTCAATCCCTGGACAGGGACGGCTCGATACGGGTCAGCCTCGCTGAAAACAAGGGGAACTATCTGGTAGAGGTAAGAGACACGGGCCGGGGTATCAGCCCTGAAAACCTCAACAGGATATTCGACCCTTTCTTTACTACAAAGGATAAGGGGAGCGGCCTGGGACTCTCAATTGTACAAAAGATTATCCAGAGTCACAGGGGGAATATCAGCATAGAAAGCAAAGAGGGTGAAGGTACCTGCGTAAAGGTCATATTGCCCCGACAGGCAAGTCTGTAAAGGGATAAAGGGACTCAATGGAAACCATCCTCATAGTGGACGATGAAAAGAACTACCTGCTTGTCCTGGAGGCTCTCCTTGCTCCGGAGGGCTATGAAATCATCACGGCCCCTAATGCCAGGGAGGCGCTCCGTCTGATCAAGGAGTCCGACCTGGACCTGGTCATAACGGACGTGAAGCTGCCCGGTATGAGTGGCATGGAGCTGCTTGAGGAGTCAAAGAAAATCAAGCCCGATATTCCTGTCATCATGATGACCGCTTACGGGACTATAGAAATGGCGGTCGAAGCCATGAAAATGCAGGCATACGATTATATTACAAAACCCTTCAAGAACGAGGAGCTCAAGCTAACGGTCAAGAAGGCGCTTAACAATTATCGGCTTATCAAAGAGAACAGGCTATTGAGCAAGGCCCTCTCTGACAGGTACAGCTATGGAAACATCATCGGGAAGAGCAAGCCGATGCTCAAAATTTATGATATGATTCAGAAGGTGGCGCCGTCAAAGGCCTCAGTCCTCATTACAGGGCCTTCGGGTACCGGAAAGGAACTCATTGCAAAGGCTATCCATTACGAAAGCCCCAGAAAAGACCGGCCATTCATATCTATGAATTGCGGCGCTCTTACCGAGACCCTGCTCGAGAGCGAACTCTTCGGGCATGAGAGAGGTGCCTTTACCGGGGCTGTTGCACTGAAAAAGGGACGCTTCGAATTGGCGGATGGGGGGACCCTTTTCCTCGACGAGGTCGGCGAAATGCCCTCGGCCTTACAGGTCAAGCTGCTGCGGGTGCTTCAGGAAATGGAATTTGAAAGGGTGGGAGGGACACGCACCATCAGAGTAAATGTGCGGTTATTGTCGGCATCTAATCGAGACCTCAAGGAAGACGTACAAACGGGTCGCTTTCGCAAAGACCTCTACTATAGGCTCAATGTCATCCATATAGAAGTCCCGCCCTTGAAAGAGCGCACAGAGGACATAAGGCCTTTGGTTCACCATTTCATCAAGAAATACAGGCAAGAGCAAGGCAGAGGGGACATGGAGCTCACCCCTGATGCATGGAAGGCACTGTACAGTTATAGTTGGCCGGGCAATGTGAGGGAACTGGAAAATGTCATCGAAAGGGCCGTAGTGCTGAACCCCGGCGAGAGGATCGGTTTGGACGATCTCCCTCCGGAGCTCTTGGGGGATGAGAAAGACCTGGATATCAACAGGTTCATCCCTATGGATGCACCATTGCAAAAAACATTGGAAGAAATAGAAGAAAAACTTATCAGGCGGGCCTTGCAGCAGTGTCATAATGTCCAGTCACATGCGGCTGAGATGTTGGGTATCACAAGAAGCTTGATCCAGCACAAGTTGAAAAAGTATCGAATCACTATCTAGTACCGCGTCTCATAAGTTCTGTCCCCAAAAATGGGAATTTGCAATTCGAAAACAATGCTCCATATTTGACCCATTTCCCAGAGACGCGCAAATTCGAAATTCCAAGCATCAAATTACAAACAAATCTCAAATTCCAAACAACAATGACCAAAACAGGAAAGACTAAAAAACAGCCGCCGAATCCTCAGAAGAGTATCTTACATTGTTTGGAGTTTGGGATTTGAGTTTTGGAATTTAGTGCGCAGGCCTGTCCTTTCAAAAACAGAACGTATTGCCAAAATCGGTGACAGAATTTTCGAGACTACGCACTAGCCGGTAAAATTTTTTGAACTACCATTTTGTTAATTATTTTAACAGCTTAAGGTATAGGCCAAAGAAAAGCCTCCCCTTTTGGTACAAATTTTTGTACTTGTCGTGATGCCCGGTGGAAACGCCACCCCTACAAAACAAAATATATACTCAATAATTTCAACAGGTTCAATAATAATTTCTTTCATGGAACAGATTTGGCAAGAATATTGCTTATATATAGGTTCAAACAAACCTCTTTCCTCCTAAAGAAAAAAGCCGGCTTTAGATGAAAAGTTGGCTTTTTTCTTTCCGATTAACTCGCAAAAAGTCAAAATTGGGATGGCAAAGCAAAAAGCTTCAGGTTCAAGGCGCGCGAATCTCGTGTGATGAGGCGTACGTAGAAGTACGCCGCAGTCACAACGAAATGAAGCGCAACGCAGAAATTGGACTTTTTGCGAAGCCATCCTTTCTAGTATCCCAGCCTTCTTAAGGCCCTCGTATCTCTGCTCCAGTTCTTTTCCACCCTGACCCTCAAGTCCAAGAAGACGCGGGTACCGAATATCCCCTCGATCTCCAATCTGGCGGCCTGCCCTATCTTTTTTATCATCCTCCCCTTCTCACCGATAAGGATAGCCTTTTGGGATTGTTTTTCGACATTTATGACCGCGGAAATGAGGAGAAGGTCTCCTTCAGGGGCCTCTTCCATCCTTTCCACCGTGACCGCTGACGAATAGGGCAGCTCCTTTCTCGTATGTATGTAGATCTTTTCACGAATAATTTCGGACACCAAGAAGCTTTCCGACTGGTCTGTCTCCATGCCCTTGGGGAAAAAGGCCGGGCCTTGTTTCAGCCTTGATCTCAGTTCCACGAGGAGAAAATCTATTCCATCTCCTTGCAATGCGGATATCGGGACAATGGCGTCAAAGTCATGTCTTTTCCTGTAGCTATCAATAATCGGCAATAGTTCCTCCTTTGGGCCTAGGTCAATCTTGTTGATCGCGAGGATGACAGGTTTCTTTACCCTTTTGACTCTTTTGATTATCCGTGAGATCTCCTGGGGCTCAGGTCGCTTCATTTCAACCATCAACAGGATGATGTCAACCTCCTGTAGAGTGGATTGGGCTGAAGCAACCATGCTCCTGTGCAAGGGTGTTCGCGTCTTGTGGATGCCGGGGGTATCAAGAAAGACTATCTGAAAGTTCTCCCCATGGTATATCCCGACTATTCGGTTTCGTGTGGTCTGAGGTTTGGGGGACACAATGGCGATCTTCTTGCCTATTAGATAGTTCAACAGGGTAGACTTGCCGACGTTGGGAGGACCAATAATAGATACGAAACCTGAGCGGAACT
>JAFDHB010000198.1 GCA_019308985.1 Deltaproteobacteria bacterium | reverse complement strand
TCCCCAATCCCTCTCTCCCGGTAACGAGCAGAGGGACTTCTGGAGTTCCGCTTCGGCTGATCAGGCCGGAAGCCGCAACACGATCGGGATCAAGGACCCTGTCGTGGATGCCCTCATCGACCTAGTGATCTCCGCCCCTGACCGGGAAAGCCTCATTTACCGTACCCGGGCCCTCGACCGGGTCCTGCTCTGGGGGAACTATGTGATTCCACACTGGCACATTCGGTATTTCAGGGTAGCCTATTGGAACAAGTTCAGCCGCCCCAAGATCACACCCAAATATGCCCTAGGATTCGATACCTGGTGGATCGATCCCGAAAAAGAAGCTATACTCCTGGAAAAGAAGGCCTCTTTGAAGAAGAGGTGATATGCATCAAGTTCTTCGTTGTTTTTCTGCCCTCAGGGGAGGAAATACAGCGCCATATCCCTAATCCCTTGAAAAGCGGAGGTGGGTGGCTATGTATGCCTACATCCTGCGCAGGTTGGTGCTCATAGTACCGACCCTGTTCGGTATCATGGTTATCAATTTCCTGGTGGTCCAGGCCGCACCCGGCGGTCCCGTGGAGCAGATGATTGCCAGGATAAAGGGTGCCGCCGTGGAGGCGACGGCCCGGGTCAGCGGTGCAGGACAGGCGGACACGGCCACGAGGTTCCCACAGGGAGAAGCGGCGGCCCGTTCAGATGTGACCACCAAGTATCGGGGGGCCCGCGGCTTGGACCCCGAACTCATAAAGGAGATCGAGCGCCAGTTCGGTTTTGACAAACCGGCCCACGAACGCTTCATCAAGATGATACGCAACTACCTGGTATTTGATTTCGGCGAGAGCTTTTATCGGGACCAGAGTGTAATCAGCCTCATAATCGACAAGATGCCCGTCTCCCTCTCCCTGGGTCTCTGGACCACCTTTCTTGTCTACCTCATCTCGATCCCCTTGGGTATCTCAAAGGCCGTACGGGACGGGTCCCGTTTCGACGTATGGACCAGCACGGTGGTGATACTCGGAAACGCCATACCCGGTTTTCTGTTCGCCATACTGCTGATCGTGCTCTTCGCCGGAGGGAGCTATTTTGACTGGTTCCCCTTGCGCGGGTTGGTATCCGAGAACTGGGCCGAACTCAGTTGGCCTGCGCGCATTGCGGACTATTTCTGGCACATCACTCTTCCGGTCCTCTCCATGGTCATAGGAGGTTTCGCCGGCCTCACCATGCTGACAAAGAACTCTTTCCTGGAGGAGATAAACAAGCAATACGTCATCACCGCGCGCAGCAAGGGAGTGAGAGAGAGGCGCGTGCTTTACGGTCACGTATTCCGAAATGCCATGCTCATTGTCATTGCAGGTTTCCCAGGCGCATTCATAGGGGCCCTGTTCACGGGATCTCTCCTTACCGAGATCATATTCTCTCTGGACGGCATGGGCCTCCTGGGATTTGAGGCCGCAGTGAACCGGGATTACCCTGTCATGTTCGGGAGTCTATACGTCTTTACCCTCTTGGGTCTGTTGTTGAACCTTGTCAGTGACCTCACATATCACGTGGTAGACCCTCGCATCACCTTTGAGGCCCAGGAGACCTGAACCATGCCAGAAAAGATCCTCTTCTTCAGGATATCTCCCCTGACCCGCCGCAGGCTCATGAACTTCCGCGCAAACAGCCGCGGCTACTGGTCCCTTTGGATCTTTCTCACCCTCTTTGTCATGTCTCTTTTCGCGGAATTCATCGCCAACGACAAGCCCCTGCTCCTTAGGTATGACGGCAAGTTCTACTTCCCGGTCCTATTCGAGTATCCTGAGACAACCTTTGGGGGGTTCCTCCCCACAGAAGCGGACTACCGGGACCCGGAGGTGGCTGAACTCATCGAGAAAAAGGGCTGGATGATCTGGCCGCCCATCCCTTACAGCTATGATACCATCAATTATGACCTGAAGGTGCCCGCACCGGCGCCTCCTTCCGCCGACAACTGGCTCGGAACAGACGACCAGGGCAGGGACGTGGTTGCCAGGCTCATCTATGGCTTCCGTATCTCCGTCCTCTTCGGCCTGATCCTGACCGTGATCAGTTCCCTTGTGGGCATTGCAGCCGGTGCAGTACAGGGCTACTTCGGGGGATGGATCGATCTCCTGTTCCAGAGGTTCATTGAGATATGGTCAGGCCTGCCCATACTCTACCTCCTCATCATCCTGGCCAGTGTCGTGGAGCCCAACTTCTGGTGGCTCCTGGGGCTGATGTTGCTCTTCAGCTGGATGTCCCTGGTGGGAGTGGTAAGGGCGGAGTTTCTCCGTGTCCGGAACTTTGACTACGTCCGGGCGGCAAGGGCCCTTGGTGTCAGTGATGCCATGATCATGTTCAGGCACATACTGCCGAATGCCATGGTCGCCACGCTAACCTTTTTGCCCTTTATACTGAACGGCTCCATTACCACGCTGACCGCCTTGGATTTCCTGGGATTCGGCCTTCCCCCCGGTTCACCGTCCCTGGGAGAACTCCTCAACCAGGGCAAGAACAACTTGCAGGCCCCGTGGCTGGGTATAACCGCCTTCATGGTACTTGCGGTGATGTTGAGTCTCCTGATCTTCATTGGAGAGGCGGTACGGGATGCATTTGATCCCAGAAAGACGGAAAGGTAATACTTGACCATGGGAGATAAGCCTCTGCTGGAAATAAGAGAGCTCTCGGTATCCTTCGGTACCGGCCCGGGTGAAGTCAAGGCCGTTCGGGATGCCTCCCTGGATATTTACAGGGGACAGATAGTGGGACTTGTAGGTGAGAGCGGTAGCGGCAAATCAGTGACCGCCCTCTCGATCCTTCAACTCCTGCCCTACCCCTTGGCCCGTCATCCCGGTGGGAGGATCATCTACCGTCATAGGGATGGGAAGGAAGAAGAACTCCTCTGCGCCCCCCCGGCATTGCTCCGGGGGATAAGGGGCAACCACATCGCCATGATCTTCCAGGAGCCCCTTAGTTCCCTTAATCCACTCCACAGCATCGAGAAGCAGATCAGCGAGGTCCTCTTTGTCCACAAGCACCTCACCAGAAAAGAGGCCAGGGAAAGGGTCATAGAGCTCCTGCACATGGTGGGCCTGCCCGAGGCCGTGGATCGCTTGAGCGCCCTGCCCCATGAATTCTCGGGTGGTCAGCAACAGAGGGTCATGATCGCCATGGCCCTTGCCAACGAGCCCGACCTGCTCATTGCCGACGAACCTACCACGGCCCTCGATGTGACCATCCAGGCCCAAATACTCGAACTGTTGAAGGACCTCAACAAGAAGCTGGGCATGGCCCTCCTGCTCATAACCCATGACCTGGACATTGTACGCAGGACCGTCCAGAGGGTGTACGTGATGCACCGGGGGAAAATCGTAGAGCATGGTGAGGTGGAGGACATCTTCGAACACCCGGCCCACCCCTATACCAAGAAACTGCTGGAATCAAGACCCAGGGGCCGGCCCTCTCCCCCGCCGCCGGGGGGCGATACGGTCATCGAGTCGCGAAATCTGAAGGTATGGTTTCCCATAAAAAGGGGGATAATCAGGCGGACCGTGGGCCATGTCAGGGCCGTGGACGGGATCACCCTCAGGGTGAGGCAGGGGCAGACCCTGGGTGTGGTGGGTGAGAGCGGGGCAGGAAAGTCTACCCTTGCCAGGGCCCTGATTCGCCTTGAGCGGAGCGACGGGGTCATCAAGTTCAAGGGTCGTGATATCCAGGGGCTCAAGTCCAAGGCGATCCGTCCCCTGAGACAGGAGATGCAGATGGTGTTCCAGGACCCCTTCGGTTCCCTCAGCCCCAGGCTCTCGGTGGGTCAGATCATAGGCGAGGGGCTGAAGGTCCACGGGATCGGTGGTTCTCCTGAGGAGCGGCGCGTGCTGATAGGGCAGGCCCTGGAAGAAGTGGGGCTCGAGCCGGGGATGCAGGATCGTTATCCCCACGAGTTCAGCGGCGGCCAGCGCCAGCGCATCGCCATAGCACGGGCACTGGTCCTGAAGCCCAAGTTGATCATCCTTGACGAGCCCACCTCTGCCCTGGACGTCTCTGTTCAATACCAGATCATCGAGCTCCTCAGGGATCTACAGAAGAGGCATAACCTCTCCTACATCTTCATAAGCCACGATCTCAGGGTGGTGAGGGCCATGGCCCACGATATCATCGTAATACGGGAGGGCAAGGTGGTTGAGCAGGGTGCGGCAGATGAGATATTCGAAAGCCCCAAGGCCGCCTACACGCGGGAACTCCTTGCCGCCGCCTTTGAGATGAGGGCGGCATGAAATCTAGCAATAGCCACAGACCCACACAGACAGGAGTTGTCTTTCTGTTGACTTCCGTGTGGGTCTGTGGCCAAATTCAGTATTTCTGGCTGTTGTAGCTGAGGTTTTTTGCTTGACTTTTCTGAGCTATTTCGACATATTGGTTGGATTGCTGGGGGATCGTTCAGCGGTAGGACGACGGGTTCTGGCCCCGTTAACCCAGGTTCGAATCCTGGTCCCCCAGCCAGGGTCCCATCGTCTAGCGGTCTAGGATATCGGCCTCTCACGCCGGAGACACGGGTTCGAGTCCCGTTGGGACCACCACCGTAATATCAGCATGTTATCCAGATTCTCCATCCTTCACGTCCTTCCTTGGGGTACCGCTTTGGGGTACTGACCTCTCAGAAAGCAGTTCCAGCGTCTCTTTCAGGTCCTCGTTCAGGAGCCTGATGTACCTCTCCGTGGTCGAGAGGCTCTTGTGCCTCAAAATCCGCTGTATCCTCTTGGCGCTGACCTTGTGCTCGTCCGCAAGCACAGAGGCCACGTAGCGCCTCAGCGCGTGGAACTCGAAGGATATAATCCCTGCCCTCTTGCACAAGGCTTTTATCCACCGATTGGCCCTCTGCTCCCCGATCCAGTTGTTCCCCTTCTCGTCAGGGCAGCAATACTGGGGGAACAGGTAGGGGCTTGTCCTGTCCCTCCTGTGCTCCCACAGCCACCATAGCGACCCGTAGAGCTCATCGCTCATGGTAAACCATTCATACTCCATGGATCCGTCCCTGGTCTTCCTCGTGCCGAGCCGATACAGCCTTTGTTCAAAGTTGATGTCCTCGATCCAGTTCCAGCAGAGGATTTCCGAGCGCCTGGCGCCGGTGAGGAGGAAACAGTCCAAGAACGCTTTTTCGTCCCTGGAGGCGACGGCCAGGACCTTCAGCACGTCCGCCGTAGGAGGTACATATTGCGGGGACCGGTCATGAGGCCTTTTCTTGATCCTGGCAGCAGGGTTGGACTCAAGGCCCAGTATTTCCCTGCCCCAGTTGAACATGGCCATGAGGTTCTTCCTGTCCTTGTTGAAGGCATTGTTCGATACCTGTTTCGCCCTCTCTGCCAGGAAAGAAAGGAGCATCTCTGAGGTGATCTCTTCCACCAGGGTGTCGCCGCCCCACGCTTTGATTAGCCGCCGGGTGAGGAACCTCTTTTCCGCATAAGTCTTTGGCCGGAACTGGAGCGCATAGTCCAGGTATTTAATACAGAAGGTCGTCAAGTCCGTGCCTCCTCGCGCCCTCTTCTCGCTCTCTAAGTATCTCTGCCGGGTTTCGTTTTCCCACGCTGCGGCCTCTCTCTTTAGCCTGAAGAGCTTCTGCTCCACCCGGACCCCGCCTATCTTGACGACTCCTCGCCATTTCCTGCCCTGCCTGTATGGCATCTCTCAGGCCCTCCTCCGTGAAGATCCATGACCCGCCTATCCGGGCGCCACCCAAATCGGCTGCATGATTATAGACCCATTTAAGGGACCTGTTAAGTCTGGAGGCTATCTCTTTCGGGCTTATGAAAGTGGTTGACATGGTAATCCATACACAAACAAGGTTTACGTTGCCCTCAGTCGTCGTTCAGGTATACGTTCGGGTCGAAGTTGGCCTCGTGGAGAACCTTGGCGACGGTCAGCCGGAGCGCTTCGTTCAGCTTCTTTTTCCAGAGGGGGGACAGCTTGTCGATCATAGCCTTCGTACCGTCGGGTATCCTTATCGTGTACAGGGAATTCAGCTTTGAAGTCTCGACGTTTTCCATCGATCACCCTTTTGACATATGACCTGTCAACGCCCGCGGTGCGGGCGATGTCGGACATGGTTACGCCCGTGTCCCTCAGAAAGAAGGCGACGGTCTCGGAGAAGCCGTATCCTTCTCTTATCAAGAGCTTGAATATATGTTCTTTTTCAGTTGTCACGTTGTTGACTGTGTGTTATAAGTCCACTTTATGAGGTGGACTGAGCATCAAAAAATGTTCTGTCCCAAAACCGGCTGGGACGTGACCGTCGGAATCGAGGTCAACCGGCATCCGTCAGGCCAAAAGGAAGTCCGATCTATGGCTGGGTGTTCAGAAGAACTCAACTATGCTGTCTCCAGGGAATCCAGAGCCGGATCGTACACGTTCAACTGGGACCTTTGCCCGCTCTGGGAGTTTTTTCAACGCTGACGAGCAGATCAACGATGCCATGTTTCTGAATAAGCTCGCTGTCGATTTCAAACAAATGGAGCACAGGAAAAGGTTCCAGAGTTCTATCTTTCGTCATCCTCTGGCCGTAGACCTTAATACATAGGTCCTTTTCAGCCGACACAAGAAGGCACGATTCTTTTGGCATAGAACTCCCTCTCCGCCGGGCACAAGAAAGCAGCTCGGCCGTTATTGGCAGGCCGCTTTTTGAAACTCGATTTCCTGGAGCTTGTAGTCAATCAGCATTTCCATGGATTTGGTGGCATGGCAGGCCTTCCTGATCCTCTGGTAATGCCGGTAGGAAATCCCCAGCTCCTTGGCGACCTTGGTCTGGCTCCTGTAGTGTTCTTCGAGTTTGTGAAGCTTTTGGATTAGCATAAAAACATTAAACGACAATTTGTCTTCTAAAGTCAAGCAAAAAATACGTTGTGTATTCAGAATGACAAAAGAGCCAGAATCCAAAGAAAAGGTAAGTGAACGAGATAGGGATATCGGTAATCGCATTTTGTCTTTGCTCCCTGAAAATGTGAAAGCAGCGGAATTCAGTAGAAGGGCCGGAATAAGCTCGACACACTTTCAGAAGTTGTTAAAAGGCCAACGTCGATGGAAAATTGAGTTCATCGATAAGGTGATTGAGGGATTCA
>JAFDHB010000034.1 GCA_019308985.1 Deltaproteobacteria bacterium | reverse complement strand
GTTTGCAACCGCGGGTGCAATGGGTACACATGAAGGTTCCCCTATCCCCTTTGCCCCAAAGGGCCCTGCACCACCCCTTGATTCGATCAGAAGTGGTTTCACATGGGGCGCATCGAGCGAAGTGGGGATAAGGTACTCGGAAAAGGAGGGCGTCAGGGTGATTCCCTTATCAAGGATAACCTCCTCCGTCAGGGCATAACCAAGTCCATAGATTGCCCCTCCCTCGATCTGACCTTCCACGCTCAGCCGGTTGATCGCCTGGCCCACGTCAAAGCACCCCACGATCTTCAGCACTCGAACCTTTCCCGTCTCCGTGTCCACGGCAACCTCCACTGCGTAAGACCCAAAGGTAAAATCCGGAAAGACCTGACCCTGCCCTGTCTTGAAGTCTATTAGCTCCCTGAAGGGGCCATTGAATTGGGCCACGTTGTAAAGGGGAATCCCGTCTCCAGCACAGGCCTTTACCACCTTTTCCAATGGGAGTGCATTTGCCTGGTATCCCTTTACAAAGATCCGCCTGTCACTGAAGACAAGGTCATCAGGGTTGGCCTCCAGCATCTGGGCCGCCTTTTTGGCCAGGTTTTTCCTAACTTCCGAAGCCGCCATCAAAGTCGCATTGCCGGACATGTAAAGCTGCCTTGTCGCCGTGGTCGTCCCGGCAAGGGGCGTCAGGGCCGTGTCTCCGATAAAGACCCTGATGTCCTCCATTGGGACACCGAGGACCTCCGCTGCTATGGATGCGAGGGAAGATGCCTGGCCGCCCCCTATGTCCTGGACCCCGCACTTGATAGTGACGCTGCCATCCATCTCCATGCTCACGTAAGACCTGGAGGTATCGTGGAGAAAAACCATGCGGCCGTAACTCAGCATGCCCGAGGCAAGCCCCTGGCCGATCCGCTCCGAGGGAGAGGATGGCTTTGATGGTTCCCCCAGGGCCTCAAGGGCCTTTATGGCCGTCTGCTCGGTTTCTACGGCGTAATCCAGTCTTCGGCCTGTTGCAAGGGAATCTCCCCTGTGGAGATAGTTCCTCTTTCTTATTTCCAGTGGCGACATGCCCAATTTCTTGGCCAGCTCATCCATCTGGGATTCATAGGCAAAGCAGACCTGGGGGCCTCCAAACCCCCTGTTTGCGCTCGTAAACGTATTGTTCGTCAAGACAGAAAAGGAATCCACCTTGACGTGGGGGATATTGTAGGGGCCTGTGGCCATGACCGTGGAATAGAGCAACACCCATGGACTCAGGTATATGTGCCCGCCCGCATCGGAGATCAATTCCACCTCCAGGGCTACGAGCCTTCCGTCCCTTTTTGCCCCTGTCTTGTACCTCATTACATAGGGGTGTCGCTTGCTCGTGACGATGACGGACTCTTCCCTGGTGTAGGTCATCTTTACGGGCATGCCGGTCTTCCAGGCGAGCAGGGCGAGGTAGGTCTCCACGGTGATGTCCTCCTTGCTGCCGAAGCCTCCGCCCACCATGGGAGCGATCACCCTGACCCGGTTATGGGGAAGGCCGAGCACGTCCGCTATCCCCCTGAAATGCTCTATGACCTGGGTACAGACCCTGATATTGATAACACCGCTCTCGTCTGTCCATCCCACGCCGGATTCCGGCTCCAGGAAGGCGTGTTCCACGTGGGGGACCCTGTAAGTATGCTCGACTATCACGTCGGACTCTGCGAAACCTTGCTCAGCATTACCCCTTCTCACCTTGTAGGCGCAAATCACGTTACTCTCCGATTCGCCCACCTGGTATGCCCCGGGTTTCATTGCCTCAACCGGGTCAAAGACGCCCGGCAGGGGTTCATATTCCACACGAATGAGTTCCACGGCCCTTTCTGCAATCTCCTGGGTCTCTGCCGCCACCAGGGCCACACCCTCCCCCTTGTACCTGACCTTCTTGTCCGCCAGTACGCGGTAAAGGCCTTCAAATCCTCCCACTTCGTGGGTCTGGCCGAATCGGGTCACGGTCTCGTTGTTCGGTACATCCCTTGCCGTCATAACCGCCTTTACTCCGGGGAGCTTTTCCGCCTCACTGGTGTCTATGGAAAGAATCCTTGCTGCCGGATACTCGGACCTCAAGACCTTGCCATAAAGCATCCCCGGCATGGTGAAATCCTCTGCATACCTGGTATTGCCAAGGGCCTTGTCCCGGGCATCGTGCCTCGGCACGGGTTTCCCTATCACCCGGTATTCCCCGTTACCAAAAGGGGCTTTCACTTTTTCAACCATGGCTTCTCTCCCAGTTTCAACCTTGAATTGCTGCTGAGGCGGCCTCGATAGCCTCCACAATCTTGTTGTACCCGGTGCACCTGCAAAGGTTCCCCGATATTGCTTCCCTTATCTCCCACCTCGTCGGGTTGGGATTTTTCTCCAGGAGGGCCTTGGCTGAAAGGATCTGGCCCGGCGTACAAAAACCGCACTGGATGGCCCCCTTCTCCACAAAGCTCCTCTGCAAGGGGTGGGGGCTGTCTTCATTGCCCAATCCCCTAATGGTCGTCACCCCTTTTCCCTTTGCCTGAAGCGCCAGGGTCAGGCAAGCGTTGACGGGCATCCCTTCCAGGAGCACGGTGCAGGCCCCGCAATCCCCCTTGGCGCAGCCGTTTTTGACCTCCGTGACCCCAAGCCTTTCCCGCAGGGCCTGGAGCAAGGTCTCCTTGGCCCTAACCCGCGTCTCCAATCTCTCACCGTTCACATATATTTCAAGCTCATAGGTCTTCATGGCTTCCCCCTTCCAAGGACTTCTGGATACACCTCCTAAACAGCACGGACGTCACCAGGGTCCTGTATTCAGCAGAGGCGCGGATATCGCTGATGGGGTTGATTTCTTTCTTTATGAGTTGGCTGCATTCCCCGATAAGGTCTTCATCTATCCTCTTTCCCTCGAGCATCTTTTCCACTCCATAGGCCCTGATAGGCCTTGGAGCCACTGCACCAAGCGCCACGCGAGCCTTGGTACATACATCCCCGTCCATCTCCAGCATGGTGGCGATACTGGCAACCGATATGGCCATTGCATTTCTCAGGCCCAGCTTTATATGACTCCCCCTTGATGGGTCCTTTGGCTTGGCAAGGGTGATATGGGAGATAATTTCCTCAGGCCCAAGCACTGTCTCCCTCGGTCCCAGGAAAAACTGATCAAGGGGAATCTCCCTCTCCTTCCTCCCAGAGCGCGCTGCGTGAATTCTTGCCTCCAGTGCCAATAGGGGAGGTGCGGTGTCGGCCGCGGGAGATGCATCAGCCAGATTCCCGCCTACAGTAGCCCTGTTTCTGGTAAGGGGATTACCGAGCTGCCTTGCCGCTGATGCGAGAATGGGACAGCATTCCCCTATGATCTTTGAAGAGGCTATCTCATTCATCGTTGCGAGGGCCCCGATCCGGACTACCCCTCCCTCTTCCCGGATCTCCTTCATGTCTTGGATCTCGCACAGATTGATTATCACGTCCGGCGATACCAGCTTTGCCCTCATATTGGGGATCAGGTTTGTCCCTCCCGCGAGCAGCTTTGCTCGACCCTCCCATTGTTCCAATGCCTGGAGGGCCTCATCCAGGTTACGAGTCGTCACGTATTCCATCGCTCATTCGCCCCTGTCTCGGATTTTGCGATTCTCCTTCCTCGGATAGGAATCATGAGAAGTGCAGCCATTATGTTACTCCGGGGATGATGCCTGCGTGCAGCTCATTATTGCCCTGACTATGCTGTTATAACCAGTACAGCGGCAGATGTTGCCCCTGATATGCTCCCTTATGTCCTTCTCCGAAGGAGAAGAGTTTCTATCTAACAGGACCTTGCCCATCATGACCATCCCCGGGGTGCAGTATCCACACTGAATGGCACTATGATTCAGGAATGCCTCTTGCAATGGATCCAGGGTGCCGTCACTCCTGGCCACACCCTCAATGGTGGTGATCTCACAGCCGTCCACTGCCCTTGCCAGGGTAAGGCAACTCAGGGTCTCCCTTCCGTCCACCAACACGGTACATCCCCCGCATTGGCCTATCCCGCACCCATACTTGGTCCCGGTCAACCCCAGGTCTTCTCTCAGGACATTGAGGAGAAGCCGGTTGGGTTCCACCGGGATCTCGTGTTTCTCTCCGTTGACGGTGATGTTGATGCTCTTCCTTTTCATGATACTTGTCCTCCAGCCCGCTGCCATGCCTTGGAAAAGACATCCCTGAACAAGACTGCACTTACCTCCCGCCTGTATTCCGCAGTTGACCTGATGTCGTCTATTGGTCCTATTTCCTCGGCGACCCTTAGTCCCGCCCTTTGAAGGAGGGCCTCGTCCACCTCTTTTCCGGTGACCAAATCCTCGGCTCCGCGTGTCCTCATGGGTACGGGTGCAACCGCCCCCAGGGCGATCCTGCACAGGGAACACCTGTTCCCGTCCCGTTCAACGTAAACGGCGCAGGAAATCTTTGAAATATCAGCCCCCACCCTGGCCATCTTCTTGAAGGCGCTGCCACTGTCGTCTGGGATGGGTTCAAGCACTATTTCCGCCAGTATCTCCCCCTGCTCCAGCACGGTCTGGTTTACCCCTGTGAAGAAGTCCTGGACCAAGATCTCCCTCTCCCGGCTTTCGCTCACCAGCTTCACCCGGCCCCCGTACACGAGGATCGGGGGCCCGGTGTCAGCCGCAGGGGAAGCATTACAGAGATTGCCTCCCACGGTCCCCATGTTCCAGACCTGGGGCTTTCCCAGCACGGAGATGGCCTCGAAAAGGGCGACATGCTTGGGCTGCCTGGAGCAGTACTCCCTGACATCAGCCAGCTTTGCAACGGCCCCTATGCGCAACCCCCCCTTTTCCTCAATCCGGGCCAGCTCCTTGACCTTCGATATGTCGATCAAATACCTGGGAAGGAGCCTCTCCTGCTTGACCTGGAGCAAGAGGTCCGTGCCCCCTGCAAGGATCCTTGCTTGCTCGCCGTACTTGTTAAGCAGTCGGAGCGCCTCGTCCAGGCTCTTGGGCTCCAGGTAGTCGAATTCATGGGTTATGATCTTCGTATTGACCATCATGGGCTCAACTCCTTTTCTCTCTCTCCTTCAATGCTTTTAATACCTTCTCCGGTGTAATGGGGGCCTCTGTAAACCTGATGCCGACGGCGTTATAGATGGCGTTGGCCACCGTCCCTGCGGTTGCATTGTTTGCCGCCTCTCCGACCCCCTTGGCACCAAAGGGCCCCGAAGGCTCATAGGTCTCTGCAAAGAAGGTGGAAACCGCCCCCACGGGCGGGAGATCCACCGATGTCAATGCCTTGTAATCGACCAGGTATCCCCCGCAGGTGAGTTCCCCTGTGTTTCTGTCGTAGTCCGTATCCTCGAGCAGGGCCAGGCCTATTCCTCTACAGAGCCCACCTTCAAGCTGACCCGCTGCCAGGTCCGGATTGATGACCGTCCCTGCATCCACTGCCGCTACCGCCCGCAGGGGCCTGATTTCACCTGTCTGGGTATCCACTTCCACCTCTATGAAGTTGGTCACAAAGCAGGGGGGGCAGTTTACCTGCCTGTGGCTCTCCACCGCTATTGCCGTCCCCCAACCCTTGAGCTGGGCGGTCTTTGCCACTTCCCCCACGGTGACGGATTTACCTCTTGCCCCCTCGAGATATATGACCCCTTGACCCAGGGCCTCATCCGGGCGGATCCTCAACGCGTCCGGATTGACTTCTATGATGCGTGATGCAAACTCAAGCAATGTCCTCTTTGCGGCCCTGGCCGCCTTGAGCAGGGCGCTGCCGCCGCAATACACACCCCTGGTGGCATGGGTGCAGACATCATAGCCTGTCGAACGGGTGTCCGAGGGGGATATACCTACCATGTCCAAGGGGACACCCATCTCTTCGGCCACTATCTTTGCGCACGCCTCAAGGGTGCCTCCACCGTGGCACATCAGGCCGGTCAAGAAGTCTACGGAACCGTCCTCGTTCACCTTTACCATGGCCGTGGAGTAATCTATGACCTCTCCCGGCATGGGCGCGCCTGTGCCCGAAGTATGAAAGCTCCTTCCTACTCCTATGCCACGCCGATACCTCCCTGTTTTTTGTTCGGGCCTGCCCCGCTTCTCCCAGCCGATCATCTCCTTGCCCTTGAGGAGCATCTCCTCAACGCCGCAACTCCGAATGACGGATCGCACCGTGGGTCCTTGCCCCCAGAATGTTTCTCCCAGGCCCACGTAGTTCTTGAGACGCACCTCGATGGGATCCATCCCCAGTCTCTCCGCAATCATGTCAATCATTGACTCCACCGCAAAGGAGACCTGTGGGTTGCCGTAACCTTGCATAGCGCAGGCAGGAGCCTTGTTGGTGTAAACCGTCTTTCCCTCAAATTTCATATGGGGCATGCGATACAGGGATACAAACCAGCCCGACATGCACCCGAGGAGGGGATAGGCCTGGATATTGTGCGCACCTATATCCACTACCACCTTCATCTCTCCTGCCGTGATGCTTCCGTCCCTTTTTACCCCGTACTTCAGCCTGATGCGGGACGGGTACTTGCAGTGGTCATACATGTCCTCTTCCCTGCTTAGAACAAGCTTCACGGGTTTTCCCGCCTTGAGCGCGAGGGCTACGCATATGGGAATACAGGTGTTCATCTGGATGCTGGAGCCGAAGGAGCCCCCGATAGGGACCCTGTGTACGTTCACCTTGCTTAGGGGGATGTTGAAGATCCTGCCTAGTAGCTGGCGGGTATTATGAATGGACTGGGCCGTGGGCCAAACCGTGATGCCCCCGTCTGGTTCGGGCCTGCAGACTACGGACTTTGTCTCCATCTGGGCATGGTAGGCACGACCGGTGCTAAATGTCTCTTCCACTATCAGGTCGGCCTCTTTGAACCCTTCTTCGACGTTTCCTTCACTCACTTCCCTGGCGCAGGCGATGTTGTTCTCAATGGGAAGGACGACGTCCCCGAGCATCACATCCTCGTAGAGTTGCGGGGCCCCTGGCTCCATGGCCTCCAAGGGATCAAAGACAGCCGGAAGTTCTTCGTATTCTATTCGAATCGCCCTGAGGGCCTTTTCCGCCAAGGCCTCGGTCCCGGCCGCCACCGCAACGATCCCCTCTCCCACGTGTCGGGCCTTCTCAGGCAGGACCGTCCTGTCCCTGTAAGTCTTCTCAGGGATGCTTACCTGGCGCTCATTGTACCTAACCTTGGGGACCTCGAACGGCGTTATACAGACGGCCCCCATTTTCTCCGCTTCGGTGGTGTCGACTGAAAGGATCTTTGCGTGGGGATAGGGACTCCTCAAGATCCTGGCGTAGAGCATATTGGGCAGGGAAACATCCGTTGAGTACACCTCCTTGCCCGTGACCTTGGATATCCCGTCCTTTCTGTGTGCGACCTTGCCGATCACGTGAAATTGTCTTTCCTCCATGTCTATCCCTCTGCTTCTATTGGACTCACCATATGGGAGGACTGAAGACGAACAGGACCTCCGCCCTCCTCCTGCCCTTGTTCACCCAACTGTGGGGTAAAGACCCGTCAAAACTAAGCGTATCTCCCTCTTCCATGTGGATTTCCCTGCCATTGATCCTGAAATCCAGCTCTCCCTTCATGACGAGCACGAACTCCTCTGTGCCGGGCGGATGTTGCATCTTTTCCGCACCGTCGGATGTCCCTCCCGGCTCAATGAGGCTTATCAGGGGCTCCATCTTCTTCGTGGTGACCCTCCTCACCAGCAGTTGGCTCGACACCTTTCCATCGGGGTATTTTATCGTCCTCCTGTCCCGCCTCGGCAGATGCCAGTCACTCTCCGATTCCGAGGCCAGGTCATTGAAAAGGTCGATAACGCTCACGTTCAGTGCGGATGCCAGCCTCCCTACCATGGAAAGGGATGGAACGGTCAGGCCCTTTTCGACCTGGGAGATGTATGAGTGGGTACAACCGACCTTTTCCGCCAGTTGCCTGAGGGTCAGCCCTCTCTCTCTTCTATACTCCTTGATTTTCTTCTGGATCTTCTCTTGCATTCATCAACTTTCTGAGGCCAGGTAAGCCTTTTTGATTATGTCGGTGCTCGCGAGCTCTTGAGCGCTGCCCCTTGCCAAGATCCTGCCCTTTTGAAGGACATAACCATAGTCGGCAATGGATAGGGCCTTCATGGCATTCTGCTCGATCAGAAGCATGGTGATCTTCTCTTCCCTATTGATTCGACTTATGGCGGAGAAGTATTCGTTCACCAACTTGGGGGCGAGCCCCAGGGAAGGCTCATCCAGTAACATCATCTTTGGATTACCCATTAAGCCTCTTCCTATGGTCACCATGCTCTGTTCTCCACCGCTCAGTGTGCCGGCCACTTGGCTGATCCTGCCGTCAAGTTGTGGAAACAGGGAAAAGACCTTTTCCAGGCGCCTGTTCAGCTCCTTTCTGTCTCTGACAAAGAAGGCCCCCAAACGCAGGTTTTCATAGACCGTCATCTTGGGAAAAAGCCTTCGCCCTTCAGGGACCACTGAAATGCCCATTTCCACGATCCTGTTGGTCTTCATCTTCCCTATGGGCTTCTCCTCGAAGTAGATTTCTCCTCTTACGGGCTTGACCAGGCCCATGATCGTCTTCACCGTAGTGGTTTTTCCTGCACCGTTACTTCCCAGCAGGCAAACCAGGCCCCCCTTTTCGATCCTCATGTCTATCTCTCTCAACATGGGGACCCGGTCATATTCCGTTGAGATATTCTCAAGCCTCAGCACTGGGACTCTCCCAAGTAAGCGGTAATGACTTCAGGGTTGTTGCTGACATGGTCAAAGGTCCCTTCTGCGATCTTCTGGCCGTAATTGATGACCAAGACCCTGTCGGCTATATTCTTGATCACCATCATATCGTGTTCAACGATGATGATGGCCAGGTCCTTTTTCCACTCCAGGATCCTCCGGATATCTTCCATAAGGGCAAGCGTTTCCTCTTGATCCATGCCGGCAGCAGGTTCATCCAGGAGCAGCAGGACCGGGTCAGAAGCAAGGGCCCGGCATATCTCGAGTTTCCTCCTGTACGCCTGGGGAAGCTCTATGGCCCTCTTGAATCGTTCATCAACGAGTTCTTTGCTGAAATACTCAAGGAGTTCCACGGCCCTTTTTGCCGAATTCTTGAGTTCTTGTCTTGCGAAACGGCTTCGAAAGACGGCGTCATACCACTGGGTGCGTTGCTTGTGGTGCATCCCGATAATGATATTGTCCAGGACGCTCAAGTTTGAGAATAGACGACTGTTTTGAAAGGTACGGGCAATCCCCCTGTGTACGAGCTGAAAGGGCGCAAGGCCGACAATGCTCTCTCCCTGGAACTCGATATCTCCGCTCGTGGGCGAATAGATTCCGGTGATCAGGTTTATATAAGTTGTCTTTCCTGAACCATTGGGGCCTATCAGACCAAGGACTTCCCCCTTGGACACGAAGGAATCCAGGTCCCTGATGGCTACCAGTCCGCCAAAGTGAATCGTCAAGCCTCTAGTTTCCAGCAAATAATCCATTTGGTCCCACTAAAGAAGCAGAAAATGCCTTGGAGATTTCCTTCTGTAACCTGTCTCTCAGCACGATCCTATGCCCCGAATCATGTATATCGCCTGAGCTTTTGGGGGAAAAGGCCTTGGGGCCGAAATACCAGGGTACAAATCACGATGATACCGTACATGAGAAGGCGAAATTCATTGAATATGCGAAATTTTTCAGGGAGCAACGTCAGGAGGACGGCTCCAAAGATGACCCCGAAGGTATTGTCCATCCCCCCGAGAATGACCATGGTTACAACAACAACCGAGAGCATGAACTGAAAGTTTTCCGGTGAAATAAAGCACACGTAGTGTGCATACACGGCCCCCGTAACCCCGTCCAGGAAACAGTTGATGCAGAAAGAGAGGACCTTGTACCTGGAAACATGAATACCACAACACTTCGCAGCTATGTCATCTTCTCTGATTGCGTTCCATGTAAGGCCTGTTCGCGAGAAATGAAGGCGCTCGCTTATGATGGCATAGACCAGGACGAAGAACAGGATCAGAAAATAATAGTTGGCCTGGTAGGGGAGTGTCATGCCGAATAATTTGATACTTTCCCTGAAAGAGTGCCCGAAAAGAGAAGGAGGCGTGATGTCTCCGATTCCGTTGGGTCCTCCTGTCCATTTCAAGTTGTTCAGAAGCAAGTAGACGATCAGGCCGAAGGCGATGGTCACGAGGGTCAGGTAATAATCCCTTGTCTTTGTGGTCGGAAGGCCCAGGATGAATCCCATAAAGGAGGCTGCACCTCCGGCAGCGAAAATGACCAGCCAGAAGCTCACCCCTGTATGGGTGGTCAAGAGGGCGGAGGTGTAAGCGCCGACACCATAGGAGGCGGCGGTTGCCAGATTGACGATGTTGGTGCTCCCCAGCTGATAGTTGAGTCCTGTTGCGAGCATGATATAGATGCCGGCAGTCAGGCAAAGGTGGATCAAGTACGGCCTGTCCTTCAACAGCACGGGCATGATCAGGAGAAAAAGCAGCCCTACGGCTCCCGCAAACGCCCTTTCAGAGGAGAACCTGGAAGCAATATACTCTTGAAAGGTCTCGAATCGATCATAGAGGTACCAACAAAGGCCCATGCCAAAGAGGATTAGGACCGTCCCGATAGCCCCTTCTGTGCGCAGAAAAAGAACAAAGGCCAGAAAAACAAAGAGTTCCACCAGAAAGACTATCCCCATAGTAAACGGGCGACTATGGCTTGAGGCATTCATACTTTCTCATACACCCTTTCACCAAGGATTCCCGAGGGCTTGAAGACCAGGAAAAATATTACCACCAAGAAGCTGAATACGTCCTTGTAGGCCGTCCCTCCTGGGATCAGCACGGAGGCGAAGGTTTCAACAAACCCGAGCAGGATGCCTCCGAAAATGGCCCCGTAGATGTTCCCCAGCCCCCCTACCACCGCCGCTGAAAACCCTTTGATTCCCCCCATCAATCCCATGTCGAATCGGATGATCCCGATGTAAACCCCGTTCAATATACCGGCCAGGGCCCCGAGGGCAGAGCCGAGGATAAAGGTCACCGATACGGTCGTGTCCACGTTGACTCCCATCATCACGGCCGCCTCCGTGTCCTGGGAGATGGCCCGGATAGCTGTCCCCATTCGAGTGCGTTCCACAAAGAGAAACACCAGGGTAATCAAGACAATGGTCAGGCCCAGGATGATGAGGCTGTCGTAACGAAAAAAAAGCCCTCCCAGGGAAAATGCCCCATCCGGGAGCAGGGCCGGGAATATCTGGGGATTACTCCCCTGGGGATAAAACAGGCGCAGCGACTCACGGATAATCAGCCCCAGGGCCACGGTGGCCACAAGGACCATCAAGAGGGGGGACTGACGAAAGGGTTTGATCGCCAACTTCTCAAATACCGCTCCCAGGATTCCGGTCAATATGGTGGCAGCGGCAATGACCACAGGGATAGTAATGACCCCTGGTACGGCATCGAAGACACCCAAGGCCCTGCCGATTTGGTAGAAGACGAGGATGATAAAACTGCCCAGGATGCAAACATCGCCGTGGGAAAAATGGACCACGTTCAGAGCCCCAAAAAAGAAGCTGAACCCCATAGCGATCAGGGTATAGTTGCACCCCAGGAGCAATCCATTGAATATCTGCTCTATAAATTCCAAGACCTTAACTTTCCTTGCAGCCTAAAAACTTGTGACGGCCAAGACCGCGTCCTGGCCGTCCCGGAGAAACGGCAGGCTGTCTCAAACAAACAAAAGCGCCTTAATAGGGTTTAGGCAGCCGCCGTTTGCCCGTTGCATACTCGGACCTCTCCCACTCAACCCATTTGCCGTCCTGAGCCACCAGTTTCGTTACGGGCGCAAGCTCGGTCTGGCCGTTCTTGTCAAAGGTGGTTGTGCCCAAGATTCCCTCGTACCTGATATTGCGAATCGCCTTGGCAATGGCAACCTTGTCATCAGGTCCCACCTGTTTCAGTGCCTCGAGGATAATGTTTGCAGCCTCGTAGGCGTAGATGCCGTAGGCACCCATGGGCTCCCTGTAATTCTGAGCCTCGTAGGCCTTCTTGAACTCAATAGCTCCTGGAAGCCTGTCCAGCTCAAAACCCGGCTTGGTAATGATCGTTCCCTCGGCAGCCCTCTTCCCTGCCACTTCAATAAACTTGTCGTCAGCCAACCCAGAGACCGCACAGAAGAGTTTGTTCAACCCGATCTTCGCCATCTGGCTCCTGGTCAGGGCTCCTTCCATGACCACACCGCCGAAATAGATGGCTGAGGGATCAAGACCCTTTATCTTCGTCAATATGGGCCTGAAATCAGTCGTGCCGGTGGACACGGAATCCACTGAAACAATCCTGGCACCGTGCTTCTTGGCCAAGGCGGAGAAGGCCTTGGTGTTCTGCTCTCCATAATCAGTGGTATCTGAAATAATACTGAAGGTCTTGTAACCCAGGTCAACTATTACCCACTTGGCGAAAGGCACGTTCTCCTGCACGAGGGTGGGGCAATTGCGAACAACCTCAGGATAATTGTATTCCGTGATCCTGGGGCTTATGGCTCCCCAGACAATGAATGGGACTCGAAATGAGTGAAATGTGTGTATGGTCGCGAGGGCGCAGGCACTGTTCCAGTGCCCGCTTGCTGCAACCACGTCTCTGTCGGACACCGCCTTCAGGGCGGCTGATACAGCCACGGCCGGATCAGATGCATCATCTAGAGTCATCATCTCGATCTTGTAAGGGAACTTCCCGGATTTATTGGCCTGCCTGATGGCTAGGTCAAAGCAGTTCTTTGCGCCGTTTCCTTGCGCTGCGTTGGGGCCGCTTAGGGGCCCGATAAAGGCGATCTTCACGGTTCGGGCAGCGGATACGCCGATACTCATGGACAAGACGACCGCCAACACCACAAGGGCCGTTAGGACAACTTTCACAGATAATCTTTTCATGATCATTCCTCCGTCTTAGAATGTTCCCGGTTTACCTCCTCCAGCCTGCCGCTGACTATAACGTTGCTCTTAAGGGTTGTTGATACAATATGCCCCATGTCCTTCTACTGGGTTAGGGAGCAAGCTTCTTAATGATTTATACTAAAAGATGTTTAGTAATACTGAACATACTGAACATATGCGAAAATTTTTTCCCTGTCAATGATTATTCTTTATGACGGGTGCCGACTATTTAGGAGAAAGGGAGTGTCGGGCGATCTACGCAGGCAGGCGCCCCTTTTCAATGGCCTTTTTGATGAGACCGGTTGCATAGTCCCCGAGGACTGAAGAGACTTTTCCGATGGGCTGGCATCTTTCAAAGACCTGGGGGCCTTTGACGTCATTGATTTTCCACTCCAGGCCCCTGGTCAAAAATCAACTAATTCTCTTTCTTTGATTCCTTATCTGAACCTGCGCTCTTTGCAGCTTTCTTGGACTCGGAAGGGGCTGCGCTCTTTTTTTCACTTTCGATGTAGTCCATGATCATCCTGTACTTTTCCTCGTCCAGGAGTTTTACCTCCCTGAGCCATTCAAAGGCCTCGGATATCTTGAACAGGACATGGGGCTCTATGTTGTGGGTCCTGATGTATTCGCTTCCACCCTGTTCCCTGTCCAGCAAGACCACCAGTTCGGTCACAATGCCACCCTGCTCCCTCGCGGCCTCTGCCGCGTCTATCACGCTCTGCCCCGTGGTGATCAGGTCATCGATCATAAGGATCCTGTCGTTCCTTTCCATGTTCCCCTCGATCTTCTTCCTGACCCCGTGTTCCTTTCTCTCCTTCCGGTAGTAGAGCATTGGGATGGCGAGCTTCTGGCTCACTATGGTCGCAAAGGGGATACCAGCGGTGGGAACACCCATGATCTTGTCTATCTTGGAACGCCCTATTTCGTTGATAACGATCCGGGCGAGGGAATTGGCGATCCAGTCCATGGCAATGTGATCGGAGATGGACTGGCGGAGGTCGACGTAGTAAGGGCTTCTTTTCCCCGAATGCAGTATGTAATCACCGATCTTGAGGGCATCATTCCGAATAAGGCTCAAGGAAACATGTTTCATGAGATACTTCTTTTCTTCTCTCCATATCTGCCGTTCTATCTCCTCGAATAGATTGGCGCCCATTTGTTCCCCCTTTCTCAAAACATCTACAGAGCATCTTATCGTCCGGAAACCTTTTGCCTATTTCAGGCTGCAGCACCTACGAGCAAAGTTAAGCCCCTACTTGGCCCCAAGCACCAAAGCCAACAAGGCCATTCTCACGTAGACCCCGTTTCGTACCTGCCGGAAGTAGGCGGCCCCCTTGTAAGAGTCCACCTCCGGGGATATCTCGTCAACCCTGGGAAGAGGGTGCATAATTATGATGTCCTTCTTGGCCCTTTGAAGCAAGGCATTGTCAACCACATAGGAACCCTTTATCTTTTCATATTCCTTGATATCTGAGAACCTCTCCTTTTGTATCCTGGTTACATACAGGAGGTCTGATTCCCCTGACGCCTTTATAAGGTCATCGGTCTCCATCACCTCCAGGCCTTTTTCCTTTAAGTTTTTCACTATGTCTTGAGGTATCCTGAGCAGATCCGGAGATACCAAGCGCAACCTGACCTCATAGAGGGAAAGAAGCTCAACAAGGGCGTGGACCGTGCGCCCGTACTTCAGGTCCCCCACCATAGACACGGTGATGCCGTCCAATTTTCCCACTTCTTTCCGGATGGTAAAGACGTCCAGCAGGGCCTGTGTTGGGTGCTGGCCGGCCCCGTCACCTGCATTTATGACCGGCACGGTGGCGACTCTCGCTGCCTCCGCTGCCGATCCTATCTCCGGGTGGCGCATCACTATGACATGGGCGTACTGGCTTACCGTCAACGCCGTATCACTGATGGTCTCCCCCTTTGCTGCCGAAGAAGTGGCCCCGGAAGCAACACTTGTCACGCCTCCACCCAGGCTCAACATCGCGGATTCAAAGGAAAGCCTCGTCCTTGTGCTCGGTTCGAAAAACAGGGTCGCAAGCACCTTTCCCTTCAACAGGTCATAGGTTTCTCCCCTTTCAAGCCCCCTTTCAAACTCTTCTGCCACCTCCATGACCCTATCCAGGTCCTCCTTGGAGAACTGGTTGCCGTGCAGGATATGCTTCCCCCTAAAATCTCCAATCATGAAAATTTTCCCTCCTGATCATCTTGTTTCATTCTCTTGAACGCCTGACAAACCGCTTGAAATCATAGGAAAATCAACGATTTTACTTCAGATGTCTCCTCAGACCGGTTTTCTGCAATACAAGCACAATACGCAGGACTTGTAAAGAATTTCTTGATATGAACCTCGATGTTGAATTATACCACTGGGAAATGCCCGCAAATGTTGCGCAAGGAATCGGGGCCAAAGTGGTGTAGCTCCAAGAAAGTCAGCATGGCAGCGGGGAGCGGATCCTCGCCCATGAGAACTCCCCCCAAAACAACCTGGGGAAATTGATCGCGGGCTGGATTTCTGTTGGAGGTCTTGGCATGGCACAAGCTTTTGATTGGTTGATCAAGGGGGGGCTCGTGGTGAAGCCCCATAATATCGATAGGTTGGATTTGGGCATAAGGGACGAAAAGATCGTGGAGCTGGCCCCTGAATTAGACGCTGCCAATGCGAGGCAGGTGATCGACGCCTCCGGGAAATATGTCCTTCCCGGTTTGATCGATGTCCATGTCCATCCGGTTTACGTGGATACTATCCAGGATTGCTCTATCCTGGGGCCATTTGGCGGAATAACCACGATGATCCATTACGCATATGCACGGCCCGGCATGGAGCTTGCCGATACCGTCAGGGAATTCATTCAAGAAGGGGAAGAAACCTCCCACACGGATTTTGCCATCCATGGCGCCATGTTCGACCCCAAGAACCAGATCAAGGACCTCCCCAGGTGCCTTGAAATGGGCGTCACCTCCTTCAAGATGTTTATGACCTATGCCAAGCAAGGTTGGATGACCGATGACTACTACCTGGCAAAGGCCATGGATGTCATTTCAGAGCAGGGCGGCCTTGCCATGGTACATGCGGAGGATGGCCTCTCAATTGATTACCTGGAAGATAAGTACAGGAATGAACCGCAGAAGGAAGCCTTCCTCAAGGAAAGACCGGGCATTCTTGAAGCGGATGCCGTCTTTCGGGCCATTTCCATCGCCCGGGTGATGAATTGTCCCCTTTACATAGTTCACGTCAGTGCCTGGCAGTCCCTTGGCCCTATAAGGGATGCCAGGGAGCAGGGCCAAAGGGTGTACACTGAGACATGCCCCCAGTATCTCTGCTTGACGGACAGGGATCTCCAGGAGAAGGGCCCCCTCGCCAAAATCGGCCCCCCTCTTAGGACCGCCGAAGACAATGACGCCCTGTGGCTGGGTCTCAAGACAGGGCTCATAGACGTTATCGCCAGCGACCATGCCCCGAAGGCCAAGAAGATCGATGATGACTTCTTTGATGCCCCCTTTGGTTCTCCATCGTCCGAGACAATGCTTTCCGTGACTTACCAAAGGGGAATCAACGAAGGGAGACTGGACCTCTCAACTCTTGTCAGGGCCATGAGTGAAGCCCCTGCAAAGATATTCGGGCTTTACCCCCGCAAAGGGATTTTGCAGGAGGGATCGGATGCGGACCTTCTGGTATTCGACCCGGCAATGAGGCACCGCATCAAGGAGGATAACCAACACTCCAATGCGGGCTACACCCTCTACGAGGGAATGGAGTGTCTGGGGAAGCCGGTCACGGTTATGCAGAGGGGAAGGATCATTGTCCACGGGAAAGAACTAAGGAGCAGCAAAGGACAAGGAATTTTCTTAGAGACAAGAATCTCCGGCGCCGAAAAATCCCGTGACAGAACGTCCTAGTCCTAGATCGGCCAAATCGAATTCCGGGGAGATAAGCAGAATGGAAAAGATGACGTGCGCTCGATTACTGGTAAAGGCTCTGGAACACTACGGCGTAGACACGATCTTTGCCCTTCCGGGGGTCCAACTGGATCACTTCTTTGATGCCCTTTACCAAGAGCGGGATTCCGTCAGGGTTATACATACCAGGCACGAACAGGCCACTGCATACATGGCATTCGGATACGCCAAGACGTCCGGAAAGGTCGGCACTTTTGCCGTTGTCCCTGGACCGGGCTTTCTTAACACTACCGCGGCCCTGTCCACCGGATATGCCTGCAACGCTCCCATGCTGCTCATCACAGGCCAGATTCCTTTGTCCCAGATCGGAAGGAACATCGGCTGGTTGCACGAGCTTCCCGATCAACTTGCAATAATTCGGGGCTTGACCAAATGGGCCGAGCGGATCGATCACCCGGCCGAGGTCCCTTGCAAGGTCCACGAGGCCTTCAAGCAACTCTCCACCGGCCGTATTCGTCCCGTGGCACTGGAAGTACCCATGGACGTCCTGGCCATGGAGACTTACGGGGACCTCAGCCTGCCTCCCGCGAGTTACGAGCAGCCCGGTCCTGACCATGACCTTGTGGAACAGGCCGCCCGCCTCCTGGGAAGGGCCAGGAATCCCATGATTGTTGTGGGTGGAGGGATCTTCGGCGCTGAAGAGGAGTTGTTGGAACTAGCAGAGATGGTTCAGGCCCCGGTCGTAATGACCAGGAACGGGTTTGGCGCAATAAGCAGCGCCCATTACCTTTCCGCCACAGGGCCTGTCGGATACCGCCTTTGGGCGGATGTGGACGTGGTGCTGGCCGTAGGGACCAGGATGGAATCGCAGATCGCAGACGACGGGGGCAGCCATAGGCCCTGGGGCGTGGATGATCAACTCAAGATCATCCGCATGGATATCGACCCGGTGGAGATAACAAGGGTCAGGGTACCGGATGTGGAGATCATGTCCGATGCGAAAAAAGGCTTGAAGGCGCTCGTCGACAGGGTCCCTGCTCACAACAGGAAAAGAAAATCAAGACGAGATGAGCTTACGGCGATCAAGGCTGAGGTAGAAGAGGAATTTCAAAAACTCCAGCCCCAGTATACCTTCCTCCAGGTTATCCGTGAAGAGCTCCCGGAGGATGGCTTTTTTGTTGAAGAAATAACCCAGGTCGGCCACGCGGCCCGTTTCGCCTTTCCCGTATACAAACCCCGCACATACGTCTCGTCAGGTTATCAGGGGACCCTGGGTTTCGGTTTTGCCACGGCCCTGGGTGTCAAGGTGGCAAACCCCGATAAGGCGGTCATCTCCATAAACGGAGACGGGGGGTTCATGTACAATGTCCAGGAACTCGCCACGGCGGTGCAGCACCGTATACCCGTAGTGGCCATCGTCTTTTCAGACAACGCCTTTGGGAACGTCAAACGTACGCAGATTCATAGGTACGCAGGGAGGGTAATCGCCACTGACCTTCATAACCCGCACTTTACCAGGCTGGCCGAGTCCTTTGGTGCCGCAGCTTACAGGGCTGAGACCTTTGGTGAACTGCGCTCCGCCATAAGAAAGGGATTCGATGAGAAGGGGCCGACCCTCATCGAGGTCCCTGTGGGCCACTATGACATGCCCAGCCCATGGAAAATGATAATGGTACCCCCCGTCCGCCCAAAAAAAAGCCAAGGCAATCGGTAGGAGTCAAACCAGTTCACGGTCCAGTTGAATCATTCCCGTTGCCAAGTGCCACTGGAGGGGGACTTTCTTTTTATTCCCGTTTTGAAAAATGCTCAGCCTCGGGGACAATGCACAGTGAGTCACCCTCGACTATGTGCCCCTCCGTGACTATGTGCACCCCTCGACCTCCACCGGCCACCTCGATGAGGGGAATAGCATTCTTGTCCCCTATTTCATGACCGAGTAGGACCTTGAGGTCGGCCTTGTTGTTTTCAAGCATATCCACGGCACGGGGGACGGAAAGATCCCGTGAGAATGCAATGGATGCGGAAGAAGTGGTTTCAACTGATATGGCATCCTCGGTGGGAGGTGCATGGGCCCTGAAGGTCTTGTCCGGCCCCAGATGCATGGATGCAGCATGGGCAATCAACTGGTTGAGCGCGTCGTTCTTTGTCATTACCAGGAGTCTGCCAAAACCCTGCTCAAGGGCATCTTCGTAAAGATCACTATCCAGGACATCGGCACACACAGTCTCATGGCCCAAGGCCTCTGCGTAGGAACAGGAGTCCTGGCTCGTGTCCGCAAAGGCCACGGGGACGTACCTGGCTGCAAAATCCGCGATCCCTAGGCTGAGGGGATTCATTCCCACGATCAAGATTCCCCTCTCTGAATCGCAGACCATGACCTTGAGTATCCTGGAAAGGGGCCTGGAAATGATCGTGGCAATCGCGCCCGATAGAAAGATCACAATGAAGGTCAGGTTCAAGACAATGGTCATTTCCGGCTTGTGCTCCTTCACAAGGAAAGAGGCGTAGAAAACCGTGGCAATCGCAATAATTCCCCTGGGCCCTATCAGGCCGATAAACAGGCGCTCACGCCAGGAAAGGGTCGTCCTCAGGAGGGCCAGCATCACTGAAAAGGGGCGTACGATCGCACCCAAGAGAATAGCCACCACAAACAACCTCGGCCAAAGGGGAACCAGTTCCAGGAGATTAATGGAGGCGGAAAGGAGCACAAAGATTATCCCTATAAATATGCTCGAAAGCTGTTCCTTGAAATGGCGGATCTCGTGCAGCATTTCCGATTTCAGGTGGCTGAGGAAGAATCCCGCAATGGCCACTGCCAGGGGCCCGGAGGCATCCATGAGTGCATTGGCCCCAACAAAGGTGACAAGGGCCCAGGCAAGAGCGACAACCCCTGGAAGGCCGGGGTCCCTGAATCTTGCCACCCAGGGGAGCACTAGCCTGGACAGAAGGAAACCACTCAAAAGCCCCAGAGCAACACCTTCCAGGATCTTCAAGGAAAAGGCCAGACCGACTCCTGCGAATGACTCGCCATGCGCGGTTACGATCAGCTCCAGTGCCACTGCGCTCAAGATGACACCCAGGACATCCCCCCAGATGGATTCCCAGTGAAGCAGGGTCTCGAGGCGCCGGTGGAGGTAAAGGTTCTTGAGAAGCGACCCGACCACGGTGGGGCCGGTTACCACGATTATGGCGCCAAAGAACAGGGAAAGCCCCCAACCAATCGGTAACAAAAACTTGCTCAGGAGCGCAGCGCCCAAACCCGTCAAGGGTATGGTCAATACCAGGATTCGCCTGATGGCCGATGACTCGGAGCGAAAGCTCTTGGATGAAAGGGACAACCCCCCTTCGAACAGGATAATGGCTACCCCCATCTCGACCAGTGTCATAAGGCCCTTGCCCAAGTGATCCCCGTGGAGGATGCCAAGGCCAATGGGGCCCATCATGATACCGCTCATGAGATAGAACAGGATCGAGGGGATTCTCAGCCAGCGTGCAAACGTTGAAGAGAACACACCCAGGAAAAGAGCAATCGCCACGGTCTGGATCGCCGCCAAGTTCATATCAGGCCACTAAGCTCCTTTCATCCTTTGATGCTCCCGCAGGAACCCCATCCCCGCGGGACGGGGGGTGTCGGGGAATATAACATCCTGTGGAGTAGATTTCCATGCCCTTCTCCGGAGGTGATGAGATTCCTTAGCGCATGTTGCCTCATCCTGCCATGGTAATATAGACCTGTTCCGGGTTGCGGGCCCCGTTTTGGAATTATGGGGTTGTAAGCCCAATGCCAATCTGGTAATTTCTTCCTTGGCCTTGGGGCTATGAACAATCGTATCGCCGAGCTGAATGTCCTCAGAAGAGACCCCAAGCTAGGATCCACTACGCCTAGAGCTTAAGGAGGAATAAATACTATGGAACTTTCCGGAAAGAAGGTCATGATCCTGGTTGAGGAGATGTATAACGAATTTGAGTTTTGGTACCCCTATTACAGGCTCAAGGAGGCAGGAGCCGAGGTTGTGGTGGTCGGCTCGGGGAGCAGTGATACTTACAGGAGCAAGGCCGGGTTACCGTGCAAAGTGGATACCTCTGCCGACCAGGTCTCCACCGAGGATTTTGACGGCGTGGTCATACCCGGTGGGTACGCTCCGGACCACATGCGCCGCTATCCATCCATGGTAAGGATTGTGAAGGAGCTTTTCGATGCCGGTAAGGTGGTTGCGGCCATATGCCACGCGGGCTGGATGCTGGCCTCCGCTGATATCTTGAAGGGGCGGAAAGTGACATGCTTTTTTGCCATTAAGGATGACGTGGTGCATGCCGGCGCCGACTATTTAGACCAGGAAGTGGTGGTGGACGCAAATCTCATCACCAGCCGCAAACCGGATGACCTCCCAGCCTTCATGAAGGCTATAATAGGGGCCCTAAAATCTTGAGTTTGTTACAAAAATACTCAGGTTTTTCTTGATTTTCCATGCTCGATTTGTATAATTGTGAATAACTTATATATAATTTTGCATCTTTTAGGCCCTCAGTGTCTATTGAAAACATCTTGGGCCTAGCGAGGGTTGTCAGGAGCAATTCTCTTGCGGCCCTTGAAAGCATGCCACTCTGGCATGAAAGGGCGATAAGCCACTCTTCGAAGGAAGACCGGGAAGAATTGTTTAGCCTTGACTACCATACCAAACACGTTGACGAAATATTTCAAAGGGTCTTTGAGAGATCTTGAACCGCTTTGCCTTAGGCCTCTGAACTCAACAAGCCATAGAAGGCGTTTAAATTCTTTTCCAGCGAAGGAGCCAAGAGAGAAATGAGACAACAGGGGAATATTCTTACCAAGGCTTTAGGACCGACTTTTCTGCCCGTCATCATGGCCTTGTCCATTTCATCTCTCCTTGTCAACGCATCAGCATACGGTTATAAGAGCTCTTCAGGACTGGTCCCTTCGGCATTCTTGAGATGGCCTGAGACCGGCTCAAAATATGCCATACTGGTGGACAAAGCCAGCCAAAAGGTCTTCCTCTATCGTAAGGGCAGCCTTTTCAGCCCCTTCAGGGTCTACCAAGCCTCTACCGGGGAAAATGACGGACCCAAGATCCGGCTGAACGATAAGAGAACGCCTGAGGGCATCTACTTCTTTATTAAATATATCCCCGATCGTTACCTCGCCCCTCGCTATGGTGTAATGGCCTTTCCCATTGACTACCCTAATCCCGTAGACAAGAAGGACGGCAAGAATGGTTACGGCATATGGTTTCACGGCCTTAACAAACCTCTGAAGCCAAGAGACACAAATGGGTGCATTGCCATGACAAACAAGGATATCAGAGAGCTTTCCAAGTACGTCGCTTTGCGCGAGACCCCCATAATCATCAGCTCTCGAATAAGAATGGTGGACCCTGAGACCCTTGAAAGGGAGTCGCGATTTTTCGAAGATCTCATTGAAAGGTGGAGGCGGGACTGGGAAGCGAAAGACATCAGGGCCTACATGTCCCATTACAGCAAGGCCTTTCGTGCGGGCTGGAGGAATTGGTCTCAATGGAAAGAATACAAGGAAAGAGTTGCAAAAAAGTATTCAAGGATTTCCATTGAAACAGACAACTTCTGGATCCTGAGAAACGATGGGGTCGTGGTTGCCGCCTTTGATCAATATTATTCCGGCGGTAGATTCAAGAGCTACGGCAGGAAAAAATTGTATTTCCAGAGGAACAGCAGACAATGGAAAATCGTCAGCGAGACCTTCAGGCGACTCAGCCTGAAAGAAAAGGCCCCTATATTCCAAGAGCCCTTCGACCCAGGAGAGGTAAGGGACTTTATCTATTCCTGGAAGGGGGCCTGGCAGAGAAAAGACCTCGAAGCTTACATCTCCCATTATGACAGGACATTTCGATCCGCCAAGATGGACCTAGACGCCTGGAAGAGGCATAAAGCAAAGCTTAATCGCAAATATAGCCACATAGAGATAAAGATAGAAGATCTTATTGTGGTCAAGGTATCCGACCGCATAGCATCAGCCAGCTTCAAACAGTATTACCAAGCAGATGGATATAGTGACTACGGTTTAAAGAAGATCTCTCTAATCAAGCGAGGGAACAAATGGGGGATATACAGAGAAGAATGGAAAAGGCTGACAAGATAAACCCTTCTTCTGAGGGGCTGCCGGGAAACGCTAGACGACTGACCATTCTTGTCATTGGAAGCGTGGGAAAGGTCAGGTCCTTTAAAATATTTCCGTCTGTGATCTATGCGGCCATTGTCTTCCTCGTTATCTACATTCCGCTCACAATCTATGTAACGAACAAGTTTTTCTCCTTGAGGGATTCAAACAGGATACTCTCAAAAGAGATTGAGCGCCTCGAAAGGGAACTGGTGAGAGACAAGAGGGCTCTTCAGAAGACATACCAAAGGGTGGCTATATTGGAAGACTATATTAATAACCTCGAAGCTAGGGAAAAGGAGGGAAAGAAGCCTGAACCGGCAAGAATTCTCGAGGGTGCGGGTGCTGCAGGGACCAAAACGGTGGAAAAGACAATCTCCGATCTAGTGGATATTAAAGACATGGTGATACAGAAAGAAGGGTTCCGTATGACGGTCAACTTCAGGGTGGTCAACCTGAAGGAGGGAGAGAATCCGGTGGGGGGATATGTCCACATAATGGCAAAGAGCAAGGACGGGACCTTCCCGAAGGAATGGACTTTCCCCAGGGAAGACCTTCAAAACGGGATACCCCTTTCCTTTCGTCGCGGCCAGCTCTTTCTTATCCAGAGATTCAAGCCCATACGGGGAATTATTGACCTGAATGCCGAAGACGAACCTCCTACCGCCATCAAGGTAATGGTATACGGACAATCCGGCGAACTACTCCTCGAAAGGGAATACGAGGTTGATAATGGCTCCTAGGATCAGGATAAGGTTTGCTGGTTTGATATCGATCCTCCTGTTTTCCCTGTTTCTTCCCTCCTGGGTCTGTGCTGAGAGGGAGCACCTTGTATACTTCCCGAATACTGCGTATGAACTCAATGTGTACAAGATACGGGGCAAACACCCCGGTAAGACCCTGATGCTTATCGGAGGCATCCAAGGCAATGAGCCGGGTGGATTCCTCTCCGCTGACCTCTATGCGGACATGCGCCTGGAGAGGGGAAATCTTATAGTTGTACCCCGTGCTAATTTTTACTCTATCATCTTGAACAAGAGAGGTCCTCGGGGCGATATGAACCGGAAGTTCACCCACGAGGATACTGCCGAGAGCATGGAAGACAGGATTGTCAATATACTTAAGAAGCTAATCGGGGAAAGTGATTACCTCCTCAACCTCCATGACGGTGCCGGCTATTACTATCCCAAGTACATAAACAAGTGGCGTAACCCCATGCGTTTCGGCCAGTCGATCATAGCAGATTTTGAAGTTTATAGGATTCCCGGCACCAACAAGGAGCTGCGACTCGGGGATATGGCAAGGAGGGTCATCCAAGAGGTGAATCGCCACATCAACAACGAACTTTACAAATTTCACTTTATGAATACCAGGACCTTCGACGGAGACAGTCCGCATCGGGAACAAAGAAAGTCTGCGACCTTCTATGCCCTTGTGAAACACAACATCCCCGCCTTTGGTGTGGAGACGTCCAAGTTCCTGCCCACCATTGATTTGAAGGTCCGTTACCACAACCTCGTCATAAACACGTTCATGAGACACTTCGGCATAGTACCGGAATCACCGGGGCTCATCCTGGATCCTCCCGAGTTGAAATACCTCGTGGTTTCCATCAACGGCCGGGTTCCTATTGTCATAAAGAAAAACCAGGCCATCCGCCTTCAGGCCGGTGATCGAATACACGTGAGCCATATTGAGGCCAACTACGAAAGGGGCCTGAGCCTTGACATCTTAGGATACGGGGGCCTCAACGATTATAGGAAAGATTTCTCGATAATGAGGGATACCTTCCTGATAGTTAGAAAGGACAATATCAAGTTTGCCGAAATCCCCGTCGAGGTCACAAGAAAAAACAAGGCCTTTGCTGAGTCATCTCCTGCCCCTGCCAGGATAGAGGCCTTTATCATAGAAACCAGGGGGAACAAGATCCTGGTAGCCAGTGGGGAAACACTTCACCTGGTGAAAGGGGAAAAACTAAAGATAATTGACGTCCTTCCCCACCTACCTCGCTCCTCGGGGATCAAGGTAAACTTTAAGGGCTTTGTGGGAGATCGCAGGCACAATACGGGGGAGGACAGGGGTTATGTCATTGATACAGGAAGAGATCTCATAAAGAGGTACTCGCTGAAGAGAAAGGGTGAGTCCTATAGAATTCTGGTAACCTGGCGGAATAAAATCATAGGAAAGATGGGACTAAAACTTTCAAAACCCCGTCTTGAGTTTATGGTCTTAAAAGTAAACGACCGGCACAGGCTCTTCGTGGGCCCGGAGGACAGGATCACTCTCTCTTGGAAGGACAGGGTATGCCTTGAGGAAATTCGAACAAATCTCCCAGGAGGCGATGACGGGATTCACTTGAGCGTAAACGGCCGCAAGTGGAGACCTGGTGAAGTGAAGACGCTCAGAGACCTGTGCCGCAGCTCAATCGCCAGGAACAATCCGATCTTGGTCAGGAAAGGACCCACAGTCCTTGGCAAGATCTATTTCCTCATGAACTGAACGCTGATCCCTTCCTAAGAAATCCGGTTTCTGTGCTATGCCGCAAATGTTGTTTCTTGACAGGCTGTTGCCCAAATCTTTTCCGCTCCACCCATTTATGCCAAAAGAAAATAGCGCTCATGGTATTTGCTGTTGTGGTCCCTGGGGGTCTTTTCTCAAGGCTCAATCAAATT
>JAFDHB010000033.1 GCA_019308985.1 Deltaproteobacteria bacterium | reverse complement strand
TTTCGAATTTCGTGCTTCGATATTCGAATTTCCATCTCTCGAAAATAGGGTGCAACGCTTTGGCCCCATCTTGGGGCCTTCCTCATACCACCAGTTTTACTGGTGGTCGGTGATGTGGTATTTCGGGAGATGAATCAAAGGTTCAGAACCGTATTAGGACATAATCCGCGCCATCGTTTCTGAATCTTGACTTACTTAACGGGGTAAATCACTGCGGCGTACTCCTATGTACGCCTCATTCCTAAAGATTTGCGCGCCTTGCATCTGGAGCTTTTCCGAAACCATCCTAATTCTTAATTTGGCGTTTTTGCGAGTTGATCGTGTATGAGTTTTGATAGGAGAAGGCTATGGAAAGAGGAAGATCAAAAGCCTTGTTTGACAGGGCAAGGAAGGTGATTCCGGGTGGTGTCAACAGTCCGGTGCGGGCCGGGAAGGCCGTGGGAGTGGACCCTCCCTTCATCAAGTCAGGGAAGGGGTGTGTACTTTCAGACGTGGACGGAAATCAATACATTGACTACGTGTGCTCCTGGGGCCCCATGATCCTTGGTCACGGCCATCCAGAAGTCCTAGAGGCCCTGAAACAGTCCATTCCAGCAGGGACAAGCTTTGGTGCTCCAATGGAATTGGAAGTGGAAATGGCCGAGACGATCAAGCAAATGATCCCCTCGGTGGAGATGGTTAGGATGGTGAACTCCGGTACGGAAGCCACAATGAGTGCAATACGGCTTGCCAGGGGCTATACCGGGAGAGAGAAGATTATCAAGTTCGAAGGTTGCTACCATGGCCACGTGGACAGCCTGTTGGTCTCTGCGGGTTCCGGGGTCGCCACCTTTGCAATTCCCGGATGCCCTGGTGTACCCAGAGACCTGGCCGGCCATACGATCTCACTGCCTTTCAACGACTTGGACGCCGTAACGCATGCCATGAACAAATATGGCCGAGATATGGCCGCCATTATAGTGGAGCCAATACCCGGGAACATGGGAGTCATAGTCCCCAAACCGGAGTTCCTGAGACGATTGCGCGAGCTGTGTAGTGACGCCGGGGCCCTGCTCATCTTTGATGAAGTGATAAGCGGGTTCAGGGTCAGGCCTGGCGGGGCGCAGGAACTCTATGGTATAGCTCCGGATCTTACATGCCTCGGCAAGATAATAGGCGGGGGGTTGCCCGTAGGCGCCTACGGGGGCAAGAGGGAGATCATGGAGAACATGGCGCCCCAAGGCAACATCTACCAGGCAGGCACCCTTTCCGGTAATCCCCTTGCAATGGCGGCAGGCCTGGCCACCCTGAAAATTCTGAGGCAAGGCAGTATATATGAAGAACTGGAGAAGAAAGGTGAATTGCTCTTCAGAGGTCTGAAAGAAGCCGCGTCATCAGCAGGGGTTGACGCGGTAGTAAACAGGGTAGGGTCCATGGGAACCCTGTTTTTCACCCGTGAACCGGTTACGGATTTCGAGTCAGCCAGCGCAAGCAATAGGGAAGTTTTTCGTAGGTTTTACTCCAGGATGCTGGATCAGGGGATCTACCTGGCGCCATCGCCCTTCGAGGCATGGTTTGTTTCCACCGCCCATGAAGAAGAGCACATACACAAGACCATTGATTGCGCAAAAAGGAGCCTTTCGTCCCTTGGCAAATAGCCTGAAAGACATCCTTCCAAATCTGCGTGCCGGCCGCACGGGTTCAGGGGCCGCGGAATCTTGAACCTTCCTGGAGACAATGGGATTTGATCCGCAATTTCAGACTGTTGGGTTTGTGAACACGGTGGCGGTTTGCGGGGAGATTTTTATTGACTTTGAAGAATCACCTGTGATAGAGACAAGCCGGACTTGAGGCATTTTATATACTTAATGGATGATGAAACCAAGAGGCTTATTAGGACCCTGGGGTACTTAAGTACCACGGGGTTGGCAATGGCTCTTTCCATAGGTATAGGGGCTCTGGCAGGGCATTATTTGGACAAGAAGCTGGGGACTCACCCCTGGCTCTTTTTTGTTTTACTGGGCTGCGGGATAGCAGCAGCGTTCAAGAACCTGTACATTATGTACAAGAAAGTCAAGAATCTTTGATGCACACAATCTCTATGGACTGGAACATAATTTATGCTAATTTGACTAAACGGAATTGGATCATTTTGCTCTTTTTGTCCCTGGCAGGGTTTTTTTTCCTTGGCGATCGATTTACCTTGGGCATCATGGCGGGGGGTCTGGTAAGCATTGCAAATTTTGGTCTGTTGCAGAATACTATCACAAAGACCTTTCCGACCCAGGAGACTGAGGGAAGAAAAACAGCCCTTTTGGTCAAGTTCTATTTTCGTCTCTTGGGCCTTGGTATCGCCATATATCTGCTTCTCAAGAGCGGGAGGACAGACCCAATCGGGCTGGTCATAGGACTTTCGACCGTGGTCATAGGCATAATCAGTTTCGGAATTACTAACGCGTTGAAAACAACCACCGGGGAGGCTAGCTAGAGGTATGGAACATCATTACTATCTCTTGGTTGAAATCTTGAGCAAACTGGGGCTTGGACACTTTGCCCATGAGAATACCCACGTGATTCATTCCTGGTTCGTAATGTTGATCCTGATTATCATCGCCCTCTTGCTCACCAAGGGGATTCAAATGATTCCCAGAGGGCGGCAGAACATTGTTGAAATGGCAGTTGACGGCCTGGAGAACTTCATGGTTGAGATTACCGGGCCGGAGGGAAGAGCCTTTTTCCCCTATATAGCGACGATCTTTTTCTATATTCTCCTGTCCAACCTCTTGGGGCTGGTGCCGGGCTTCTTTTCCCCGACCGCCAATGTTAATACCACCTTGTCAATGGCCATTTTGACCTTTATCCTGACTCACTATATCGGGGTGAGGTTTCACGGGGTAAAGTATATCAAACACTTTCTGGGACCAGTTTGGGCAATGGCACCCTTGATGTTCGTCATTGAGCTGATCGGGCACCTTGCCAGGGTCATGTCTTTGAGCATCCGACTATTCGGGAATATTTTCGGCAAGGAAAAGGTGTTGGGTATCCTTTTTGCGCTTGCGGGGTTGTACCTGGCGCCCCTGCCCATCCTTTTCCTGGGTATCCTGGTGAGCTTTATTCAGGCCGTGGTCTTCATGCTCTTGTCCATAGTATACTTTGCAGGGGCCATGGAGGAAGCCCATTAGGGGAAAGACGTCAGCGATCCGAGTGGATGCCCATTGGAGTCTCGAAAAACTGTTTTTTCCAAGGGCTTCCGAGCAACAAAGAAAAGTGTTGGTTAACTGCTAATAAGTCAACCTCAGGATGGCAAAGCAAAAAGGTTCAAGTTCAAGGCGCGCGAATCTCGTGTGATGAGGCGTACTGAGCGTACGCCGCAGTCACAACGAGATGAAGCGCAACGCAGAAATTGGGCTTTTTGCGAAGCCATCAAGTATTGGAAGAAGGCCAAATCTAGGAAGAAGGGAGGTAAACATGTCGAAGAAAGCTGTTGTTGGAATGTTAACGTTCTTGCTCGTTCTCGGGATGGTCTCCATGGCATCAGCGGAGGATGGTTCCGCAAAGGCTGCAAGCATGTGGATCTATTTTGCTATCGCTATTGCCTGCGGATTCGGGATCGGGGTGGCTGCCTTGGGGACCGGGCTTGCCATGGGAAACGCCATCAATGGCGCGCTTCAGGGGACGGCTAGGAACCCGGAGGCAGGGGGCAGGATCATGACTACCATGATTATCGGCCTTGCTCTGATCGAGTCTCTGTGTATCTATGCCCTGTTGATATCCCTGATGATGGTGTTCAAGATACCAAGCCTTGAGGCAGTGATGAAAAGCCTCGGAGGGTAAGCCTGAAAAAGGGGAGGTAATCCTTTTCTTGGATTTCCTCCCTTTTTTTGATAGGCTATGTGCAAATATTCACAATATTTTTCTTGTGCCCAATGATAAAGGGAATAAAAATACCCGATGCCACCATAAACAGAATCTCCCAGTATTCCAGGCCCCTGGAGAAGTTGCTGGAGGAGGGGGTTCGGGTGGTCTCCTCGGAAAAACTGGCGCGGCTCTGCAAGGTAAACCCTGCCCAAGTGCGGAAGGATCTCTCATACTTCGGCGAATTCGGGGTCCGGGGGATAGGTTACGATGTAAGGGAGTTGCTCAGGGAAATAGAGAGGATCCTGGCATCAGACAAGGAGTGGAAGCTCTGCATCGTGGGCCTTGGTAACCTGGGAATGGCGCTGATAGGGCATGAGAATTTCAAGAAGAGGGGCTACATATTTGTTGCAGCCTTTGATAAGGATCCGAGAAAAGTAGGACAACGCCTGCCCACAGGCCATATCATAGAGCCGACGACAAGGATTCCTGAACTGACGGAGGAGTTGGGCATAGAGATAGGAGTTATTGCGACACCTCCAAAGGCCGCACAGGCAACCGCAGACCTGCTGACAGAGTCGGGGATCAAGGCCATCTTGAACTTCGCGCCGATTCAGGTAAGACGTCCTGAATGTTGCCTCGTAGAAAACGTGGATTTCAGCGTCTCCCTCGACAACTTGGCCTATCATCTAGGAAAAGAGGATTCGGAGCTGTAAGGATCTCCTTCAGGAAACGTCCTGTGTAGGATTGGGGCATTTGAGCGACCTCTTCGGGTGTCCCCGCACAAACAAGGTATCCGCCTCTTTCACCTCCTTCCGGGCCTAAGTCGATCACATAGTCTGCCGTCTTGATCACCTCCAGGTTATGCTCAATAACAACCACCGTATTGTTCAGATCCACTAGATGGTTGAGGACCTGAAGGAGTTTCTGCACGTCGGCAAAGTGAAGACCGGTAGTAGGCTCATCGAGCAGGTAGAGGGTCTTTCCCGTTCCCCTCTTGCTCAATTCCCTTGAGAGCTTGATCCTTTGCGCTTCACCCCCCGACAGGGTGGGAGCCGGCTGACCAAGCTTGATATATCCCAAGCCCACATCCACGAGGGTCTTCAACTTGTTCCTGATGCTGGGGATGTTTTCAAAGAAGACAAAGGCCTCGTTTACGGTCATATCCAAGATATCTGCAATATTGTATCCCTTGTAGCGGATCTCCAGGGTGTCCCTGTTGAACCTGAGGCCGCTGCAGGATTCGCAGGTGACATAGACATCTGGAAGAAAGTGCATCTCTATCCTGATAAGCCCGTCACCGTTACAGGACTCGCACCTCCCACCCCTGACGTTGAAACTGAACCGGCCCTGTTTGTATCCCCTGACCCTGGATTCGGGCAACATGGAAAAGAGGTCCCTGATTGGGGTAAATACCCCGGTATAGGTTGCGGGGTTGGAACGAGGAGTCCTGCCTATGGGACTCTGGTCGATGTTTATGACCTTGTCAATAAAATGTGCGCCCCTGATGGCCTTTACCTTGCCTGCTTTGAGCCTTGCGCCGTAGAGACGCTGGGCCAGGCGGGGATACAGGGTCTCATTCACGAGGCTGCTCTTTCCGGACCCTGAGACACCTGTGATACACGTCAGTGTCCCCAGAGGTATCTCCACGTTGATCTCTTTGAGGTTGTTGTGTTGGGCGCCTTCTATGACGAGCTTGTTCCAGCCTTTTCTCCTGTTTCTGGGAACAGGTATTCTCAAGTCACCTGACAGGTAACGCCCTGTCAGGGACTCCTTGTCCTTGAGGAGCTCTGAAGGGGGCCCTTGAAACACCACATGTCCGCCCTGGAGTCCGGCGCCCGGGCCCATGTCGATGACGAAGTCCGATGAAAGGATTGTCTCAGGGTCATGCTCGACCACAATCACCGTGTTTCCAAGACGTTGCAAGTGCCTCAGGTTGTCGAGAAGGAGCTGGTTATCCCTCTGGTGGAGCCCTATGCTCGGCTCGTCCAGGACGTAAAGGACACCGGCAAGGGAGGAGCTGATCTGGGTCGCAAGGCGGATCCTCTGGTCTTCCCCCCCCGAAAGGGTTGAAGAGGGCCTGTCCAGCGTGAGGTAATCAAGCCCCACCTTTATCAAAAAGCTCAGACGGTTCGTCAGTTCTTTCATGATCCTCTCGGCTATCTTTTCTTCCCTGGTGTCAAGGGGAAGGCCTGTAAGAAATTCCAGCGCCCTGCCGATGGGAAGGGCGGCCACCTTGTTTATGGCCATGCCGCCGACCTTTACGGCAAGGCTGGCAGGTTTGAGGCGCGTCCCGTTACAGGAAGGGCATTGTCTCAGGCTTATGTAAGTTTCCAGTTCTTCACGGACCTGATAGGAATGTGTCTCATGGTACCTCCTTTCCAGGTTGGGTATTACTCCTTCAAAGGGGCGTCTATAGAAATGGCGCCTGTCATCCTTCTCATAATGGAATCCGATCTCTTCTTTCCCTGACCCGTAGAGAATCACCTTCTGGACCGCCTTTGGGATATCCTTGAAGGGCGTGTATATGTCGATACCGTAGTGCCGGCAAATAGAATCAAGCATCTGGAAAAAGTAGATGCTGTTGCGTTTTGCCCAGGGGGCTATGGCGCCCTCCCGAAGGGAGAGGCTCGGATCAGGGACAATCAGCTCCGGGTCAAAGAATCTCTTCTCCCCGAGGCCGCCGCAATCAGGGCACGCACCGTGGGGGCTGTTGAAGGAAAACATCTGAGGAGTGAGCTGGGGTATGCCTATTCCGCACTTGGCACATGCGGCCCTTTGGTTGAACAGGATTTCGCCTGATCCCACCACGTCAACCACGGCCTTTCCTCCCGAGAGGTTGAGGCAGAGTTCCATGGAATCCGTCAACCTGCCCCTCATCCCCTCCTTGATGACAAGGCGGTCCACGACAACGCTGATATCATGTTTCTTGTTCTTCTCCAGCATGATTTCTTCCTCGAGCAACCTCTCTCGACCGTCCACCTTTATCCTTGTAAAGCCGTCCCTTCTCAGCTTCTGGATTATTTGTGCGTGCTCCCCTTTCTTGCCCGAGACGAGGGGGGCCAGGATCCGCAACCTGGTGCCCGCGGGCATGGCCATGACCTGATCGACTATCTGCTGTGTGGTCTGGGATGTAATCTCTAGACCGCATTCCGGGCAATGGGGGTGACCGATCCTGGCATATAGCAACCTCAGGTAGTCGTATATCTCGGTAACGGTCCCCACAGTGGACCTGGGGTTCTTGCCGGTGGCTCTCTGCTGTATGGAAATGGCCGGGGAAAGACCCTCGATGGAATCCACGTCCGGCTTGTCCATTTGCTCCAGAAACTGGCGGGCATAGGCAGAAAGGGATTCGACGTACCTGCGCTGCCCCTCGGCATATATGGTATCAAAGGCAAGGGAAGACTTTCCCGATCCCGAAAGGCCCGTGATCACGATAAGCCGGTTTCGCGGTATATCGATGGATATATCCTTGAGGTTGTGCTCCCTCGCTCCCCTTATCTTGATATGGTCACTTGCCATAATTGTCATGCGGGTTATTCTCTTTCCTGTTCTTTGCAATGAAGGCGGCCAACCTGATGGCTGCCTTCAGGCTCGAGGGGTCTGCAACCCCTTTGCCTGCAATGTCGTAGGCGGTGCCGTGATCCACAGAGGTCCTTATGATGGGAAGCCCAAGGGTGATGTTCACCGCGTCTGAAAAGTGGATGAGCTTCAGGGGGATCAACCCCTGGTCGTGGTACATGGCCACTACCGCGTCAAACTCACCCTGCGCGGCCCTATGGAAGAGGGTGTCTGCGGGGAAAGGGCCATCAGCCCATATTCCCTGGGACCTGGCCTTTTCCAAGGCTGGCCTAATGATTCCTTCTTCCTCATGCCCGAAGAGACCCGATTCCCCTGCATGGGGGTTCAGTGCAGCCACTCCCAGGTGTGGATTTTCAAGGGCAAAATCTTTTTTCAAGGCCTCGTCGGTGATGACAATGGTTCTGTAAATGGCGCCTTCATCTAGGCGAGATGCTACCTCCTGGAGCGAGCAGTGGATGGTCACAAGGGACACCCTGAGGCGTTCCCCTGCCAGCATCATCACATAGTCCTCCGTGTTGGTGAGATGGGCGATGAGCTGGGTGTGCCCTTCAAAGTCAAACCCTACCCGGTGCATCAATGCCTTGTTGATTGGACAGGTTACCATGGCATCCAGCTCTCCCTTTCGGGCCATTTCAACGGCCCGGGTTATGTACTTGACCATTGCCCTGCCCCCTTCCAAGGTGGGTCGTCCGGGCTCCATCTGGTCATTCCCGAGCCGGGAGAGGGAAAAAAGGTCGATCACCCCGGGCTTTCGCCTGGCCTCCCCGACCGCGGAAATTTCGTTGATCGCTACCCTATCACTTCTCGCGCTTGCAAGGCGCAGAGCTCCAGGGTCCCCCAGAACCAGGGGCAAGCACAAATCGTAGATTGCCTTGTCAGCAAGGGCCTTGCAAATGATCTCAGGCCCTACGCCCGAAGGATCGCCCATGGTAATCCCGATTACAGGAAGCTCCTTCAAGACATCTCCTCCGATATAATGAACGGCCGTTGGTTACAAAAAGCACCGCGCGTCCGAACAGCGGGGTGGTTTTCAAGAGCTCGAATAATACCTCCCATTATGAGATCCTGTCTATCGTCTGTCAATCCAAACTCCGCAGATCCCAGACAAAATGGCGGAGTCTGTAGGAGCACGGGGACAAACCCCCGGTACGATTTCGATGTTTGGTGCCATCGCCGCGTCCCGAGATCGCAACCAGGAGGTTGGTCCTACATGGGAACAATGAATCACCCTCCATCCTCTCCCGATATCTCGCCCCTGATTCTCCCTTGTGTTTTTGCCTGTTTCGGTTTAGAGTCACTTGCACTCGAAATACCTCTATGAAAGGAAGGACACGCCTTGTTCCATAAAGACGATTCCTGGATCAGGCTTGTCAAGCCTGTTATTGCACCCCCCAGCCTCAAGGACAACACCGCGGACGTGGACAGGGTCATCAAGGGCACGAAAAAGGTTCTGGGAACAAGCAAGGTGCGCATGGACTTTTCTCTCATGAAAAGGACGCCTTCTCTTTTGAGGGGCTGCGGATACGAGGTGTGCGGGGTCGCTTACAAGGATGAGCATGCCTGGCACCTGGTAGAGCTGTTACCTCCCGGCGCGGCAAGCACCCTTTACGGCCTGGCTATTGACCTGGGCAGCGCCACCGTGGTCATAGAGCTCCTGGATCTGCTGGATGGTCATGCCCTGGAGGAGGTTTCGTTTCTTAATCCCCAGGTGGAAGTGGGCCTGGATATCCTCACGAGGATCCAATTTGCGTGCCAGGACAGGGGACTTGAGAAGTTGAGGTCTATGCTGCTTGAAAGGCTCAACAGGGAGATTGCAGGCCTGAGGAAGAAGCATAATATCAAAACAGAGACTATGGCAGGAGCCTCTGTGACAGGCAACACGACCATGACACACCTGCTCCTTGGGCTGGACCCCTGTGGGATATGCAGGGAGCCTTACATACCCGCGGTCAACAGACCTGGCATCCTCGGGGCACGGGAGGTGGGCATCGACATCTTCCCGGATGCACCAGTCCTCGTGTTTCCGAACGTTGGGAGCTATTTCGGTGGCGACATGATAGCAGGCATCCTCGCATCGGGCGTGGCGCAAAGTGATGCGATATGCCTCCTTGTGGACGTTGGGACCAATGCCGAGGTCGTCCTGGGTAACAAGGAGTGGCTTGTGGCCTGCGCGGGTGCGGCAGGGTCCGCCCTTGAGGGCGGTGTCGCGGAGATGGGAACAATGGCAGGGCCCGGGGTAATTGACCGGGTATTTATTGACCCGGAGACGGGTGAATTCGAGGTCCGGACCATAGACAATCGGAGGCCCGTGGGCATATGCGGATCAGGCCTGATCGACCTGGTTGCCCAACTCTTCCTCGCTGGGATGATAGACGTGCAGGGGAAGTTTGTGAAAGGGGGATGCGGCAACCGGCTCAGGGACATAGAAGGTACTATTCACCTGGTGGTGGTCCCTGCCGGGAACACGGCCGCAGGGCGGGATATAACCCTGAGCCAGACGGATTTGGACAGACTTTTGCGTTCCAAGGCCGCAATGTATACCATCCTGACTACCATCGTGGACATGATGAATCTCGAAATGGATGACATTTCCCGTTTCTATGTTGCGGGGACATTCGGCTCCTACATTGATCCCAGGTCAGCCATTACCATAGGCATGCTGCCCGACCTCCTCCTGGAGGTTTACAGGAGCCTGGGTAATACCTCGCTGGCAGGTGCGCGCAAGGCGCTCTTGTCTTGGGAAGCGAGGGATATGGTCTACGAGATCCAGGAGAGGATTACCTATATCGAGCTCAACGTGAACCAGGAGTTCATGAACCGGTTTAGTGCCGCCAGATTCATTCCGCACACGGACATGGATCAATTTCCGTCCGTAAGAAAATGGTTCGCCAACAGGAAGCCGTAGGAGCAGGCTCTGCCTGCGATTCATTATCCCCTGTAGGAGCAGGTTTTACCTGCGATTCGGTGTTTCGTGCCCCCGCCGTGTCTCGATATCGCAACCGGGAGGTTGCTCCTACCCCTGAATGATGCCTTCACCCTGCCTGTAGGAGCAGGTTGTACCTGCGATATCCCTGTGTAGGAGCACGTTTCACGGGCGATACCTGGGCATTGAATCGCAACCAGAGGTTGCTCCTACAACCGGATGGGGGATCGGGAATCGTAACGACAGGTTGCTCCAAGGGTTGTTTTCGTATATATTATAAGAGAATTCGACAGACTGTTACTGTGGGTCTTGATCAAGCGGGAGGTTCAAACTGTTTATTACGTTCGAAGGCATCGAGGGGTGTGGTAAGAGCACACAGGTAAAGCGCCTTGGAAAGGTGCTGGCGGAATTGGGCATCGAGTTTATCTCCACATTTGAGCCGGGCGGCACGAGGATCGGGCAGAAGATCAGGCGCATCCTCCTGGATCCGGAAAACCATGGCCTTACCCCCCTTGCAGAACTCCTCCTGTATGCCGCTGACAGGGCCCAGCACGTGGAAGAGGTCATAAGGCCCGCCCTCGAAGCGGGCAAGTGGGTCATATGCGATCGCTTCACGGACGCCACCCTGGTCTACCAGGGAGCTGCCCGGGGCCAGGACATGGAGATGATCCGGGTCTTGAATGACAAGGTGACCCACGGGATAAGCCCTGATATCACCTTTCTGCTGGATTGCCCGGAAGAGACGGGCCTGAAGAGGGCTAGAGCGCGAATTTCAAGGGAATCGGCCGGTGACCAGGATAGGTTCGAGAGGGAAGAGATGGCGTTCCACGGGAAGGTGAGGCAAGCTTATCTGGAGCTGGCAAGGAGTGAGAGTAAGCGATTCATCGTTATTGACGGGACAATGCCGAAAGAGGATGTCGCAGGAGATATATTGAGACACCTGGTGCCGCACCTGGAGCGAGCAAAGGGGAAAGTATGATGGAGGAGACCGGTGCGTTCAAACTGTTTTCTCAAATCCTCGGCCAGGAAAAGGCCACAGGATTTCTGCGGCGGGTCAGGAGGCTGGACCGGATTCCCCATGCCTACCTGTTCGTGGGAATCCCCGGGATTGGAAAAAGGACCACTGCAAGGGCCTTCGCTCGTTTCATCAATTGCCTGGCCTCGGACAACGAAGACGCTTGTGGTACATGCATTCCCTGTAGGCAGTTTATGGGTGGTAACTTCCCTGACCTGCATGAGATCGAACCCGAGGGGCAAACCATCAAGATAGAGCAAATCAGGGAATTGAACAGGGCTTTCGCCTACAAGCCCCTATCCGGCAGGTACAGGGTCACGATTATTCAGGAGGCAGAAAAGATGACAGAGGAGGCGGCCAATGCCTTTCTAAAGAGCCTGGAGGAGCCGCCGGAAAGGAACATAATCATCCTTGGGGTGACCGAGCCCCTGGACCTTTTGCCCACCATTGTTTCCCGGTGCCAGCAGGTATCCTTCAGGCCCATTCCCTCAGAAATGATAGCCAAATGGCTCGTGGAGAACAAGGGCCTCGAAGAGGAACAGGCGCTGGTCCTTGGGAGGGTCTCAGAGGGGAGCCTTGGCAGGGCTGTGGAGATGGCTGAAGGGGATTACTTGGCAAAGAGGCAGGATGATATCTTCAAGATTACTAACTTGCATGGCCTCTCCCGGGTCAAGGCCCTGGAAACGGCCGTTGACTTTGCCCACCGGGAAGACAAGAGGACTGAGGGCGGTGATAAATATAAGGGGATCTCCCATCTGTTTACCACATGGAAGACCTGGTACAGAGATCTGTTGCTGTTGAGTGTGAAGGGGCCCGAGGAATTGTTATTCAATGTGGATTTTTCCCAGCAGTTGAAAAATGCCTCGAGAGGGTATAATGTAGATAAGTTGATCAAAGATATTCTGCTCCTGGACCAGGCCCAAAGAGACATTCTGAGGGCCAGGAACGCGGAATTGGTCATGGAGAAGCTGGTGCTGGACATAAAGAGGGAAGAAGAAGGGAACTGATTATGCGGCAAGGTGTTGAACCTTGAATGTTGAATCGGAAGGTGGACCTTGGTCCCAGATCGACGAGTTGGGGATCGCAGGTAAAACCTGCTCCTACACCGGGACGGGGCATAGGAATCGCAACCAGGGATTGGGGCCGTTAAGGAACGGCAACGCAGTTGCCTTGCTCGAAAAGGGAAAAGGCGATAGGGTTGCGTCGGTGAAAGAGTTAGGAGCGGATGTGAGCAGGGAATTTGAAATGGGAGAAAAGGAATAAGAATGGATTCATGAACAAACTTGTCAGCGTCCAATTCAGAAGGAACGGGAAGGTATACTTTTTTTATCCCGGCAACCTAGTCCTCAAAAAGGGTGACGAAGTAATCGTTGAGACGGAACATGGCCTTGCCTACGGCGTGGTGTGCCACAATCCGATAAGGTGCGAAGGAAACTGCTCAGAACTTAAACTCAAGAAGACTGTGCGTCTTGCTACGGAAAAGGACAGGGAGAGGTACGAAGCCAACCGCAGGCTGGAGAAAGAGGTCTATGAATACTGCCTGAAGAGGGTCCGCCACAGGTCCCTGCCTATGAACTTGGTCTCCGCGGAAAGGTTCTTCGACGGCAGCAAGGTGGTGATCTATTTCAGCGCCGAGGGCCGGGTCGATTTTCGGGAGCTGGTCAAGGACCTTGTCCAGAGATTTCGTACGAGAATCGAAATGAGGCAGATTGGAGTCCGGCACCAGGCCAAGATGGTCGGAGGGCTTGGGAGCTGCGGGAGACAGCTTTGCTGCACCAGCTTCTTGAGTAACTTCGAACCCGTCTCAATTAGGATGGCCAAGGAGCAAAGCCTGTCCCTAAACCCCTCGAAGATCTCCGGGATGTGTGGAAGGCTGATGTGTTGCCTGAACTACGAACGACCTTACTATGAAGAGGCCAAAAGGGATCTCCCCAAGATTGGCAAGAGGGTGAAGACCAAGAGGGGTGAGGGCAAGGTGATACGCCAAAACATATTCAGGGAGACCCTCACGGTGAGCCTCGAATCAGGAGAGGAAGTGGAAATATCCTACGATGAAGTCGTAAATGGTAATCGCCAGGGGGAATCTGCCGACTAGCTGGGGCGTTTGCGACCTTATTCACCGGGGTAGCCGGCCCCTTGTTACCCGGATCGTTTGCGCAGGAGGAAATCAAGAGAAAATTGTCTGAGAGATTTTACATTACAACACCCATATACTACGTGAATGCAGAGCCACACCTGGGTCATGCTTACACCACCATTGTTGCCGACGTAATGAACAGATTCTACATGCTCACAGGGGCGGAGACTTACTTTCTCACGGGGACTGACGAGCACGGGGATAAGATCGTCACCGCTGCCGAAAGGGCGGGACAGTCTCCAAAAGACTACGTGGATCGAATCAGTCAGCTCTTCAGGGACCTGTGGCCCAGGCTGAACATAACTAATAACGACTTTATCCGTACCACGGAGAGGAGGCACGAAAGCGCTGTCCGATACATTTTGAATAAGGTGAATCAGAACGGGGATATCTATTTCAGCGAATATTCCGGCCTTTACTGTTTCGGGTGCGAAAGGTTTTACACTGAGAGGGAACTGGTCGACGGGAAGTGCCCTGACCACCTGACAGTTCCTGAAATCATCAGCGAGGCAAACTATTTCTTTCGCATGAGCAAGTACCAGGACTGGCTCATAGGACACATCAATGACAATCCTGACTTCATAAGGCCGGAGAGGTACAAGAATGAAGTCTTGTCGTTCTTGAGAGACCCCTTGGAGGACCTGTGCATTTCAAGGCCAAAGACCAGGCTCACCTGGGGGATCACCCTTCCTTTTGACGACAACTACGTCACGTATGTATGGTTTGATGCGCTTATCAACTATGTGTCGGCCCTTGGTTACCCGGACGGGGAGCTGTTCAAGAAGTTCTGGCCCGCCGCCCAGCACCTGATCGCCAAGGACATACTGAAACCTCACGGTATATACTGGCCATGCATGCTCAAATCCGCGGGGATCGACCCTTACAAGCACCTCAACGTCCATGGCTATTGGAATGTCAACGAGGGCAAGATGTCAAAGACCCTGGGGAACGTAGTAAAGCCCCTCGAACTTGCGGATATCTACGGGCTGGACGCGTTCAGGTATTTTCTCTTGCGGGAGATGGTCTTCGGGCTGGATTCGGAGTTCAGCGAGGAGGCCTTGGTGGCGAGGATAAATGCCGACCTGGCAAATGACCTGGGCAACCTGGTCAGCAGGAGCCTCACCATGATCAAGCGGTATTTCAAGGGAAGAGTGCCTGACCCCCGTGAAAGCCAGCCGGATGATCAAGACCTGAAGGAGTCAGCCCTCTCCCTGATTGATAGGTACCAGCATTTCATGAAAGAGCTGGGATTCCACAAGAGCCTCATAGCAATATGGGAAGTCATCGGCAAGGTGAACAAGTACATCGACTCCATGGCACCCTGGGAACTGGCAAAGGAAGACAGGGGCAGGCTGGAAACCGTGATCTTCCATATCGCCGAGTCCCTGAAGGTGATATCCGTCCTTTTGTGGCCCTTTATCCCCGGCTCTTCGGAAGAGATGCAAAGGGCCATGGGTCTTGCGAGGCGGGGAAAAGATCTCAAGCTGGCCAACGTACATCAATGGGGGAGGGAAGGCTGGGCCGATACTATTAAGGGTGTTCCGAAACTCTTTCCGCGGATCGAGACAAAGAAGGAGGAAGAATCTAAGGGAATGGACAAAGAGCAAGAGATGGAAAAAAAGAAGGACCTCGTGTCTTTCCTGGAGTTCCAGAGGCTGGATCTAAGAATAGGTATCGTGAAGGCGGCGGAGGCCATAAAGGGTTCCAAGAGGCTGATAAAGATGACCGTGGATATCGGCGAGGAACGCACGGTGGTCGCGGGGATACTAGGGCACTATGACCCTGAGGCACTCGTGGGCAGGCAGGTCGTCATAGTGGCAAACCTCGAGCCGGCCAAATTGATGGGAGTGGAGTCCCAGGGCATGATACTGGCTGCGGAAGATGAATCGGGAGTGCACCTGGTGGTGCCGGACGCGGAGACAAAACCGGGCAGCATTGTCAAATAGCAATGATGCGTTCGGGAAAGGTGCAATTCCTGCGTTGCCGTGTACTCGCGTAAGGAACTTCGTTGAAGATAGCAACATTCAATGCCAACTCAATCCGGGCAAGACTCCCTATTATCGGCGAATGGCTTGAAAGGGAGCACCCGGATATCCTATGCCTCCAGGAGACAAAGGTCCAGGACAAGGACTTCCCCCAAGATATGTTCACGCAAAAGGGATATCAGGTGGTCATCAACGGGCAAAAGTCATACAACGGTGTTGCAATAGCAAGCAGACTCCCTATGGGCGATATCACCTACAGCCTTTACGGGAGCAAGGACGGGGAGGAAGCAAGATTCATCAGTGCAAGGGTCAAGGATTTGGAGATCATCAATGTGTACGTGCCCCAGGGCTATGCCGTGGGCACGGAAAAATTCCGGTACAAACTCCTGTGGTTGAGAGACTTGCTGGAATACGTAAAGGGTGCATACTTGCCTGACGACATGCTCTTCCTCGCCGGTGACTTCAACGTGGCCCTGGAGCCAACAGATGTGTATGATCCCGAGAAGTTTGATGGAGAGGTATGTTTCCACCCGGAGGAAAGGGCCATTTTACGAGAGTATCTGGGGTGGGGATTCGTGGATCTCTTCAGGGTGTATGAAAAAGGGGGTGGCAAGTATACCTTTTGGGACTACAGGATTCCAAACGCAGTGAAGAGAAACATGGGCTGGCGCCTGGACTATATCTTCGTAACCGAGCCCCTTGCAAAGAGGTCTACCAGGGCCTGGGTTGACCTTGAGCCCAGGCTCAAAGAGAGGCCTTCCGACCATACTTTCCTCGTCGCCGAATTCAATAACCTATAGGTGAGTGCGGGGAGATCTGTATCCCTGGGAGTAGCGTGATGGGCCGGGGAATCGGGGAGGAGGAATCGCAGGTAAAACCTGCTCCTACAGCGGGACGATGAATTATTCTCTTTGTAGGATCAGGCCCTGCCTGCGATCTCCCCGCAGGCACGAGGCCCATGGGAGGGGAGATTTTTGGCACGGATTACACGGATTGAATGGATTTTTTTGGCAATCAAGGTGCCTTGATTGCCAAAACGTCCCCGCGCCTGGCGCGCGCAGGGGATCGCAACCAGAGGTTGCTCCTAAATCGGGAGGGCAGATGGGGATCGCAACTGAAAGTTGCTCCTACACCCGGGTGATGCGTTGTGTCAAATGGAGTTGGAGGGGCAGAGATGGAATACCTGGCACCGGTCGTGGGCAGGTTTTCGTGCCTTGCACACCGCCCTGCCATGGTAAATGAGGATGTCGGAAAATCGTCGCCATTTATCCCTGGGCAGTAGTTTTTCCACGTCCTTTTCTATCTTGTCAGGGTGGTTGTTTTCCGTAAGCCCCAGCCTTAGACAGAGCCTCTTGACATGGGTATCTACCACGATGCCGGGGACGCCAAACGCGGCGCCGAGCACGCAGTTGGCGGTCTTCCTGCCCACGCCGGGAAGACGCAAGAGGCCTTCCATGTTGCCGGGCACTTTACCTCCGTACAGTCTTATCAACTCCTCGCAACAGCCCTTGATGGATCTTGCCTTGTTTCGATAAAACCCGGTTGATTTTATGTCCTTCTCCAGCTCTGAAATTCGTGCCCGAACATAGTCATCCGGCGTGCGATACTTCTTGAACAGGCTTGTGGTCACCTTGTTCACCTGCCTGTCGGTACACTGTGCGGAAAGGATAGTGGCTATCAGGAGCTGGAAGGGGGATCGGTATTCAAGTGCGGTCTTTTTCATGGTGTATACCGGGTCGAGAATTTCAAAAATTCTTCTCGCCCTCTTTTCCCTGCCGTCCGGATCTTCCATCACGATATCGTGTCCTCCTGAGGGTTTTTTAACCGGGATATTACACGGGCGCGCGATCCGTGTCCACAATAACCTTCTGGTTGTGGGAAGGGGGATGGGGATATGAGGCATCGCAGGTGAAACCTGCTCCTACAAGGGACGAGGAATCATTTTCCTGTAGGAGCACCGGGACAAATCCCCGGTACGATCTCCCCGCAGGCACGAAGGCCAAGGGAGGGGAGATCTTTGGCACGGATTACACGGATTGAATGGATTTTTTTGGCAATCAAGGTACCTTGATTGCCAAAACCTCCACGCGCTTGGGGCGCGCAGGGAATCGCAACTGCAAGTTGCTCCTACAGGGGGATGGGGAAGGAATCGCAGGTAAAACCTGCTCCTACACCCGGGTGGGGATTGAGAGATCGCAACTGCGAGGGAAGGAATCGCAGGCAGAGCCTGCTCCTACAGGGGGAGATGGTGGATTGCTCCATGGCCAGATTTCTCTTGGACTGGGCGGGATTTCAGAATATAATAAACGGCAAAGCTCAAAAAAATCCATTAATAGCGGCAGCGTCCCGACCTCAGTGATTTTGAAAAAGGAGGGAAGTAAAATGGATATGGCTGAGAATGAGAAACTTACCGAGGAGGAAGGAGAATACCTGATTTCTTTGGCCAGGAAGACTATCGAGAAGGAGCTCCTGAACAGGGAATCATCGGGTGATCCCGGTCAGGTTCCTTCCGAGAAGTTCAAAGAGAAACGCGGTACCTTTGTAACCCTTACTATTAATGGGCAGCTCAGGGGCTGCATAGGGCATATAGTCCCACAAGAATCTGTTCTGGAAGGAGTCAGGGTCAATGCCATCAACGCGGCCTTCAAAGACCCCCGTTTCCCTCCCCTTTCGAAGGAAGAATTGGAGAAGGTCAAGATAGAGGTCAGTATTCTGACGGAGCCAAGGCCCCTGGATTATGAAGATGCACAGGACCTGCTGGAAAAGCTGAGCCCCGGAGTCGACGGAGTTATCATCAAGAAGGGATACCACCAGGCCACGTTTCTGCCACAGGTATGGGAGCAGTTGCCTGACAAGAAGGAATTCCTGACCCATCTCTGCCTGAAGGCAGGGTTGAATGGAGACGAGTGGAAAAAGGGAGACCTGGAGGTCTTGACGTACCAGGTCCAGGCATTCGAAGAAGAATAGAAGACAGCAGCCTTCGGGTGACCGCCTTGAAACGCCTATTGATCTGGTCCATCATTGCAACGGGTATCTCAACAATCCCCGTCCAGCTCATAAACATCCGAGAGTTCTTGACACAGTTTCACGGGAATGAGATCACCATATCAATGGTCCTTTTCTGCTGGCTGCTCCTGACCGGAATGGGCAGCCTGGCAGCAAAGCTGACAAAGAACAGCTCAATTATACTGTATGCAATCCTGTGTGTTGTTATTGCCCTCTGGCCCCTCCTCCAGTTGGTGATAATACGGGTGTTTCGGGATCTTCCATTCATCCACGGGACTTCAGCGGGCTTTTACGGGATATTTTTCTATATACTCCTTACTACCGCCCTTTACTGCCTCCTGATCGGATTCATCCTTCCCTACGGGTTGAATGTAATAAGGGACCAGGACCGGACCTTTGGTTCCGGCGACCTCTATATAAAGGACAGCGTGGGAGATATCCTGGGTGGTCTATTGTTCAGCTTTGTCCTGGTCTACTGGGTGAAACCCTTCAGGAGCATTGCAATCACTTCCGGCCTGTTGATCCTCATATCCCTCTTCATTCTTTGGAGAGGTCGGAGCTACCTGGTCTTGGCCCTGGCAACGGCGCCAGTCCTTTTTTTCTTTTACTATTCCACGGACCATGAATTCGAGCTATCCACGCTCCTCGGACAATACGGCAACATTGTCCGGTACCAGGAATCCCCCTATGGAAGGATTATCATTACAGAGGAAGGGGGGCAACGAACCCTCTGGGAATCAGGGGCTCCCTTTTACGCGGAGGGGAATATAATCAAAAGTGAAGAAAAAGTTCACTTTGCCCTGAGCCAGGTGCGCAAGGTTGAAGGTGTCTTGCTGGTTTCAGGGGGGCTGGGAGAGACCCTTGCCGAGGTATACAAATACCAGCCGAAATATGTAGATTATGTGGAACTGGACCCCTATATGACGGATGCGGCGGAAGAACTTGGTTTCATAAGGGAGTACCCGGGTCTTACAATTTACAATACTGACGGGAGGATGCACATCAGGAAAGGAAGGAAGAAATATGATGCCATTATCATAGACCTCCCTGATCCTGACACGTTTCAGATAAACCGCTTCTATACAGAGGAGTTCTACTCTTCCTGCAAGGCGATACTGAACAGGGGAGGGGTCCTGAGCTTCAGTCTCCAATACTCCCCGAACTATGTCAGCGAAATAAGGAAGAGGAAGCTGTCGATCATGTATAGTACGGCGCGAAGACATTTTCAAAACGTACTTGTATTGCCCGGCAACAGGGCATGTTTTGTATGCCGTGACGGTGCCTTGTGGGAGGATATACCTTCAAGGATGAGATTGAAGAACATCAAGACATCCTATATCGATGGCTATTACTATGGCAATGTGACCAGGGAGAGAATACGGAAAATAAGGGATATACTCGACCCCGGGGAGGCGGTGAACAGGGACTTTGAACCCAGGATGATGAATACGGTCTTCCAGGAATGGTTTTCAAAGCACGGAACATCCCCGAGTGTGCTGATAATAGTGGTGGGCGCCCTGACCTTACTCTATGCCTTTTTCATGAAAAGGGAAGAGTATATTCTCTTTTCCACGGGTTTTGTAACCATGGGTATCGAAATCCTCGTGATTTTCACCTTCCAGGCAATCTACGGCTACGTCTACCTGAAGGTAGGGGCCATTATCACGGCCTTCCTGCTGGGTCTCTTGCCGGGAGCCATAGCGGGAAAGAACTACAGAGGGGAAAAGGGGTTGAGCCTGGCGCTATCCGAACTCTTGCTCCTTCTCCTATTGTTCGTCTACTCCCTATGGATAAACTTCGGGGGAGGAGAGCCCGGCCAGTTGGTCTTTTTGGCCTATTGCTTTATTTTTTCCTTTTTCTGTGGCCTCCAGTTTCCCACCGTGACCGCCATAATCGGGGAAGACAGGAGTCCTGCGGCCGGATGCGTGGCAGCGGACATGGCAGGGGCGGCCCTCGGAACCCTTGTTACCGGGAGTCTGCTCGTCCCTATCTGGGGGATAAAGAGAGCCGTTATTCTTTTGATCTTAATGAAGGTCTCCAGTATGATAGTTCTGTTCTGTATGAGGACTGGGAGGGGGGGATAGGTTGGCCCTATTGATGACGAGGAAACAGTTTATCAAGTCCCTGTGTGCCGGGGCGATCTCGACCCTTGTCTGCGGTGCCGATACCCTTGGTTTTTCCCTGGGCAGGAGAAACCAAGACAAGAGCGTAAAAGGGCGGGTGTTTAGGGACGATGCCCCGTCACGCCCCTGGAAGTGGTCCATAGAGGCCTTTCATTATTCCACGCGGGGCTCCAGCGTTCAGTGCCGGGTATGCCCCAACCGGTGCTACTTGAGGCCGGGTGACAGGAGTGTCTGCCGCTCCAGGGTGAATATCGGAGGAAAACTGTACTCCCTTGCCTATGGAAATCCATGTGCGGTACACGTCGATCCCATCGAGAAAAAACCCCTGAACCACTTTTTCCCTGGCACGCCGGTCTTTTCTATAGCCACGGCAGGGTGTAACTTCAGGTGCTTGAACTGCCAGAACTGGGAGATATCTCAGCGAAGGCCGGAGGAGGTGAGGCATGTGGAGCTTTTCCCTGATGACGTGGTCGAGGAAACCGTGAAGCTGAAAGTGCCTTGTATCGCCTATACCTACTCAGAAGCCATCACCTTCTATGAATACATGTACGATACAGCAAGGGTTGCAAGAGAGCATGGAATAAGGAACGTCCTGGTCTCAAACGGGTATATAAACAGGATACCTTTACTGGAATTGACAAAGTACCTTGACGCTGCCAATATTGATCTCAAGTCATTTGATGACCGCATCTACCGATGCTTGAACGGGGGCACGCTCAAGCCGGTGCTCAACACCCTGAAGACCCTGAGTGAAACAGGGGTCTGGCTCGAGGTCTTGACCCTGGTGGTCCCTACCTACGTGGACGACCTGGATATGATAAAGCGCATGTGCGGATGGATTTTGGAACAGCTTGGTCCGGATTGTCCCTTACATTTTTCAAGGTTCTGGCCCCAGTATAAGCTGACCAGGCTGCCTCCCACACCCATTGCAACCCTGGAACTCTTCAGGGATACAGCCCTGAAGGAAGGCATCCACTACGTGTACATAGGAAACGTTCCCGGTCATGAAGGATGCAACACCTATTGCCACAATTGCAGGAAAATGCTTATCGAGAGAAAGGGGTACTTCATCAGCCAGTTTCACATCGAGGAGGGGCGATGCAGGTTCTGCAAGACCCGGATACCGGGGAGGTGGTCTTGACAAATCAGCGACCTGGCCCCTCTCACAGGCTATTTCAGGTTGCGCCCTAACATGTTAGACTCCAGGAGCGAGGGCGTAAAGGGGGATCGCAACTGAAAGTTGCTCCTACAGGCAGGAGATATGGCACTCCAGGTGTAATGTCCGAGTTCCCATGATAAGAAAGGTATCCAAACCTGTCGGTAAAACGATGCTCTTCATAATCGAGGCCTTTATAATGTTGAAATGAAAGGAGAAGAATGTGGGCGTTAGAGTAAACATCCATAAGACACACAGGCAATATACCGGCGGACTGGAAGCGGTGGATGTCGCAGGGAGAAACGTGGGCGAATGCCTTGAGAAACTTGTTGATAAGTATCCACAGATGAAGGATGTGCTCTTTGATGGGAAAGGGAAGCTCCACAATTATATAGAAATCTACGTAAACATGGAAAGCGCCTATCCTGAAGAGCTGGCAAAGACGGTAAAAGACGGCGATGAAATACACATCACGGTAATGCTGGCCGGCGGATAAGAGAGAAGAAAGACAGGGCAGCAGGGATCCCTTCAACGGAAGAAGACCCTTGGCTGCCCTGATTGCAGCGATGCCGACTAGTGCTGTGCTAAAAGGGTTGCGGCCTCTTTCTGTGCTACAGAGAGTTTCTTTGCCGCATCCCTCTTCTTGCGCAAGTGCACATCATTGGCCTCCACATAGTCCACCGCCTTCACGTCACAGAACCTGACGCACTGGGGGTCCCCGTCGCACAGATCACACTTGGCCACCTTTCTGTCTATGGAGTCAAAGTGCATGGCGCCGAAGGGACACACTGCGACGCAGGCTCTGCAACCGATACAAATGTCATAATTGACCTGTACCCTCCCCAGGTCTTCATCTCGCGAGATGGCCTTGACCGGGCATACATTCAGGCATGGCGCATCCTGGCACTGCTGACAGGACATGGGGACGTAGAGTCCCTCCGCCTCCCATTTCATCACCCTTATTCGGCTCTTGGAGGGGTTGGAAACCCCTTCATGGGATGCAACACACACGAGTTCGCAGAGCCTGCAACCCGTGCACTTTTCATAGTCTATCATGAGGACTTTAGCATTGGAATCCATCGCTAGCTCTCTCCTTTCTATTCTGCTGGCTACAAGAGATGAGACGGTTCGTTTTCAAGACCCAATCTCTTCAAGGTCTCCGGTTTGGGAATGCCGTTTTCATCAAGTCCTTTGATCTCATAGAACTCGTCTATCATCTTCTTGAATTTTTCGCGGTCTAAGTGTTTTCCAATCACATCCGGAGCACCACGGGTGCACGCTTCGTCGAAATAGCGGTGATTGAGCATGTCACCCTTTTTCAGGTCTTCCCTCTGAAGGCCTTCCCTCAGGTTGAAAAGCCTTTCCAGCATGTTGCATCTCTCTGCAATTTCCCACAGTTCCTTGGCAGTAAACTCAAGACCCGTGTTATAGTATATGACCCTTGTCCAGTCCTCGAAGTTTGGAAGTGTGGCACCAAGGAATGTGGTGTGGTACTTGCAAATCCCGAGGCAGTCCACCCCCATGTAACAGTTCTCATGCCAGAAGACCTGCCATGGTTTTCCCTCGTATGCCGTATGCTCCGAGCTCAATGGCCCGTCATAGGGAACGGGGGTGCTGTAAATCCTTCGCAGGACCTCCTCGGGGAGGTGATAAAGATCAATGGCAGGCCTGCTTCGGAGATGGTCCGAGCCCCTGGAGGCAGTAGCGATGTTGAGAGCGAGGGCGGGAGTCGCCCGCTCATCGGAGTGCAGGTTGTTCATACCCTTGACCTGAATCAAGTAGTCGAAGGAATTCTTTCCAATTTTCTCCGCGGCGCGGATTCCTCCCTCGGCCAGGACGTCTCCCAGCCATCCCTTCCTGTGAACGATGCGGTGGATCATTTCAATGACCGCCTCATCGTTTCCGAACCTGAGATCCAGACCGTCGGTCTCCTTCTGGGTGATGATTCCGAGTTCATAGAGTTCCATGGCCCATGATATCAGGCTCCCGATCTCCAGGTTGTCTACACCGTACTGGTTGACGAGGTAATTGCCCGTGAGCACGGTCTCCGCGCGCGGGGTATCGGTCTCCCCGCCGAACGCCCCCTGGGATGTGTACTCAGGGCCTTCATCATATCTCCCCGCGTAAGGTCCGGAGGGGATCTTGTACTGGGGACGGCAGTGTACCTGGCAACCGAAGCACCCCGTCATGTGGTAGGGTCCCATGGTCTCTGTTGCAATCTCGTCCAGCCGTTCCGGTTCGATGTCATCAGCATATTCGCACTGGTTGTACTGGAAATTCCTGCACCTTACGCCGCCCCAGGAATTTGTGGCCCCCCAAATAAAAGGAGTGCCCAATATGCCCTGTGTTTGGTTGACCTTTGCGCTGGTGATCTGGTCTATGAATCTCTTGTTGTATTCAAGCGCCTCATGCGGGTGGGCTATCTTGATGTCCATGGTGCCCCTGGCGGCAACGGCCTTGAGGTTCTTGGAGCCCATGACGGAGCCCATGCCGGACCTCCCTGCCGAGTTCTTTACACCTGTCATGACGTTGGCGTATCTGACAAGGTTTTCACCCGCAGGTCCGCAAACCGCACACTTGACCTCTTCGTCCTTGAGTTCTTCCCTTATGCGCCACTGGGTCTCGGTCACTGATTCGCCCCAGAGGTGGCTCGCATCCCTGATCTCGATTTCTCCGTTATGCACGTAAATATATACCGGTTTTTTGGCCTTCCCCTTGATCACCAGGTGGTGGAAGCCGGCCCATGCAAGCTCCGGTGAGAAGAAACCTCCCATATTGGCGCTGCCCAGCATCTCAGTGAGAGGGGACTTTGCCATGACATGGGTACGAGCGGTCGCTGAGGCAAGTGTGCCGCAAAGGAACCCTCCGCTCATTATGAGTGCGTTTTCCGGCCCCAGGGGGTCGATCCCCTTTTTCGTGTGGTTATACAACAGATAGGCATCCAGTCCCCTGCCGCCCAGGAACTTCCTGCGGATTTCAAGGGGAATGGGTCTTGTCTCGATCTTTCCCGAAGAGAGATCGATGTAAGCTATTTTCCTGTCCAATGCCATTTCACTTTCCCTCCCTCTTTGCTTTCGTTGCCTCTTGAGCTATCTTTCTGTTAACATCCCATACCGGGCCTCTGATCCTGGGAAAATCCGGTTTTATCCATGCCACACGGTATTCAAGACCACAATTAGGGCACTTGACCGTCTTTGCGCCTTTTTCAGGCTGGAGTCTCCCCATGCAACTGGGGTTAAGGCAGCGAACCTTGCCATAGGTCCTAGTCTTGCGAAGGCTCTCAGCCGTAGAAAGGTCTTTTTTCTCTCCTACCATTTGATTCCTCCTTTAGTGATGAAGGTTGTCAATTCCTCTAAGTATTACAATTCGGGGGGTGACACCACGTAAACGGAGCGTGACCGCGTTCACGATCATGAACCCGGCTGTGTGGGTTATGTTAACATAGCTCCATTGCTTGTCAAGGGGAAAAAGACCCCTTTTTCCACAGCAAAAGGCGGCATTTTTTCACTGAGATGTTCATGAGCAAATGAATCTACATCAAGAATTCCCAGGCCGGATTCCAGCCACATATTCTATGGTTCATCATGCTGAACAACATCGGGTTGCTTTTCCTGTTCCTGTTTCCTGTCAGGTTTCCGGGTCCATGGTGATATCCTTCCGATAATATCCCTATGCCGCAGTTTCCTGCACGTAGGGCAGAGCCGGAGATAATCAAAGGGGAAGTTGCTTTCAACTTTGTCCAGCTGGGGCTCAGGGGCAAACAGAGATCCGCAGTTCTTGCAGGATTCGAGTTCGACTGACCTGATCTTGTACTTGGCGGCCATTTGAAAAAACCTCCTAAGATCTACTTCGTGCCTGAGTTCAGCGGCGTTTTCCGGGCAGGCGTTCACACATGCACCGCAGCAAATGCATTGGTAATGGGAATAGGTAAAGATCCGGAGGTTGCCTGAATCGGTAGTCTCCAATGTCTCCGTAGGGCAACTTATTTCACAGGAGGCGCAACCCGTACACCTTTCCCGGCATCACTTCCCCTGAGAGAATATGAATGGTAGTCATATTTTCACTAAGAAAGGTTATCCCATCAAGCGTTCCATGGGTCAAGAAATACCCCGTGACAAAGGGCAGGGCGGCCAAGGCGATAATCGCATAGTCCGAAGCATGGGAGGAAGCCCTTATGGAAGAGGGTATTATCCTTCTAAGGAGGAAATAGAGGGCGAGAGCTATGATCAGGAGGGTCATCCAGTCGATCAGGGTATCAGGCAATCCCGCCCATTCCCATTCGAACCTGGACTCGGCCCACAGGCTTATATGTCCGCTGTACCAGACGGGAACCGCGATGAGACAATAATGAAAGATGTAACGAGCCAGAGAATAAAAAGGTTTTTTCAGGGCGGCCCTGTGAAAAGGCATGAAGAGACGAAAAAAGATCCCGATATCACCGGACCATAAACCGTCTCTCTGTCTGCTGGTGGTAACAATGGCGATAGTAAAAAAGATCAGTCTCATGACGATGGCGGAAATCAAGGCAATGAACGCGAACCAGAGAAGGGGCCCCTCCACGATGAAAGCAAAATCCATTATACCTCCCGGTTCATAGGAAAGCGTCAAGGGCGGGAAAGAGGTTCAACACTATGAACATACCGGCGAACTATGATATCAGAAAAAGGGCTGGTGTCAAGGAAAACAGTGCGTTGGACGCGACAGCCCAAAATACGCCTCTCCAAGCAAAAGGAGTCAAGAAACTGCTTGACAATAAATCCGAGCGGAATTATAGATTTGGAATGCGGTTCAACATGGTGAACAATGGAAAAAGGATACATAGCCCCCTCCGTAAAAAGGGCCTTCGACATACTTAAAGCGATTTCTGGCTCCAGGAACGGCCTGGGAATAAGCGAAATCGCCAGGAAGTTAGCCATGGCAAAGAGCAGTGTCCATGGTATTACCTTTGCACTCGAGGAATTGGGCGCGGTGAGGAGGGACCCTCACACAAAGAAGTTTGTTACTGGCCCTACGTTGATCGAGTTGGGGAGGTTGGCCTACTCGCAGATTGACCTGAAGGATGTTGCAAGGCCGATCATGGAGGAGTTAATGGAAAAGACAGATGAAACTGTCTTTCTCGGCATCTTGAACGGAGAACATATCACAATACTTGATATCGTGGAGTCCAGGAAGGAACTGAAGATTACTTCTCCCAGGGGCACCACGATCCCCATCCTTGCCGGGGCGACCGGAAAGGTTGTCCTTGCATCCATGGACGAAGGAAAGGCCTTGGAAATCATAAGATCAAAGGGTCTTCCAAGGTACACGGAAAAGAGCATCACCGACCCCGAAAAATATATCCAAGCGATAAAGACGGCAAGGCAGAATGGTTATGCCATAGATGACGAAGAATACCTAATGGGGGTGCGGGCCGTGGCCGCTCCAATAGAAGGAGAAGGGGACATGATCTCCACCATATACGTGGTGGGTTTCAAGGCGGCGATGGACGAACGCAAGATGGGGCAACTAATAAGGGAGACAAAGAATGCCGCCCGACTCATAGGCAACAAGATCAAAGGGCGATGACGATAGCTGATTTGGGATACGTGAGCTGTTTATCGCCTTACTTGGTCTTGAGAAGGGCGAGTTTTCTTGCTATATTATCCCGGATCCAATGGTCGTCCCACCATTCTATGGGGTTTACGAAAATCCCGTTGACCATCATTGCGAAATGGAGGTGGTCTCCGCCAGCAAGGCCGCTTTGGCCCGTACGGCCGATAAAATCGCCTTTTCTGACTGTCTGTCCAGGGTCAACATCGATCTTGCTGAGGTGCCCGTACAGGGACATGAGTCCCTGTCCATGATCCAGGACCACTGTATTGCCGTATATTCCCAAGGTGCCTGCAAATATGACTCTGCCGTGGTTGGCGGCCGGAACCGGAGAATTGGCCAGCGAAGCGAGGTCTACACCGAGATGTACCTGTTCATCGACCTTCTTCCCCTTATAAAGATAGAATCGCCTGTCCCCGAATCTTGCCATGGTGGCCGCGTTCCTTAGCCTCAAAAATTTACCTTCCCACATCCTCTGGGGGTCTGACCTATCCTTCAACTCCAAAAGCCTCTTGTGGTTTTCCTTTCTCAGCTCTCTGTTTATTGTCAGGTACTTCTGGATATCTGTGGTTCCGGGATCAAAGGAATACCAGGAGAAATAGGGGAGCACCTTTTTGAGAAACCTATCAGTGAGGTTGATTACTTCACGACGGAACTTCTTCCTGCGGATATGGTAATAAAACCCGGATTTTGAGACATTTGCGGCCCTGTCCTTGGCCCACAGGAGGATGGATGGTTCAGAGGAAAGATCTTGGGGGACGGCAAAATATACCACGTGCATCCCCTCTTCGGCCCTTTCCATGGCAGGGAAGCCTTTGAAGAACATCTCGTTGACGAAGAGGCCACTTTCACGGGCATCTGATGATGTTTGGTAAACCACAAGGCCGGCCCCCCCCATGTTGACATTATGCATTCGACTCAAGGCCCTTATGGCAGGGGGTATCGTGTCAACGACCATCTTCCTCCGAAGGAGGGCAAAGTTTCCGTCACCTCCCCGCCGCCTGGAATAATCCCAGGCCCTTAGGATGATGTCCAGCCGGCCCTGGGCCAGATTAAGGTCAAGGGGGTCAATGGAGAGATCCTTGCGGTATTGGTGTACTCCCTTTCGGTTGAGGAGGCCCTTGAAAGGAAATTTCTCCCTCAGGATAACTATCTCCCTTCCTTCCTGGCTGAGGGTCAGTGTTACCTCTTTGAGGCCCCGCTTTTGGTCGAAAAACTCCACGGATATTGTTTCCGTCTTGGAGAGGAACTCTGGGAGAGGAGTAGTGCTTATGGCGGGTCTTTCCCCTTCGAAGATGACCGCAAGAAACCAAACGACAGCAAAGGCTATCAGTATGATTGGTACAATTGCCAGTATGTATATAGTCTTTTTCTTCTTTACCATGGTCCTCTTTATCTCATATACTATACCCTTGTTACAGTCAACATGCTGAGAGTGAGTGGGCCGCTAAGAGGTTAAATAGCAGGTTAGATGAACAATGGCAATAATTTTGTTGGTCATTCGAGAATCTGGTCCTTCCCCGCGGGGCGGGAGTCAGGGTTGAATGGTTGTGCCGTGATATGCCCGGGAAGAATCCAGGAGCCAGGAGTCAGAATCCAGAATAATAGGGCTCTGGCGAATGTTGAACCGATGATGGGGATTGTTGGAGCGAAGCGCGATCAAGAATATTCTGAGTCCTGGCTCCTAAATCAGTACTAATCCACCGGCTATGCCGGTGAGAATTGAAAGGGTTATACCGTTTCAGGCGTTTTGAGAAAAGACAATTTCGAAATTCGAAAATAGAAACAGGAAACAAATCCCAAATCCGAAGGACCAAATGTTCAAAACATAGAAAATGACCTTAGGGAGGAGATATCCTGTTAAACGAATGTCTTAGTACTTAGAATTTATGTCATTTGGTGCTGTCGTTCGACTCTACTCAGGATGCTGAGTTGGTGGAAGCATTTCGAATTTCGTGCTTCGATATTCGAATTTCCATCTCTCGAGAAATAGGGTGCAACGCTTTGGCCACATCCTGGGGCCTTCCTCATACCGTCAGTTTTACTGGTGGTCGGTGATTTCTGGGTTCTCCAAATATATCGTTGCTTGTTGCGGGCTGTAGCCCCTCTGTGGGGCGGACCAAGGCGGGATCTGCGATGGGCCAGGATGTTTAGTCAGAGGGAAGGGGGAGAAATGAGAAGCATTGAACACATCGTCGGAGTGATTGGGGCCGGGACCTGCTCAGAGGAGATATATGCAGCGGCTAGGGAGGTGGGATTTGAGATAGCCCGGAGGGGATGGGCCCTTGTGTGCGGCGGCCTCGGGGGGGTCATGGAAGGGGCTGCCAGGGGGTGCAGGGAGGCAGGGGGCGTGACCATAGGCCTGTTGCCGGGGGCGAGGAAGGAAGATTCAAACCCCTATATCACTGTCCCCATAGCCACCGGGCTTGGAGAAGGGAGGAACCTTCTGGTAGTAAGGGCATCAGACCTGCTGATCGCAATTGCAGGTGGTTACGGCACCCTGTCTGAAATAGCATTGGCGCTGAAAATCGGGCGAACCGTGATTGGTCTGGATACATGGCGGGACATCGAGGGAGTTAAGTATGTGGGCTGTCCCGCTGAGGCGATCGGGGTCGCTGAGAAACTCTTGATGCTTCCATAGGAAGAGTATGTCCCTGGAACCCCGGCGGGGGACCCTATTATGCAATTTTCTTGCTTATCTTTTTTACCTCTTTCATGATTTCATGGGCGTCAAGGGTCTTGAAACGCCTGTCCTTCATCAGGATTTTCCCGTTTACGATGACGTCCTTTACGTCCGCTCCGTTTGCCGAGTACACGATATTGGAAACCGGACTGTAGAGGGGGATCATATGGGGAGCTGAAAGGTCTACGACGATTATGTCAGCCTTCTTCCCTGGTTCGATCGTTCCCAGGTCTTTTTCAAGACCCATGACCTTTGCCCCCCAGACTGTGGCCATCTTGAGTACCGTATCAGCAGTCATCGTGACCGGGTCCATGGAGAAGACCCTGCGTACCTTTGCCAGGGAGTCCATTTCCCGGAAGAGATCCAGATCGTTGTTGGACGCGCAGCCGTCTGTTCCGACTCCAGGGGTGAGACCGGAGTTAATCATTTCGGGTATCCTTGCAAGGCCCGATGAAAGCTTCATGTTGCTCTCGGGTAGATGGACCACCTTGGCCTCTCTCTGACCTAGGATATGGATTTCCTCTTGATCCACATGGATTACATGTGCGGCTATGAGGCCGGGGGAAAGCAGGCCGAGCTTGTCCAGGTATTTCAGGGGGCGAGTCCCGGTCCTATTCAGGATTTCATGGACCTCTTCCTCTGTCTCTGAAAGGTGGATCTGTAAGGGAAGAGAAAACTCATTGGACAGGGCCCTTGCCTTCCTCAAGGTCCTTTCTGAACAGGTAAGCGGGCTATGACAGAAGAGCCCAGGAGTTATCAGGTCCGAGGACCCAAACCACTTTTCCAAGAAGTCCCTGCCTTTCTTGAGGTTGTCATTGGGGTCGGGGACGCCTGGTGCAGGGAAGTCTATTACACCCTGGGCAACGAGGGCCCGGAGACCTGCTTGTTGAAATGCCTTGGCCGTGGAATCTTGGAAAAAATATCCATCCACGACACTGGTAGTGCCCGAGGCGATCATCTCCAGGCATCCCAGAAGGGCTCCCCAATACACGGTGTCAGGGCTGAGGTGTTGCGCTTCTGCTGGAAAGATTTTTTCAAACAGCCACTGTTTGAGGGGAAGATCATCAGCAAGCCCCCTGAAAAGGGTCATGGCCGTGTGGGCATGGCAATTTACCAGGCCAGGCATAACAATAGCGTTCCCGGCATCGATTACCTCGGCATTCTTGTGTACCGGGGCGGACTTCTCGGCATGGTGGACCCCAAGGATTTTGTCGCCCTTGATCAATACCCTGCTGTTGTGCAAAAGCTCTTGTCCTTCACACATCGTGAGTACTACCCCGCCCTCTATAACAATGTTGGGGGCAAGGAGATGCTCAGACTCTCGACTGGATGAAAACATTGTAATATGCCACTTGTTTGCACTGAATCTGGATCCTAAAAGGAGGCTGCATTTTTCAAAGAGTTTTTCAAAGTGCTTTGAGATAGCAGCGAAATCTTATATATTTGAAGCATTGGAGTCAAGGGGCGTGGATTTCGGAGAGGAAGCCGCGCCAAAAGACCTTTTGCGGGGGGGAAGCTATAGCCAATGCCTTCGACGTTGCCGAAAAATATAACCTTGCGACCAGGTGAGTCCATAGACGAATTCATGGAGGGCAGACTCAGGCTGATTCAATCAAAGACCGGCTATCGTTTTTCCGTTGATGCTGTATTCCTGTCGGAGTTTGTCACAATCAGAAAGGGGGATTTTCTTATCGATATCGGAACAGGGTGTGGAATAATACCACTCCTGTTGCTGCTTACGAAGCCTGTTGGGTTTGCCCTGGGCCTGGAGATACAGCCGAACCTGGCGGATCAGGCCGGGAGGAACGTCAGATTGAATGGTCTCGATGGGAGGATGGGAGTAGTGTTAGGGGATGTGAGATCCGTACCGCTGAAGGCGGGTATTGCGGATGTAGTGATATGTAATCCCCCCTATCGCCCCAAGAGGAACGGGAGACTGAATCCGGATATTGAGAGGGCAATCGCCAGGCATGAAATAACGACCTCCATGGATGACATCATAGATGCATCACAGATGGTGCTGAGGGAGAAGGGGAGGTTGGCATTGATATATCCCGCAGCGCGCTTGGCTGATCTCATGGTCAGGATGAGAAGATCCAGGTTGGAGCCGAAGCGGATAAGGGTCATTTATCCTGGTATGAATTCAGAGGCAAAGCTGGTCTTGATAGAGGCCCTAAAAGGGGGCGGTCCAGGTGTCAAGATATTGCCTCCGATTATCGGCTAGGGGGGTACGGCCTGGACATCCCATCACCCGGAAGCCTGATCAATAGCCCGTCAACAGGCAACTGCCCAAACCATCCCGTTGCATCTATTTACGGGCAAAAAAGATGGAGCATGATGGTATTTGCTCTTGTAGTCCCTTGGGGTCTTTTCACAAGGCTCAATATTTCTCTTGAGCTGTTTGCACGCCCCCATTACCCTCATATTGCATTTCCCCATAGGCACAAGACAGGAGTCTCCGTTGGAGATGTTCTCCTGGGGCTACTGTGGCCTTCGATTAAGTGTTTGGTGCTCTCGTAAGGGGGGCCTGGGAGACATTTGATTGAGCTTTGTGAAAAGACCCCAAGGGACCACTGATCGTCGTTGATCAGGCTCTGGTCAACACGCCATCACGATTTGAGCCTGAACTCAATGCTCTTTACAGCCTTACGCCCGAGCTTCTGGTTGAGTTTTCCTACGATTGTGCCCTCAAAGAATTGCAGCTCCTGGAGCCATATGGGATCCTCTACCTTCACCCTGAGGATGCCGTTTTTGATCCATGAGGGTTGGGCGTACTTGCAGGTAACGGGACCAACCACCTCGTCCCATACCCTCCATATCAGGGCATCCTTAGGGTTGAAAGGGAGATTCCTGTCACCCAACAGCTCGCTTATCACATCACCAAGGGAGGTGAAAGGGTCTTTTTTCTTATTCATGACAAAAAGGAATTTGCTCTTTTGAGTTATTTCTTGACGAATTTAGCACTTGTCTATATGCTAGCACAATAGATCAATCCAGAAAAGGTGATTATTATGGCTTGGGACTGGGACAAACTGCAACAGCAACGGAAGTCGGGGCCAGGTGGAGCGCCTCCCCAGATGGGTGAGATCTTTAACAAGATCAGGGGAGCCAAGGGAAAATTCCCGACTATTTGGGTGATAATAGTAATTATCCTGCTCATTTATCTTGGTTCCACCTCTGTCTACACCGTTGATGTGGACGAGGTGGGGGTGATCCAGAGGTTCGGCAGGTATGTCAAGACCACCCCTCCCGGTCTACACCTCAAGCTCCCCAAAGGGATTGAGAAGGTCACCAAGGTTAAGGTGAGGTACATCTTCAAGGAGGAATTCGGGTTCAGAACCCTCCAGGCCGGTGTCAGAACAAGGTATGCAACAGGAACAGCCTACTTGAAAGAATCCTTGATGTTGACCGGAGACCTGAACGTGGCGGTGGTACCCTGGGTGGTCCAGTACAGGGTCAAGGACCCCCGTGACTACCTCTTCAAGGTGGAGAATGTGCGCGGGACCTTGAGGGACCTGGCCGAGGCGACCATGCGCCTGGTGGTGGGGGACAGGAGTATCAACGAGGTGATCAGCAAACGCATGGAGATAGCGGTCCAGGCAAAGGAACTCCTTCAAAAGGAACTGGACGAAGCGCAGACCGGAATAGCGGTCACCACTATCGAGATGAAGAAGACAAACGTACCCGAACCTGTTCAACCCGCCTTCAATGAAGTGAACCAGGCGATCCAGGAAAAGGAAAAGATGATCTACCAAGCCAGGGAGCAGTATAACAAGGCCATACCCCAGGCCAAGGGGCAGGCGGAAAAGACCATCAGGACAGCTGAAGGCTATGCCCTGGACCGGGTGAATCGGGCCAGGGGTGACGTGGCCAGGTTCCTTGCGCTTTACGACGAATACATAAAGGCAAAGGATGTGACCAGGCGGAGGCTTTACCTTGAAGCCCTTGGAGAGGTCATTCCCAAGTTGGGCAACAAGTACATCATCGATGCAGACCAAAGGAATTTGCTGCCCCTGCTCAACCTGGACAAGTATGAGGATAAAGGAGGAACAAAGTGAAACTTAAGGCCCCTATTGTCGTCATTGTCGTGGGGCTTATCGCCCTTTATACCGCCGCCTACACCGTTGACGAGACCGAACAGGTAGTCATCACCCAGTTTGGAAGGCCGGTTGGCGACCCGATAAAGGAACCGGGCCTGAAGTTCAAGATACCGGTGATTCAGCAGGCCAACTATTTCCCTAAGAATCTTCTCGACTGGGACGGTGACCCGGGGCAGATACCAACCCAGGACAAGACTTTCATCTGGGTGGATACCTTTGCGCGGTGGAAGATAGTGGATCCGTTGCTGTTTTTCCAAACGGTGAACAACGTCGTTGGAGCCCTGGCCAGGCTGGACGACATCATCGATTCCGCGGTACGCAACTTTGTGACCTCCTATCCCCTCATAGAGACCGTGAGGAGCACAAACCGGGAACTGGATACCTTCGAGATAGTTACGGTGGAAATCAAAGATACAAGGCCCCTGGGCGAGGTGACCATGGGCAGGGAAAAGATCACAAAGGGCATCCTGGAGCAGGCGCAACCAAAGCTGTCAAAGTTCGGCATAGAACTGGTGGATGTCAAGATAAAGCGTCTTAACTACGTGGAACAGGTGCGAAGATCGGTTTACGAAAGGATGATTGCAGAAAGAAAACAGGTAGCCGAAAAATTCCGTTCAGAGGGACAGGGAGAGGCCAGGAAGATAGAAGGAGAAAAGGAAAAGGCCCTGAAGCAGATCACCTCCGAGGCCTACCGCAGGGCCCAGGAGATAAAGGGAAAGGCCGATGCTGAGGCCGCCCTCATTTATGCCCAGGCCTATGGCAAAGACCCGGAGTTTTACTCCTTTCTGGAGACCTTGGAACTGTACAAGAAGGCCATAGACAAGGACAGCACCCTGATCCTTTCCACTGATTCCGAATTTTTGAAATACTTCAAGGGTTACAAGGGCGGAGATTTCGGCGAGGATTTCACATCGACACAGAGGTAGGGGGGATATGGTAAGGACGGAAATCCAGTTGTTCTTGCTGAACGCGCCGGGTGAGCTGGGTAAGCTGGCGAGTCTTCTCGCCGGCGAAGGGATAAACATAGACGCCCTCACCATCCAGGACGCTTCAGCTTACGTGCAGGAACTCTTCAAGGCGAGGGGCAAATCCCTGAAAAGAGTGGCCCCGGCGGCCTCTTACGGGTCCATGCAAAAGGATTCCGCCGACTATGCGCTTATCAGACTGCTGGTCAACAAGACCGACAATGCAATAGATGTGCTCTCCAGGGAAGGGTACATCTTTGACATAATGCCGGTTATTGCCCTGGAGATAGAGAACAAGCCGGGCACCCTGGCCAAAATGGCAAAGAAGTTCGGGGAAGAAGGCATCAATATCAATTATGTCTACGGTTCCGCCTTGCCGAATGCAAGGAAATCCCTTTTCGTGTTCTCGCCGGAAGACATTGATGCTGCGGCATTGATTTTCAAAGACGAAGAATAGCGGCCAGGTTGTCCCGGAAAAGATCCAGTGGAACCGGCTGGAGCTTGTCAACTTCTCTCCAAAAGCGCTTCCACCTCCTCGATATCCTTAGGGGAGTCAACTTCAATAGAATCGTGTGGCGTCTCGATCACCTTGATCCTGTGTCCGTATTCCAGGGCCCTGAGCTGTTCGAGCTTTTCTTTGTCCTCCAAGTCCCCCACAGGGAGCGAGGCAAACTCTTGCAAGAAGCCCATGCGGTAAGCATAAAATCCCAGGTGCTTGAGGTAGATGCGCCCCCAGCGGGAATCCCGAAAATAGGGAATGGCCGACCTGGAGAAGTAGAGCGCAAAGCCTTCCCTGTCCGCCACCACCTTGACATTTCTTGGGTCCTGGATCTCATTCTCAGCGCTCATCTTGTAAACAAGGGTGGACATAAGGAGGGAAGGATCCCGGAGCAATGGAGAAAGGAGATGGGTGATTGATTCAGGATTAAACAGGGGTTGGTCGCCCTGTATGTTTATGGCTATATCCTCATCCCTCAAACCTATCTTCCTCGCGGCCTCCGCGACCCTATCCGTACCTGTATGGTGTTCTCTTTCTGTAAGGATGACATCGCCTCCGAATCCCTGAACACAATCACTGATCCGTTCATCATCTGTTGCAACTATCACTCGTGATACGCTGCTGCACGAAATGGCCCGAAGGTAGACATGCTGAATCATGGGCTTACCGGCGATAAGGGCCAGTGGTTTCCCCGGGAAACGAGAAGATTCGTACCTTGCTGGGATAAAGGCAATAATTTTCATGTGATCTCAACCCGGATAAACGCAGGTCATTCTTCCTGGTATGTGGCGCAGGCGGACTCCGACTCCCATGCGGTTACACGGCTGACCCTGTAATTTTCAGTGTTCAGCTCCCGGCTGAGGGCACGAAAGATATAGTAGGCTATGTTTTCTGAGGAAGGGTTGACACCTTTGAATTCCGTCAGTTCATTCAGGAATTGATGATCAAGACCTTTAACCACCCTTTCAGTGGCGTCCTTGATTACCCGGAAGTCTACCAGAAGCCCTTGTTCCCCCAGGCTTGCGCCTCTCACATAGACTTCCACCTTCCAGTTATGGCCATGTAACCTTTCACATCTTCCGCCACATTCTTCCAGCTGGTGCGCGGCTGCAAAATGAGAGACAACTCTTAGCTCAAACACTTTCCTTGCTATCCTGGTTCAGTCTTGTCCGGATCCCCATAAGGCCTTCCACATTCGCTGCACTTACCGTCTATGATTATCCCGGTGCAGGTCCCGTCGGGGCAAAGCACCCGGTCATCCAGGTCGATACCGTTTTCTGCACCGCCGTCGAAGTCGGGCTGTTCCATGGGAGCACCGCAATACATGCAGTAAAGTCCTTCTGTGGGCACTTCTGCCCGGCATGCAGGACAAGATTTACCTTCTATCCGGTTGTGACAATGAGGGCATTCCATTTATCTTAGCTCTTCTTTGAGGTCACCACTTGAAATGGGGTTATTTCCTGTCTGACCCTAGTACTCTTGCATTTCGGGCACCTTACCTTGGTACCCTCATACTCGGAAATGGAGAGGGTGAGGGTGAACTTTTTGTTGCATTTCTCACATCTAAAGTCGTAGGACGGCATAAGCAACCTCCTTTGAAGTATTTAAGATTGATGGCTTCGGAAAAACTCCGATTTCCATTCGACAGGCTCACGGCCATGAGCACAGTCGAAAGGCTACGTTGCGGAACTTCCGCAGCCTTTCCGAAAGCATCAGTTCTAGGAAGTTCTTGGGCTTGATGAATCTTTAATGAAAAGTATTAATCTTTTTAAATCCTTTGTCAATAGGATAAACCAGGTTTACCCCGTAGGAATGCGCCTTCGGAACCACAGGGATACTGAATTAAGTTCCTCTCCGGTTTTTCGCACGGGATTCAATGCCCGGTGCGAAATTCCACGGGGTTTACTCTTGGAGCATGGATAGGACGGCAAACCTCCCCGTTATTCCTTCGGCCCGGTAGGAAAAAAAGAAGTCGGTTCTGCAACGTGTGCAAATCCCGGCAACTTCTATGTTTTCATCCCTTAACCCGGCCCTCATCAGCTGCCGGCGACTTATTTCCCAAAGATCGAAATAATTCTTTCGCAACATGAAGGAGCGGAACTCCTCCGGGAAGATCTGTTCGTGGGTTACGAATTCGCCGCAACAAGGGCCCAGAGAAGGGCTTATGGCGGCCTTGATTTCTGACGCTTTGGAGCCAAATGTAGCGCACATCCTCTCCACCGCAATGCCGATAATATTGAGTACATTCCCTCTCCACCCGCAATGGACATTTGCCAGGACCCTCCTTATGGGATCAAAGAGGATGATTCCTTGACAGTCGGCAAGCTTCACCATCAGGGCGACTTGAGACACGGGGGTGATCAAGGCATCCGCATGAATTGGATCGGACAGGCGGCTCACATCATCCTCGGTGACAACCTGTACTTGGTTTCCATGGACCTGTTTCATGGAAATCAAGTGCTTTGTTCCAAACACCTGTCGGACTATCCCTAGATTCTTCTTCACATGTTCGGGGTCATCACCGCATTCGTTGCTGACATTGAGGGTATCGTAAGGAGATCGGCTCACTCCGCCCAGGCGAGTGAAAATCGCATGTCTCAGCCCGGCCTTGGCCAATCCTTCGAACTGGAAGTACACAACGCCAGGAGGATATCCCAAATCGCCGGGCATAATGCCAGGGACAGCAGGAATGCCCCGTGATTTCAGGAGAATCGCTCTTGTTCCTGTCATCTCAATTCTTGGCTCACTTCGCGCAGGCAAGGCTTATGGTCTGGAGGCTTATGGTCTGGAAGGTAGATCGCAGACAAAAAGTGGGATCCTTGGTCGTGCATCCTTGTTCGCGTCCCGCCCAAGGTCCCATCATCGTCCCGGTGTAAGGAGTAGAGGTCATTGCGACACAGACTCTCTTGCGTACCGCTGCTTCCTTCCGGACCTGACGGGGTTAGCAAGTGTCTGTCACGCAAGGTCCACTCCCTTGCCAAGAACGACCGACGGAAACCCTGGATGAAAGACTCTCAGCAAGGACATTCGACCCCGCATAAGCGGATTTCGGGTTACAGGGCACCGCTAGCTCCCCGTCTAGCACGACCAAGGGAAATGTATTGCAAAATCAGATATCAACGCGTTCTTTAAGTTCTTTGCCGACCTTGAAAAAGGGGAGCTTTTTTGAAGCCACATTGATTATCTCGCCTGTCTTTGGATTCCTCCCTTGATAACCTTCATAGTGCTTGATCTTAAAGCTGCCAAAACCCCTAATCTCGACGCGTTCCCCCCTTGTCAAGGCCTTCTCCATATCACCGAAAACCGTGTTCACAACTTCTTCCGCCTTCTTGAGGGCGAGGTTTTCTTCCTTGGCAAGGGCTTCTATTAGTTGAGATTTATTCATAGGATTCCTCTCCCTGGAAGTCAGAAATATGGTTTAAACGTCACTCCGGTACAAATCAGCTTCACTGTAAATCCAAAATGGTTTATAGTTAATTAGAGGGCTTTAGTCAAGCCCAAATAATATAAATGCTTGATATTTCCTGAATGCTGATATAAAAGCGTCAGCAACCATCCTAGCGAAGCTCTGCCTCAAACCGACGAGTTGAGGAAAGATTGGCTGCGTTGCTTGAGCAAAGCGATGCTGGATGCCGGATGCTCGATGCTGGATAAAACAATAAACAAGCCTTCCTTAAGATCCAGCATCTCTCCGAGCCGGAAGCCGGGAACCAGCATCTAGTATCTGTTCGCAAACTGCACAACAAGATACAGAGACTTGACACAAATTTTGAGATCTTAACCTATGTAGACGGCTAATTTGCACAGTTCGCACACGTGGAAGCGCCTTTCACGATCCCGCTGCATAGGGTACGGGGAGAATGACATCCCTGCCCTGAATAGGAGTCAAAGGATAAGCTCAAGGTCATGATCATAACAATCGACGGTCCTTCAGGTTCCGGAAAAAGCACGGCCGGCAAACTGCTCGCAAAGAAGCTAGATTTCTTCTTTTTGGATACAGGGGCCATGTACCGCGTGGTGGCATTACAGGCACGGAGGGAAGGCATAGGCTATGGGGAGGTCAGCAAGCTGAAGAGGATGTGTCAGGGCCTGCCCCTGCGTTTCGAGCATGAGGCAGAAAGATACAGGGTCTTTTTGGGAGCTGAGGATGTATCTTTGGTAATCAGGACACCGGAAATGGACATGATGGCTTCAAGGATCT